>CAZRXW010000019.1:0-17526 GCA_964604195.1 uncultured Bdellovibrionales bacterium
TCTTCAAATCCGCTCCTTTCAGAGTGTTACCTATGTATCTCATCTTCTTCAAAAGTCCCATTGGACTTTTTACCGCACAACGAAAGATGATTTTCTTGCTATATTTTGAAGATAATCACATCTCCATCCTGGACAATATACTCCTTTCCCTCGAGGCGTACCCAACCTTTTTCACGAGCAGCCGCATAGCTTCCGGCTTCAAGAAGTTTTTCCCACAAAATAACCTCAGCACGAATAAATCTCTCTTCGAAATCCCCGTGGATCGCTGCTCCCGCTTGGGGCGCTGTCGATCCAATCCGTACCGTCCAAGCTCGCGACTCAGTATCGCCGGTCGTAAAATAGGTCATAAGACCCAAAAGTTTGTAGGCTGCCCGAATGAGATCCGGAAGATGTGATGAAAGACCCATCTCAGCTGCCTCATCAACCGAAAGCTCAATGAGTTCTTCTTCGATTTTAATATCCAGTTTGACATGTGGCTTCTCGGCAAGTAATGGAGGGAGCGGTGCGTCCACATCCGACACATTGTAGACATAGAGAAATGGCTTCGCCGTCAGAAGCTGCAGTCCCCGGGCAATTTTTTGTTCGGCTTCGTTGGTGAGTGTAGCCAAGTATTCATTAGCCAATTTCCCAGCTTGCAGTTCTGCCTCCAGCTTTTCGAGGAGAGACAGTTCCATCAGCGCTTCCTTATTATTCCCCCGAGCTTCCTTAGCTGTTTTTACTTTGCGTTTACTTACTGTCTCGAGATCGGCAAGAATAAGCTCGGTGTTAATTACCTCGATATCATTCTGTGGATCAATTTTGTTGTGAACATGAATAATATCACCATTCTCAAACACTCGTACTACCTGGATAATCGCGTCCACTTCACGAATATTAGCCAAAAATTTGTTCCCCAGACCTTCTCCAGCTGATGCTCCTTTGACCAACCCAGCAATATCAACGAACTCAACAACAGCCGGCACCGTTTTAACACTCTTGGAAAACGACGAGAGTTTCCCCAGTCGTTCATCTGGCACCTCGACTATTCCCACATTGGGCTCGATAGTGCAAAAAGGATAATTATTAATATCCACTGACTTTTTGGTCAGGGCTTTAAATAGAGTTGATTTGCCGACATTAGGTAACCCTACAATTCCAACTTTCAAGCTCATAGGTAATCGGTGATAGGTGATGGCTTTTAGATGATAGAGCAGAGAACAATCTTACTTGTCATTGCGAGCGTAAGCGAAGCAATCTCCTCTTTCTATTCGTTCGGCATGAGATTGCCGCGGTCGTTTCACTCCCTCACAATGACACGACCGAATATCAAAGCGATTCTGTCAGGAATAGTGTAAAAAGTCAAAGGGCGCCCAACGTTTCACAACGTGTGCGCCCTTTTCGTGGTTCGTTCACCACATGTGGCCTGTTAGGCCGATCGTCGATCGGCTACTTCTGAGTGCAGAACGGCACTCCGTAGTGTAGCTGGCTCGTAGCCTTGTCGATGGTCACGCCCGTACCAGCCGTCCAGAATGGGGCATCGCCACCGACGCTGGCCCAGGCAAGACCAAAGCCATCACGACCGTAGTCGTAGACAACTTTGTCAGATGGTCCCGTGCCCACATAAGCTGTGGCGTTGACCTTGTCGGTACAAGCCAAGTTCCGGAACTTCAGAATCCTGTTGCCTGTGACGGGATCAATCTCGAGCCACGCCCACTTGACGGACGGCTCGATCTTGTCGCCGCTTGTGGTCTTACGACCTTCACCCAGGCCCCAGCCATCCTTGTAGTCCTTGCCGGTATGGCTGCCGTTCAAAACGAAAAGGTAAGTCTTGGCCTTGTCGCTAAGGTCGAACTGGGCCGATCCGTAACCGCCCACGAACCCAGAACCGAAGTCCCAGACCATGGTGACGGTCTTGTCGAGCTCCTGAACGACCAAAACCTTGGCCGGTGTGAACCCCTTCGGTCCGTACTCCACGCCGCAACTCGAGTTGAGCTTGGCATTGAGGCCGGTGAACTTGTAGCCCGTAATCGACGTAAGGTCCAAGTAGTACTCGAGCCCGCCGCGCCAGAACGTGTAACGACCGCAGTCGTTGTTGGGAAGCCCAGTGATCTTGAACAACCACCCGCCCCCTTTCGGATACACCTCGGACTTGTTGCAGCCAACCCCAGTCTTCATGCCCCAGTTGTTGAGGCGAATGGAGTGGAAACAGACCGCCTCGATCTCGGAAGCTGGGATCTCGAAGCCGTTGCCGTCACGACCGACGCCCCAGACCATCAAACCCTTGTTGTCCTTGTAGTTCGGGTTGATAGTATGCCCGTCATCAGCCAGCACGATCGTACCAGCAAAACTCGGCGGCGCACAGAGATCCGGCCGCGCGTCACACTTGTGGTCGTCGACCGGATAGTGCTTCACCAGTTCGCCGGTGTTGCTCCGGTAGCTGTAGATGTAGCCGTCGCTCCGGCACACACCGATGTAATAGCCGCCGCCGTAGTCGCCACGATAGTCGAACTTGCAGCCCCTGAAGTCGATCTGTGCCGTCTTCGGACCCTTGGGAAAGGCGTCCGGAAACGTTTTCTCGATCCAGGTAAAGAAGTCCTCAACTGGGAGCGGCGCTGCCGAAGTAGCCAATGAGAGCAACAGAGTACAAAGCCCTGCAATGATGCGGCGCCAGTTCATGGCTACCTCCTATTCAGACGACTCGAACCCCGAGTCAGGGATTAAAGAACCAGAAAACTTGTCGCCCCTGGGAGACCCAAAGTTGACACGGTAGTCTATCATAAGATAACAAAAATGTCAATGGCAAAATACAGCCATTTTTTGCCTTATACAAGCCATGTTTTAGAGAAATTTACCCACTCAACCACTATGGTATACTGGAAGCACTTAAATTTTACCTATGTTTGAACCGAAGATTTTCAAGGCCTATGATATCCGCGGAATTTACGGCAAAGAATTTGATGATGATCTCGCTTATAAACTTGGCCGAGCAGTGGTAGTGCATTTTGGCGCCAAAAAAATTGCCGTGGGCCGCGATGTCCGAGCTTCTTCTCCAGCTCTCTATACCGAACTCTCTCGCGGTATTACCGATCAGGGAGCAGATGTGATTGATCTCGGTGTCGTCACCACTCCGATGGTGCATTTTGCAGCTGGCCGTCTCGATATCGACCTCGCCATTGCTGTCACCGCTTCTCACAACCCACCCGAATACAATGGTTTTAAAATTGACCTTAAAGAAGCTATCCCTGTTGGTGAAAAAACCGGCCTCTTGGACCTGCGAGAACTCGTAATGCAAAATAACTTCCCTGCGAGTGAAAGCAGAGGTCAAGTCCTCCAGGAAGATATTCGCCCTGCTTACTATTCTTACTTTTCCTCCTTTGCCCATTTCGGAGACAAACGATTCACATTAGCCATAGACACCGCCAATGCCATGGGTATTGTCGAACTCCCCATGTATGATGAATTCCCTGAAAACCTTACCGTTCACAAACTCTATGACGACCTCTCCAAGCCGTTCTCTGTCCATGAACCCAATCCCCTCAAGACCGAGACGCTCGATGAGCTCCGTGAGTTCGTAAAAGAGAAGCATGCAGATTTGGGTATTGCCTATGATGGCGACGCTGACCGTATTGGTTTTGTTGATGAGCGAGGTGAAGTGATTCCCATGGATCTCATTACTGGTCTCGTAGCCAAAATTGTGCTGGAGAAAAACCCTGGTGCCACCATCCTCTACGATCTCCGCTCGAGCCGCTCCGTCAAAGAAACTATCGAGGAGTCTGGTGGAAACGCTATCGAGTGTCGTGTCGGCCATGCCTTTATCAAGCGTCAACTCCGCGATGACGGGGGTATTTTTGCCGGCGAACTCTCTGGTCACTACTACTTTATCGAAAATTCTTACGCTGAGGCCTCTACCCTCGTTGCCTTCCATCTCCTCAACCTCATGGCCGAAACTGGGAAACCTATTTCCGAGCTTGTCTCCAGCCTTCATCGCTACGTCCATTCGGGTGAGATCAACTCTGAGGTAGAAGACAAGGATGTTGTGCTCAATACGCTGCGCGAAAAATACAAAGATGGGATGCAGAACGAACTCGACGGACTCAAAGTAAATTACCCTGAGTGGTGGTTCAATGTGAGACCATCCAATACCGAACCAGTTCTCCGCCTCTGTATGGAAGCTACCACTCGAGACCTGATGGAAGAAAAGCGAGATGAGCTTCTCGCGATTATTCGTGGATAATTTGACAGCTTTTTGTCTCAAGGAGTACAATGAGCGTCAATGAGCCACATCAAAAACAAGTACATAGTGCTTGAGATCAAATCGATCTAACCGCCCCTATCGGCGGTTTTTTTGTGGTCAGAATTTCGCTCCTGAACAACTAAGAAAGAGGTCTACCCATGTTTCCTTCCCTTCTCCGCGCCTGGTTGAGATCTCTCTTCAGGCATCAACGGAATTTCATCGTTTGGATTTGGTGCATCCTGAGAGAGGCCAGAAGATCCAAGCGACTCATCTGTCCACTCATGGTCCAAGATCCTCTCCGCTTCAACGCCCCGGTCGTGTTCTGTGACATCCCAATGACACGAGCTGCGTATTTGAGGAGGGTTGGCCGATCGATCCAGTGCACTCATGGAGACACCTGCCACCCCCACCACACCCTCCCTCACATGGCCCAGGATGAGATGCACCTCGTCTTTGTCGGGTCGAAGAAACCAAGACGATCAATCCCAATCGTGCCAGTCAAGGCATCAGCGTCTATCTGACGAACAACCCCGCCATCCGAAATCGGATGAGGCGGGGCAAATATTTTCATCTTGAAATACTTCTATTAGACTGACTGGCCCCACGCTTCCACGCCACCCTCGAGATTCTTAGTCTTCCATCCATACTGGAGAAGCTTTTCACAAGCTCGAGCTGATCGCCCTCCCGAACGGAAAAACGTCACCATAGGCGTAGAGAAAGGAATGTTCAAATGAGTAAAGATTTTCTCTTCGAGTTCAGTTTTGGACGCAAAGAGGAGGGACAAAATAGGGATATTGAGATAATTTTTTGGCGGATGAACAAAATATGGTTCCGCAGTAATCTCATCAGCATCTCGCACATCAATCAAAACAATCGGCTTGCCTTCGCTGAGCTGCTGCTTCAAGTTCTGGACCTTCATCAAACTACCTCACGAAGCCTACCTTTTCGTAGACTCCTTTTGTTTTCTGCTCCGACAAGACCCGGGCCTTCTCGGCACCAATCCGAAGTATTCTGAGAACTTCCTCATCAGAGATAGCTGCCAAGCGCTCTTGGAATGGGACGAGGAAATTGGCCACTACTTCAGCGAGATCCGACTTGAAATCACCATAGCCTTTCCCCTGATACATTGCCTCGATCTCCTGTATTGATTTTCCCGAGAGGAGCGTACAGATGTTGATGAGGTTCTTGAGAGCCGGCTTCTCGTCGCTATAGATGACCTCGGAGCCGCTATCGGTCACCGCTTTCTTGATCTTCTTCCGCACGGTATCAGCGTCATCAGTCAGAGCGATATAATTGTATTCACTCGCTGCTGACTTGGACATTTTTTTGCTCGGATCGTCGAGCCCCATAATACGAGCGCCCTCTTTCTGAATCAGTGGCTGCGGCACCACAAACGTCTCACCAAAGCGTTTGTTGAACCGCTCGGCGAGATCGCGTGTGAGTTCTACATGCTGCTTCTGATCTTCCCCCACCGGCACCACCGCCGTGTCGTAGAGCAAAATATCTGCCGCCATGAGAACAGGGTAATCAAAAAGTCCAACTCCTGTGAGTTCCTTATTATACTCACCAGCAGCAATCGCACGATTACTCAAGTTTTTTAGCGAAACCTTGTCCTTATACTGCGTCATCCTACCAAGTTCTCCCATGGTCGCAATGGTATTCAATATCCACGCGAGCTCGGCATGACCCGCGACATGTGATTGGATAAAGATGGTGGATTTGTCTGGATTGACCCCGGCGGCGAGGTAAATCTTGGCAATCTCAAGGATTTTCTTCCGAAGCTCGACTGGGTCCTGTGGCACCGTAATGGCATGAAGGTCAACCACACAAAAAAACGCTTCATAGTCATTCTGTAGTTCAACCCATTGTTTGATCGCCCCCAAATAGTTTCCTAAGTGAAGATTCCCCGATGGCTGTATCCCTGAAAAAAGTCGCTTCATAAATATCTGTTAGTACTCTGCTATTCTAGCATATGAAAAATCCCCTGAATTGGGGATTTTTCGCTTTGCTTAGACCTCCACTACTACTGGGAGGACCATTGGTCGACGAGCAGTCTTCTGAAAGACAAACTGCCCTACCTGCTCTCGAATTTGATTCTTGACGAGTTCCCAATCAAGACTCGTATCACGGGACGTATTCTTCTTGATAATATCCACGACCTTCCGCTTGATATCATTCACGAGGTCAAAATTCTCTTTGACATGAATAAAACCACGCGACGTAATCTGGAGATTGCCCAAAACTTTTTTGGTCTTGGAATCAATCACCGCGGTAACTGCCAGCATCCCATCTTGGGCCAGCATCTGACGATCACGCAGGACGACGTGGCCGATATCACCGATACCGAGACCATCGACGAAGACGTAACTCGCATCTGCCTTTTCCTTGCGCACATTGGGGAATCCCTTATCAGCCTCCGGCACCTCCAAGACTCCGCCATTATCGAGGACAAACACGTTCTTTTCGGGCCAGCCCAAGCGATGGGCAATCTTCCCTGCTTCCTTAAGGAAGTAATGGTTGGCATAGACTGGGAGCACATAGGTCGGTTTCACCTGACGCAAAATCTCTTCGATTTCCCAAATCGTTCCATGACCACCGATGTGAATCTCCATAATATCTGAGTGGATCACGTGGTCACACTTGCGGTAGAGATTGTCCTTGAGCCGCTGGATACTGCGTTCATTGCCAGGAATTACCGAGCTCGAGAACACAATCGTATCCGAACGCTCCAGCTTAATAAAGCGATGATTATCCGTCACGATCCGTGAGAGAGCAGCGTTTTGCTCACCCTGGGCACCAGTACAAATCACCACAATCTGATTATTGGGATATTTATGGATGTCATTCACTGGGATCAGAGTTTCTTTTTTCACCTTAAGATAGCCGAGCTCCTTGGCTACCTCAATATTCATCTTCATGCTATATCCCTCCAGCGCGACCCGCTTCCCCATTCGCTCAGCATATTCGATAAGGTACGCGACACGCCTGATCTGCGAAGCAAAGGTACCGATAATGACTCGGCCTGGTGCCATCCGAATCAGGTTCTGGAGATTGGTATGCACTTCGGTCTCAGATGGCGGAAGACCTTTCTTGAGGGCACCAAGACTCTCCAGCATCAGAAAAGTAGGCTGAGGTAATGCCTCCAGATGACGGTAATGAATATCCTTGACATCCGTATTCAAAGGCTCATTGGATATCATCCAATCCCCCATATGAATAATTGAGCCATTAGGGGTTACCAAAGCAATCCCCATCGCATCCATAATTGAGTGCTCGACTTCAAAAAAGCGAATCTCAAAGGCACCGAGACGAATCTTGTCTTCGAGCGACTTCACTCGAATTGCTTTGAGCTGTTTGGCAGATCCCTTATGTTCGTCTTCACACTTCCGCTGAATGAGAGCCAGGGTAAAATCACGACCAATAATGGTCGGGTAATTCAGCTGCCGAAGAAGAATCGGCGCCGCTCCGATATGGTCAAGATGACCATGAGTAAAGATTACGCCACGAATATTTTTCTCCTTTCCTTTGAGATAAGAAACGTTTGGGACGATATAATCGATACCTGGCATGTCTTCTTCGGGAAACTGCACGCCCATGTCGATAATGACGATATCTTCACCATATTCAAAGACGGTCATATTGCGACCAACTTCTTCTTGACCACCCAAAGGGATGATGCGCAGTACCTTGTCTCCAATCGGAGGCACATCAGGAGCTCCATTTTTTCGAGCATTGACGTTTCTTACGATTGGCTGAATATCAAAGCGGCCGCGACCACCACGAGGCTTTGGTCCGCTAGAGCGACGAGGGCCGTCATGCTTGGGAACATTGCCACTCCCAGTTGGGGCATGAGCTTTCTGTTTGAGTGGCCTGAGCGGCTTTACTATTCTTGGATTCTGCTGCTGAGCCACGATACCCTCAAAAGCCCCTACTGATGGAGCTGAGGGAGTCGATTCGGCCGTCCTTGGCCTCGCTGACTGAAAGAAACGTCGTCGTGGACGAGACGGCGTGGGGTGGGTTGATGATTCCACCATAATATTTTGGGTACTCCTGTCTATCACCACAAATTAAAAAGTGACCAACATCGTACCAGATTAAATTTAAAAGAGGTCGGAACAACTTCCGTACAAACTTTGAGTTTTGCGTTCTATGAAGTCTTCTTCAAAAAACGCCTCTTGTGCCCTAGGGGAGACTCGAACTCCCATGGGATTGCTCCCGCTAGTACCTGAAACTAGTGCGTCTACCAATTCCGCCACCAGGGCATCCGGCTGGATATGCTACAGTTTTCCTATTATCCAGCCGTTTCTGTCATTCTGTCAAAAGACTTCTCTCGCCTACGCCAATCGCTTCTTAAGAGCCTCTACCATAGCCACAGGGGTTGGATCCTGGCCATATTCCAGCGCGAGATAATAAGACGTGAAGTCGCCCAGGGCGATACTTCGGAATATCCTACTATACACACTTGCTCCATCCATGTCAAGTATCTCCACTTCAACCCCCTTTTCTCGAAGCAGTTCCGCGGTGATTTCAAAGCGCCTGAGGTTCTGAGAATGAGTCCCACTGTCACGAAGCATAAGAACAAAAAACTTCCCCTGAGGAAGGGTCCACCCAACCATCTCGTTATGATTCAGCTCGGGAAAGAAATTCCAAAAAGCTGGTGTCTTTGCATTCTCATTGAGTTTGATCTTCCACACCATGGCCACCGACTTATACTTGGCCGTAGAATAAATAACTGGTGTTTTACCGGCCATTTTCTTGGCAAGATTCTCCCCTTCTTTCTCGATAGCTTCCATGTCAGCAGCGAGAAGCTCGGCCTCACGAATGATATCTTCGGTTGAATCAGGAACCAACCCCTGATTAATCAAGACCTGAAGCATAGAACCAAAAAAATAGCCCGTTCCAATCCGGGGTTGGAAATTCTCGAACGGAATAGGCAGTTTAATATGAGGGATGCCATGCTCTTTGGCCATGGACTCTAATTTGCCACCAGCCGAAAAAGCGATGCATGGGAGTTTATGCGCCAATATTTCTTCAAATGAAGCAATTGTTTCCTCAGTGTTGCCAGAATACGAACAAACAAAATTGAGGCACTGATGGAAGCTCTCAGGAGGAAGAGAGTACGATCGATTCTGATAAATAGAAAGCGGCTGTTTATCAGGCTCCTCACTTCGAAACAAGTCATTTAAATAAATACGAAAAAGATTACCGGGAAGAGCTGAACCACCCATGCCAGAAATCATGATTGAACGGAAAGTCCCTGGAACGCTGATACCTTTGGCTAATGCAAACCCCACCTGGAACTGCTGAGGGCTCTCCAGAATCATCTGTCGTAAATTAGAAATATCGAGCGGATGGGTCATAGATTTTGTGTGAATAATTATCTTTTCGAGAAAATAGCCTCTATTTCTTTACTCGCTTGGTCTTGATATACCATCGAGTTATATCATCAAATCGATCAGCTGGGGTGTTGACGGAACGCAAATCAAAACCCTGCACCTTGTCTGTGATTACAGAAAGATAGGCGGGGCTGTACAAAAATACTGCAGCATGTTCGCTCCGAACCTTTTCTTGAAACTCACGATAGAGTTCGGCTCGCTTGTTGGTATCAAGAGTTTTTCGCGCAGCTGCCAAAATATCATCCACCTGTTTATCCTCAAAAAAGGCAAGATTAAGTCCTGGATCAGCCTTCTGACTTGAATGCCAAAATAAATATGGATCTGGATCGATCATACTCCCCTGTCCAAAGAGAAGCGCCTCGTACTCACGAGTACGAATCACATTTTGATAGAGATCAGCCTGTGAAAGCACCTTTACTTCCATATCTACCCCTATCTCGCGCCACTCATCACGCAAGAGATCCGCAGTAACTACAAGCTCTGGCCAATCAGGAGTAAAAAGAGAAAAACGAAGAGAAATACCATCCTTCGACCGGATACCATCTTCGCCTCGCTTCCAGCCTTTTTCCTCAAGCAGCGCATTGGCTCCATCGCGGTTGGCATGAAGTGCCCCAGACTCTGTAAATCCAAACATAAAAGAGAGGAGTGGCCCTGTAGCTGGCAAGGCTTTTCCCTGAAAAACACGGTCTACCAACATCTGCCGATCAGTCGCCATAGAAAGCGCAGCTCTCACCTCATCATAGGCAAGTGCGACACTCTTATTGGTATTGAGAAATACAGAGAACAATCTCGGTAGGGCCAATTCTCGGACGATTGGATTCCTCTTCGGAGACAAATCTCGAATCATCTGAGCGCTCACCGAATACATACCCATCACCTCTTGATGATTGAAAGCGTTCAAGAGATCTTCCTCGCTCGAATAGAAACGAAAAATAATACGATCAAGCAATGACCGGCCCTGAAAGTACCCTTCAAAAGCATCGAGGTGATACGAAAGGATATTGCCATCAGCATCCTTATCAAGATCAGCAAACTGGTACGGTCCACTGCCGATTGGCTGAAGCAGATTAAAATCAGCCAACGTAAAACGATCAGCAGGAATCGATTCCCAGATATGCTTTGGAAGGATTCCTACGGTGAGATTTTCCAAAAACCCAAAATAAGGCTTCTTGAGAGTAAAAACTACTGTGAACCTTTCCGGGGCATTTACCTCAACGCCAAGCCAATTGCTTCGTAATGGACTCTTGTAGGCTGGATCCTGAATAGCTCGCACTGTAAAAACAACGTCTTCTGCCGTGAGCTCCTCGCCATCATGAAAACGAATACCTGGTTTGAGAAAAACCGTAATCACTCGCCCCTCCTCTGTCAAAGTATAATCACTTGCCATGCTCTTTTCGGGCAAACCATCTCGGCCAGAGACAAACAAACTTCCATAGATGAGTCCCGAAAGAACCGAATCAGCATCACTGGTTTGAGAAAGTATTGGATTGATATACCGAGGCTGAGCCACTATCCCCTCAATATACTGACCACCTTCCTTCGGTACAGCCTGAGTGAATGAAAGATAGCTAGACCAACCCCAAAAAAGCATTGCCCCAACTGCTACCGTCAAACAAGTATAGACGAGCACCCGATCACGAAGTGAGAGCGATTCTATCAACCGAGAAAGAAAAGATAATTTCGAAAGAGGCGTGGGTATAAACGTAAGTTACTAATTACCATCTTGACCAAAAAAGGATCAGGTCCCCGAAGTAGCAAGACGGACATTGATCATACCTAGAACAAAGAAGGTGATAGCAAGAAATACGGCTGCGTAGACAAGAAACCGCTCAAAACCACGCTTTGTATAATATCCACCAAAATCACTCCCAAAGGCACTCCCAAGACCAGAGCCACGATTTTGAAGAAGGATTGATACTGAGAGGAGCACTGCTACCACCGCCTGAGCAATCAAGAGAAACCGCATATGCTATGTAAAAATCAGATAAGGGTCTACTGCTGGCCACAAAAAACACGCATTTTATCCCTCTATTGTGGCTTATTTAAGCCATTTCATCCTACCAAAAAATCAGGAAACCGTCAATGAGATTTTTGGTCCAATATCCTCTCTTTAGAACTGTAGTCCCGGCCGCTCAAGACTCATTACCCCAAGCTCTTGTTCCTCATGAAAGCGATAAATCGAGAGAAGAAGCCCAACACCAAGAAACGAAGCTAGGAGTGAACTCCCTCCATAGGACACGAAAGGGGCAGGGAGGCCAGTTACAGGCAAAAGTCCTATATTCATCCCAACATTGATAAGTATTTGCACCAGAAAATAGGCAAAGAGACCAACGGCGATTAAATAGCCGGTGTTATCCCGCGCTAGTTTGGCAATTCGTTCGATGCGATAGAGGAGGAGTCCATACAAGAGGAGAAGGAGAGTGCCTCCAATCAAACCGAGTTCTTCAGTAATGACAGCGTAAATAAAATCAGTATGCTTTTCTGGAAGGAAATTGAGCTGAGATTGAGAACCGTGACCAATTCCCTTTCCCCAAATCCCACCTGATCCAACCGCCACCATAGACTGGAGTACATTGTATCCACTCCCTTTGGGATCAAGTTCTGGATTCAGAAATGTCTCTAGACGATCCCGCTGATAGTCTGCCAGTAACATCCAGCCAATCCAAAGAAGGACACCCCCGAGCATAGCAAGCACCAGAAAATGTTTGAAACGAATACCTGAAACAAGGATCATTGATCCCCATATAAACATCAGCACAAGGCTCGAACCAAGATCTGGCTGCTTCAGAACCAAAAGAATCATTAGAGCAACCAAAAAGAGTGAGGAAATCAACCTCGTCCACTCACCAAGTTCCGAGCGTTTCTTGGAAATAAAACTCGCCAAAAAAATAATGAGGACGAGTTTGGCGAATTCCACGGGCTGTATCTGAAAACCGAAAAAGGAAAGCCAACCGACTGTCCCTCGTACTGGTTCACCAATAAACAGCACGAGCAGAAGCACCCCCAGTGCACCGAAATAGAGAAAGGTGCTCATACGAGCAAAATGCCTATAATCAAGCGATCCAACGAACAGCATCAAACCACTGCCAACAATAGCAAAAAGAAGTTGTTTCCCAAAATAAACATTTCCAGATACTGTTTCCGAAAAACTATAGAGAGCGAGCATCCCTACCGAAAGAAGCAGGCTTACTGTTATTAAAAGCAACCAATCGAAACGGCGAGAAAGAGACAAAACAAACATAGTCATCAAAATCCTGGGCGAACCGGTACGAGTTCCTGAGAACGACTTGCTGGGAGATACCGCTTCAGAAAATTATCAGATCGATAGACATCTGCGTCTACAGCTACATCAACCGAAGCAACTTCCCCTCCAAAAGGAGTTGGCCAGGGCAGACGAAAACTATGTTGCTCACCAGCAAGAAAAGTTCGTCTATCCGTTTGATTAGCAGCCAATGGCTTCCCCACCTGATCCCGCAGAATTACCTTGATAGTAACAAGACGGAAATCATAGTCACTTTCATTGGTTACGAGGCCAGTTGCTACTCCAAATTCACCTGGCTGACTTGACCTGGCATATGCCTGATTGTACACACCTAGCTTTGGTTCAATGTCGTAATTAATAAGCTTGGTCCAAGTGACACTATCAATGGTCAAAAGGGATTTCTCTGGTTTAACATTCGTTTGCAAACCAAAAGCCAATAGAGTCTTGGTTTCCTCCGGCAAAACCCAGCTCTCGCCAGTAGTTGCCACCAGCACCTCCCCACGTTCATCCAAAAGTTTGAGCGTGTAATGAAAAAGCTTGGCTCCGATAGCGTTATTAGGGTTGGTCACTCGCATCACAGCATCATAGGTACCGTCACCAGCCAAAAAAGCTGTGGCCTCTTCAATAACCAATGGCTCACCAGTCACATTTTCCATACAAGCCTGACTGCAGACCCCGCCACAATCAATGCCTCCTTCATTCTGATTTTGTTTCCCATCAAAGCAGCTAGGCACGGGCCGAACCCAAAGATATGCCCCAAGTACTCCTCCTAGAAAAAGAAAAACATAAATAACAATAATGGTCAGACGTTTCGTGTCGCGTGTCAATGAGAGCATACAAAAATGCTTTTTATTCAAAAGATAAGCCTATTGTAACACAAAAGCCCCCAAGGAATGGGAGCTCTCGGGAGCAATATTCTGGTAAGGGAGAGGGGGGACTATTACTCAACCGAAGCCAATGCGCTTTTCACACCAAGAATACCACTTGCGGTACTCCGTTTACCTCTTCCGAAGTTAGCCTTCCCCCAGAAGTTACGCCACACTAGACGTGCATTGCTCGCGCATTACGTCGGAATCATACAAATCCTCCCCCTCGCCAGAAGATTCCTTGACAAGCTTTTAAAAAGTTTCAACTCAAAGTTCCTGGCACCGACCTACTCTTGCCCGGAGGCTACCATCGGCGCTAACTGGCTTAACGGCTCTGTTCGGAATGGGAAGAGGTGTTTCCCAGTTGCTAGAGGCACCAGAAACTCTGGTTTGAAACGATACAAAAATGTAAGGGAACAAAATAGTGAGTGGAGCCCCTAACAGGTTTCGAACCTGCAATCCTTCGCTCAGCGAGCGCTGTTCCACCAATTAAACTACTAGGGGCTCTGGCATGGTATGCCATTTACTCACAAACAAGCGTTTGAGTGGTGGCGGGAACCGGACTCGAACCGGTGACCACGGGATTATGAATCCCTTGCTCTACCGACTGAGCTATCCCGCCACTGGTCCAGAGACACTTCTCAAACACTCTTCACTGCCAACCGTTTAACGTCCGAAGACGCCATATCAAATGAAGTAGATATGGATCGTATTAGTATTGCTCGGCTGAACCCCTCACAGGGCGTACACCTGCAACCTATCAACCTGGTCATCTTCCAGGACTTCCTCATTAGTAAACTAATGACGTGACCTTATCTTGAGCTCGGCTTCCCGCTTAGATGCTTTCAGCGGTTATCCTGCCCGAACATAGCCACTCTGCAGTGCTCCTGGCGGAACAGCAGATACACCAGAGGTTCGTTCTTTCCGGTCCTCTCGTACTAGGAAAGAGTTCTCTCAAGTCACTTACGCCTACAGCAGATAGGAAACCAACCTGTCTCACGCATGTTACCACTTGTTACCAAGTGCATTGGACTATAGCTTCACCCCGCTCTTTTTAGTAAAAGGGCTGGGCTGTTGACGTTTAGTCTCTACGGGCTCTACTCAAATCGAGTAAATTCCCTCGGTATTATCCTCGTATTAAGAGGACTCCACCGAAACGAGTCAACTTGTTCCTTTCTCTTTTTTATAAGAAAGGACCGCCGTGATGTGATTGATTTCTTTAGTCTATCTTTTGCAAAAACGAAAAACCCTATTTGATGTCTTCTTCCTCGGATTCAAACTGCTAAAAAACTGAATCATGAATACAGAATCAAAAATCATGAAAGAAAAATATTCTCAATTCATAATTCTCAATTCTCAATTCCGTTCTTTAACGGTTTGAACCCAGCTCGCGTACCGCTTTAAATGGCGAACAGCCATACCCTTGGGAGCTTCTCCACCCCCAGGATGCGATGAGCCGACATCGAGGTGCCAAACCCTATCGTCGATATGGACTCTTGGATAGGATCAGCCTGTTATCCCCAGGGTAACTTTTATCTGATGATCTTCCACACTCCTACGAGTGATGGTCGGTTCACTAAATTCTACTTTCGTAACTGATCGACTGATCGGTCTTTCAGTAAAGCTGACTTGTGCTTTTGCGCTATCGGCCCGATTTCCATCCGGACCTAGTCAACCTTTGTAAACGCCTCCGTTGCTTTTTAGGAGGCGACCGCCCCAGTCAAACTACCCACCAGGCACTGTCCCCCCGCCGGATTACGGCGGCAGGTTAGAAATAAAATCTTTGCAGGGTGGTATTCCAGTGATGACTCCACACCGCCCGGAAGCAGTGCTTCATAGTCTCCCACCTATGCTCGGCAACAAAAACTCTATTTCAATACCAAGTTGTAGTAAAGCTCCATGGGGTCTTTTCGTCTTGCTGTAGGTCGACGGCATCTTTACCGTCATTGCAATTTCACCGGGATGTTCGTTGAGACAGTTTCCAAGTCGTTACACCTTTCATGCGGGTCGGAACTTACCCGACAAGGAATTTCGCTCTCTTGTGTTAGCTCATTGTCGCCAATGAGGACGGACTCTCTTTTCTCGCAACCTTTTGTCACGAGCTTAGCATTTGGTCTCTGAGGATTCTAAAAACCGAGAAGTTTTCTGCTGATTCATTTTCTCTACTCTTCGTGCAATCGATCGCATCCCACGTAACGTAAGATGTTTTTTCAACTGCATTTGGTGAAGAATATTTGCAAAATGCTTGAAATCTTCTTGTTTGGCTGTACGAAGCGTATGTTGTTTGAAGAAAGGAATAATGATATTCAACAATTCTCCTTGTGATCGAACGCAGTATCGATAGATGTGTTCTCGATGGTTATCATACCGTCGATTGACAAATATCTTGCCGCATCCAAAGAAGTGTTGCAAGAACTCGAGTGATACTTTACTTTTTCCGCCTTGTGTCACCACAAATTCCGGGAAAATCTGCCACCCACTTTTGGTGGTAGCATTTTTAATAAAGCTCACCGAGAAGCACCCTTCTCCGTCAACATAGCCAGTTATCCAGCCAATGGTCTTTAGTCTTTCCTGCTGATTGTCTGGTAGCCTCCTTTTGAGAGAAGCAACACAAGATGGTTTGTCACCGGGCATAATGTTCTATGGAACAATTATACCATAGGTACCTCTTGATACTCCAGAGTTTCCAGCATATGGCTAAGGTTTTGGGACTCTTCTAAGTTTCCCTAGAAGAAGCAATTACTTTTCCTTGTGGAACTTCGCTGTTTTACACACTCCTACAATCGTCCCAGTCCTTCTGAAACCTCTTACGAAGTCTCAGAACCTTAGGACGATTATAGTTATCGCCGACGTTCACTGGCGCTTCGGGGATTGGCGTGAACCGCTCCCGTTAACGTTCCAGCACTGGTCAGGTGTCACCCCCTATACTTCCCATTACTGGTTTGCAGAGAGTTGTGTTTTTGGTAAACAGTCGCTTGAAAAACTTTCGCTGCGTCCGACTCTCCATTCAATCCTCCAACCATCGAAGAAATGGTCGCTGGGGACCTTGGTTATCCTAATGTTTGCTTATCAGGCATTAAGTGCTGCGTTCGACTCGCCTCGTTGGGGCTTCCCCCGATCTCACTTTCGAGACGTTATCGAACATTTTCACGTTCCCCAACTCCCTCCAACTCGTCGTCGGCAGTAACCCATCTCTCGATAGGCAAAGGGGTGCACCAATTTCGCTCGCCGCTACTTTCGATACCGTGATTGCAGGGCTTCGTGTACAAGCGCGCTTACCCCAGACCTCTTGCGCCGGCGTAGCAACTTTCGTCACATAGCCATTTGCTCATTCCGCAGGGCGCGCCCCTACAACAGCACAAACATTTACTTTCACCAAGGTCCCAGCGATTGACTTATTTTCTTCATTGAAGAATTCAATGGAGAGCCGGAAAGACATATCGCGAACTTACGTCTAGCTTTTTTGCCTAGTTCCTTAACGAATGCTCTCCCGTTCATCTTAGGCTACTCGCCCTGTCCACCTGTGTCGGTTTGCGGTACGGATTGATACGTATACACCTTAGAAGCTTTTCCTGGCACCGTGCTCCTCTCCCTTCACCGGTATTGCTACCAGTCACGCGTGAACACTTGGGCTCGTGCTAGACGGATTTGCCTATCTAGCACCCTCATGTCCCCGACCCCAATCCAATAAGGGGCGAAGAGTACAACAATGCGTCACTCCTTCGAATACGTATCAAGTTCAGGAATATTAACCTGATGTCCATCGACTACGCCTTTCAGCCTCGCCTT
>CAZRXW010000020.1:0-17282 GCA_964604195.1 uncultured Bdellovibrionales bacterium
TGCGGGAACTAGCACCTCAAGCTAGCGCGTATACCAATTCCGCCACCTGGGCATAAATCTGACACTACTCCAAAGTACCGTGAACGAGAAGAAAGAGCAATAGAAAAAGAGGGGGCTACCCCCTTCGCCCACTCTTACTTAGTCTCTGTTGCTAGCTGAACAGTCTCAGTCTCCTGTGCTTCTGCCAAAGCAGCTTCCTTGACCTCCTTAACAACGTCCTTAACCTCCATACCTGCCTTGGCTACGTCAAAAGCTACTTCCTTGAGTTTCTTACCCAAAACCTTGGCCGACTTGGTGCGAACGTAGTAGAGCTTAGCGCGACGAGCTTTGGTTCGCTTGACGAGCTCGATACGATCGATCTGTGTTGAAAGAAGAGGAAGAACGAGCTCAACACCTACTCCAGAAGAGACTTTTCGCACTGTAATCATTGGAGAAGAGCTCTGAGCTCCCTTGATGGCGATAATCATTCCCTGGAAAAGCTGTTTACGTTCCTTGCCACCTTCCTTGATATTGCGATAAATTTTGACCACATCCCCAGCTTGAAGTTCTGGAAGATCGGTTCGCTTGGCACGGAGTTTCTGGTTGAACTGCACAATTTCTTGACGCATAGGAAAGAATGATTTTCGAAAAAGAACTACTCGCTGTATACGAGTAGCAAAGTGTCCCAATTCTAGCCGGCAATAAGAAATCCGTCAAGGGGATTTAGTTCCTTTCTTCTCGTTTGAGGGCTAGTATTGACAAAATATCAGAATAATATTCTGGTAGCGGAGCCTCAATACGGTATTTTTTTCCAAATAAGGAAAAGCGGATACCTTGAGCGTGGAGAAGTTGGTATGGAGGAAGAAGGGGGTCCTGACGATGCTCTTTAAAACGATACAGCCTGTCACCAACAATCGGATGACCCAGAGCTGCCAAATGGACACGAATTTGATGAGTTCTCCCAGTTTTTGGCTTTACTAAGAGCAAATCATGCTGTGGATAACGTGTGTGTAGCTCATATTCTGTCACTGCCTCCCGGAGCTCACCACCAAACTCTCTTTTCCCCAAAGGCACAGCTCTCTTTATAGAGCCTTTTTTTCGACCGAGAGGCAAATCAATTGTTCCACTCGGCAATTTTATATTACCGTAAACAAGGGCGAGGTACTCCTTCTGTATTACCCTTGTTTGAAAAAGGCTTTTTAGAGCCACAAAAGAAGCCTGTGTCTTAGCAATAATGACCACCCCTGAGGTTTCCTTATCAAGCCGGTGGACTATGCCCGGCCTCATTAGATTCTCACCTATAGTCATTATTTGTGGATAGCGAGTGGATAACCACGTCACCAATGTCCCTGCTTGTCCAAAACGAACTGGATGCATCGAGAGTCCAGCTGGTTTGAATAACGCGATGATCTGCTCATCTTCAGCAATTACCCGCACCTGACTGAGTATCGCCTCAGATACACTCTGTCCTTTTTTACCCACATCTTGATACTGTATAGGCCACTCCACTTTTTCCCCAAGCCGTACCTTACTATCTGGACGATCGATAACCTTTCCATTAACCAATACTCCACCCGACTGAATCATTTGCTGGACAAAACTCCGAGTAGTATAAGGAAGTAAGGCTTTTATAAATTGATCCAAGCGCATACCAACAAAACGTTGTTTTACTAACTGTAAAACATGTCTCTTTGAAGACTTGCCGCTCTTTACTTCTTGGTTTATTCGTGACTTCATATGTTGCACAAAGTTCTTAGGATTGTACCATATTTCTCTGAAAAGTCACGCCCAGGAGACGCCCCCTCAATTATCCCCAAGTTGTCCCATGTTTTTTTCTGTCTACCATGTAACGCTCTCAAAGCAACTTGTGTATAATAAAACAAATATATACTACCTATAGTATATATTCATAAAAAATACTCTCTTTCCAACCAAAAAATGACTTGTTTTCAGGGAGATTTGACACGTATTTCCGAGCTCACTATGATGGTGGAGCACCTTGAATTTTTCAGCCGCAAAACGCGAAGAAAAATACTCTCGGTGCACACAAATTTTATTCTTTAATCATCTTTATTCTATGTACCAAGATAACTGCTGTGGTGGGTGCGGTGACAGTACTGAATCAACCAAGGAACTCTCCCTTATGGGGCCAGTAGCTATTGGAGACAAGGTGCCCAATCTTGAGTTTGACTATTTTCAGAACGAAGGATTTCATCACGGCCACCTGAGTGACTACCAAGGAAAGTGGGTCATTGTTTTCTTCTATCCAGCTGACTTTACCTTTATCTGCCCGACTGAACTCGAAGAGATGGCTGAGCACTACGAAGAATTCAAGAAGCTGGATTGTGAAGTCCTTGGTGTTTCACGTGATACCAAGTTTGTGCACAAGGCTTGGCACGATCACTCGCCTGCCATCAAGAAAATTGGTTACCCTATGGTCGCTGATCCAACCGGAGAAATCTCTGAAACTTTTGGCGTAGCTATTCATGAGGGAGAAGATGCCGGCCTCTCACTCAGAGGAAGCTTCATCATAAATCCTGATGGGGAGCTCATTGCTTACGAGGTACATGCCAACAATATTGGCCGCTCTGCCAAAGAACTCCTCCGCAAGCTCGAGGCAGCCGTCTTCGTCCGTGAGCACAATGGCCAGGAAGTATGCCCCGCTGGCTGGACCAAAGGTGGCAAGACGTTGAAGCCTGGTATCGATCTCGTTGGCAAAATCTAATTCTCTTCCTATCTTATGGCGTACGCTGCAAAAAACTTTGAGCACCTGCTTGGTCTCTCTGGTTTCTCGGATACTCTCCTCACCAATCACTTCACGCTCTACGAAGGCTACGTAAAAAATACCAATGCTCTCGTAGAACTCTTGAGTGCGAAGACTCCTGGCACTCCTGAGTATTCCGAATTGCAGCGTCGCCTCGGGTGGGAATGGAATGGGATGCGACTCCATGAACTCCATTTCGAAAACCTTTCCAAGGAACCGGCCGCACTAGGGGAGGGAACTCTTTTAGAAAAAATAACCGCCACCTACGGCAGCCTGGAAAACTGGGAGAAGAATTTCACCAGCATTGGAGCAATGCGTGGTGTTGGTTGGACTCTTCTCGTGCACGACACCCTTTCAGGTGAACTCCATAATATCTGGGTCAATGAACACGACCTCGGTCACCTCGCAGGCTGTACGCCACTCCTCGTTATGGATGTATTCGAACACGCCTACATCACAGACTACGGCATCAAACGAGCTGAATACATCAGTGCCTTTATGCACTCTATCGATTGGAATGTGGTGCAGAAACGATTCGAGAACCACTAGCCCTCAAAATACTGTGTCTCCCGTTCCTCTGTATCCCATTTATTCCTAACCCCTCCGCAATACAAACATATGACCCTCGAAAAGATTCGCCGTCGTGATGGTGAAGTAATCCCTTTCGACCGCAAGCGCATTGAACACGCCATTGAACTTGCTTGTGATGCTATCGGCCAAACTGACAAAAGCTTCATCCCCACGGTAACTGATGCTGTGATCAGTGACCTCGATCGTGTTTTTGGTGAAATTTTCGTCAATCGAGTACCTACCGTAGAAGATGTCCAGGATATCGTCGAACGAGAGCTCGTCAAAGCCAATCACTTTGAACTGGCCAAAGCCTACATCCTGTACCGACAGGAGCGTAAAAAAGAACGCGAAGAAAAGCATGAACGTTTGGTCCGTGAATTCGAGGAAAAGACTCTCAAGGTAATCAAGGCCGACGGTTCCAAAGAGTATTTTGATATCAAAAAGATTCGCGTGGTCTTCGATCGTGCTTCAAAAGGGTATGAGGAGGAGTGTCAATTTGCTGACCTCATGGAATCATTTAAGAAAAACCTGGTTGAGGACATCAAGACTTCAGACATCGAGGCTCTTCTTGTCAAAACCTGTGTCGACCTCGTCACCGTAGAAAACATCGCCTGGCAAAATGTCGCTGCTCGAATTCTTTTGGGTGGACTGTATAAGAAAGCTATCAAAAATCGTGGCCTTGATCAGCGGGATATTTACTCGCCCAAAGCGTACAAGGAACATTTCGACGAGTATATCAAGCGCGGTCTCTACTATAAAGACTTTTACCAATACTATACTGAGGCTGAAATTCTGGAGGCTGGAAAGTATCTTTCCAAAGAAACTGATGAAAGTTACGAGTACACCACTATTGTCTCCTTCATCAAGCGGTATCTCCTCAATCCCAACAAACATGTTCGTGAGCTCCCCCAGGAGATGTACATGTCGGTTGCTCTCTTCCTCGCCATTCCAGAAGAGAAGGAGAATCGGTTGAAACTGGCTCTCAAGATCTATGAACACTGTTCCAAGCAGCGTATCTCTCTTCCTACTCCAACGCTCCTTAATGCTCGCACTAATTATCACCAGCTCTCTAGCTGCTTCAAAATCAACGTAGACGACGATCTCCGGGGTATTTACCATGCCGTTGAGAACATGGCCCAAATTTCCAAATTTGGCGGCGGTGTCGGTGTCTACTTGGGCAATATTCGCTCCCGCGGCAGCGCTATCCGTGGAGTAAAAGGAATGAGTGGGGGAGTAAACCCATGGATCAAAGTGATCAATGATACTGCTGTCGCCGTAAATCAGCTCGGCAGCCGCCTCGGTGCTATTTCAGTAACCCTCGACGTGTGGCATCTCGATATTTATGATTTCCTCGATCTTCAGACAGAGACAGGGGATATTCGCTCCAAAGCTTTTGATATTTTCCCAGCTGTCTCTATTCCCGACCTCTTCATGCGTCGCCTCCAAGAAGGAAAGTCCTGGACCCTCTTTGACCCGAACGAGATCAAAAAACTCTACGGAAAATCACTCCAAGACCATTTTGGCGAAGAATTTGAACAATTCTACCTCGAACTGGAAAAAGATGATCGGTTAGAGATGAAAAAGAGCGTTGATACCAAAGAGCTCTTCAAGAAATTTCTCAAAACAACCGTTGAGACTGGCATGCCCTACGTCTTCTTCCGTGATACGGTCAATCGTCTCAATCCCAACAAACACGCTGGCAATATCTACTCCACTCAACTCTGTACAGAAATCTGCCAAAATACCTCAGCTTCGAAATTTATCGAAGAAACCATTGAAGATGGCAAAATTATCCTGCGCTATGAACCAGGAGATCTCGTTGTCTGTAACCTCGCCTCAGTCAATGTAGCGACCGTCTATGAGCCAACGATGATGGCGGATGTTTTCCCTGTCCTCATGCGAGTACTCGACAACGTTATTACGCTCAATTATTACCCTATCAAAGAATCTGAGCGTACTTCTAAACGCTACCGCTCGGTGGGTGTCGGATACCTTGGGCTAGCTGAATACCTCGCTACTCGTAAAATCTCCTATGATTCAGAGGAGGCTCGAGAAGAAACAGACCGATTGTTTGAGCGCTATGCCTACTACACCTACCGCGCTTCAGTCGATCTTGCCAAAGAGCGTGGTACGTATGAGCTCTATCCAGGTAGTGAATATTCCAAAGGTATTCTCCTTGGCCGTGATCAGGCTTGGTATGAGCAAAATACTCCTCATGCTGCCGAGTGGAAAACGCTCTTTGCCGATATGGCTACTCACGGTGTTCGGTTTGCCTACCACACAGCACCAGCTCCCAATACTTCTACAGCTGGTGTCGTTGGAACTACCGCAGCTCTCCTCCCTATCTACAAACGCTACTTTGTTGAAACCAACCTCTCTGCCCCAACCATCCGTGTTGCTCCCAAGCTTTCCAAAGAGAATTTTTGGTTCTACAAAGAATATATTCATATGGACATGGCCGACGTCATCAGCCTCATCGCCGTTGTCTACAAATGGGTAGACCAATCAATCAGCTTTGAGTGGATGATTGATCCATCACGAGTCTCCCCAGCCCAGCTCTACGGCTACTATCTCCAGGCTTGGCAGAAAGAGATCAAGACCGTCTACTATGTCCGAAGTCTCTCTGGAGAGGTAAAAGAGGGTTGTGTCAGCTGTTCTGGTTAACCCCACCCACGTATCTCTTTCATTCTCTAAGAAACTCAACTTTACGTTTATGACAACTGAAATGAAGGCAAATCTCCTCTTTAACCCAGCAGGGGATGACACCGTCGAACACCGTACCATCATCAAAGGAGCTACCACCGGACTCTTCAATCTCAATGCCGTCAAATACCCCTGGGCCAAGTCACTCTATCAGGTTATGATAGGTAATTTCTGGGTACCGGAAAAGGTTTCTGGTCTCAAGGATGATGCTCGCATGTTTCATAGTGAACTCTCTCCCGAGGAACAGCGGGCTTACAAAGGAATAATCTCCTTCCTGACCTTCCTCGACTCTATTCAGACCGTCAATCTACCTCATTTTTCCGACTATGTGACGAGTCCTGAGGTCAATCTCATCCTCTCCATCCAAGCGTATCAGGAAGCCATCCATTCCCAGTCCTACGCTACTATCCTCGAGTCGGTGGTCGATTCCAAGGAGCGTGATGAAATCTACTACTTCTGGCGCACCGACAAGGTGCTTCTCGAACGCAATAAGTACATTGGTCAAATTTACCAGGATTTCATCGATGTGCCGTCGGATAAGACGTTTTTCCGCGGTATCATCGCCAACTTCCTCCTCGAATCAATCTATTTCTACAACGGTTTTGCCTTCTTCGACACTCTCACCGATCGGATGAAGATGCTCGCGACCGGGCGAATGATTGCCTATATCCGCCGTGACGAATTGACCCATGTCACTATCTTTGCCAATCTCATCCGTGAGATTAAGCGGGAATTTCCTGATCTCTACGATGAAAAGCTTATTCTCAGCATGATGAAAACAGCCGTCGATCAAGAAATCGAGTGGTCTACCCATATTCTTGGCGACCGTATTCCAGGTATCAATGGCAAAACTACCGAAGACTACACGAAATGGCTCGCCAATCAAAGGCTCGCTATGCTTGCTATTGCTCCGCTCTACCCAGAAGCGATCGAAAATCCCTACAAGCACCTCGATCGCCTCCAGGACGTCAACAGTGACAAAGGAAACTTCTTTGAAACTACTGTCGTCAACTACACCCAGTCGAGCAGTATGAACGGTAGCTGGGAGTTTTAGTATCAACTTCAGTAGGGATACCAAGCCACTTGTATCGTTTGATCAGGTGGTTTTTGTACTCATACCAGAGAAAGTGATGTTATACTACAAATAACTAAAGAAAATGTTTATGCATTATCGCTTTATTTTTTTGATAGTTTTTTTCTTTTCTTTTCTCTTACTGCCAATATTGAATCTAGCTCAAGCTGGCCCTGTCCCTCTTCCTTCTAATCCATCTACGATAGCCAAGGCTCAATGTGAATCACCAACAAGCAGTGGGGGTGAGGGGGGGACATGCGTAGCTCGCCATCCTACCTCTAATGTCACCGGTTGTACAGCGCCTGATACTTTTGCAGGTTTCTGTGATAACAATAGCTGGGGCTGTTGTGTCACAGTTGAAATAACAGATTCTCCCGAACAATGTAACGCCAATGGTGGAACTTGTGCTCCTGGTAATGCAAGAAACTGTCAACTTACAACAGAAGACCTGATCGGTACCTGTGATGCAGCCGGGACTGCTTGTTGTAAACCAAAAGAAGGGCCTGATTTAGAGTGTAAAAAACTTAATGGTACTTGTGAACCAAAAGCTGCTAATTGCGCCAATAAAGGAAGTAAAATAGGTGCTTGTAGCACCACAAACATAGGGATTGAGATGATCTGTTGCAGTGCATCATCACAATCTTCTGGAACAACTGTTGGCAAGCTCAATTACACCCTCCTTGAAGAGATCCCTGGGCAGGCTGGAACAAGCGGAGACTTAGGGAGTTACCTTGAACGGTTGTACAATTTTACTTTCTGGGCCATCGGGGTAGCCGCTCTCTTCATGCTTACGGTGGGAGGATTTATGTATGTCACGGCGGCTGGGAACACTTCTCGGATAAGTACAGCCAAAACTATTATCACTGATTCTCTTTTGGGTATCGTAGTAGCCCTCTTTGCTTGGCTTTTTCTCTATGTTATTAACCCAGATCTTACCGAAGGGTTAGCACTTCCCAGTGCCGTATCAACAGGAAGTGGTGGTGGGGGAGGTAGTGGAAGCGGAACAGAAGCTCCAGTTCCAGCTGATGCCAAAGCTGCTGCGCAAGCCATTCTTGCTGGTGGAACCGGTATAACTCTCAGTGGATCTGGGAGCTGTGCTACGAGTAATGGTATCGCTGTCTCCCCACAATATACTCTCGAACAAGTAGCCAATGGACAATCTGCTACTCGTTGTATGAATGGCTGTCCTACAAAAGGAGCCTGCACTCAAACCACCTCTCTCAATTCCCAAATGCTCGTTGGTATGATTGAAGTAGCCAGAAAATACCCCTTTACCGTCACCAGCATCACTGGCGGCAGTCACTGTGAGGCCGGTGTATCAGGCTGCAAAGGGCTGAGTTCCCACTATACTGGCAATGCTATTGATATTTCTACTTCCAACAAGGGAGATTGGCCAGCAATTGTCAGTGCTTTTCGAGCCGCTGGATCGAATCACGATCAAACCTTCTGCGATTATAACGGAAAACAATTACCTGCTGATCGCTGCAACGAAGCCAATCATATTCACATTGCGTTCTAGTATTGTTTGATTATGCTTAAAAAAATCTTTTGGATTTCCCTCGGTTTTTTTCTCTTGACCTTGGTTTTTCTGGGAGTATACGAATTTTCCTTCAAACATAACACCCTGAATCCGGTAGCTGATCCAGAGAAGAAGGCTCAGTCAATAAAAAAAGAAACGGCTTCTGAAGAGGACATTGCTCGTACACTTGCTTTCGAAAACTTCCTCAGTGAACCTATCGCTTTCCCTGGAACAGAAACAAATCATCTTTTTTACTATTCCACTCGAGATAAACAACTCAAACGAATTAGTTACGATCAAAAAGAGACAGGGATTCTCATGAAGCAACTACCTGGAGAGATTCGAAGGCTCATCTGGTCACCAATCTACACTGGGGCACTCGCCTTACTTGAACAGGACGGAAAAACTCTCTGGTATTATCTCGATTTTCGTAACCAATCAAAAATTCCATTGAAACCAGAGATGTCTCGACTCACCTGGAACACTCTTGGAGATAGTATTTTCTACCAGTTTACCGACCCAACAAGCGGTACACTCTCCATTAACATGTCTTCTTTTGATGGTAATAACTGGAAAAAACTTGCAGATCTCGAAAGGGGGGATTATTTTCTTACCGCTATTCCTCAATCAAGTCGATTGGCTTTCTGGAATAAACCAGATGGCTTTGCTGAAGGAAGATTAGAAAGCCTCAGTATGACAGGAGACGGACGGAAAGTTATCGTCACTGGGAAATTTGGCAGCGACTACCTTTGGTCAACCGATGGACACACCGTACTGATTGGGGGCACTGAGTCCAAAGGGTCTTCTGTTCCTACAATTAGTGTTGTTGATGAGGATGGCAATAACTACCGCGATCTCCGTATCCCCACTCTTATTAATAAAATAGTCTGGAGCCGAGACAACCAAACCCTCTATTATGCTCAACCAGGTGCCTTTCCCTCGGGGACAATCCTCCCAAATGATTACTATGGAAAACCCCTATTTACTCGGGATACGTTCTGGAAGGTAAATATCAAGACTGGAAAAAGAGAACGCCTCATCCCCCTCAACGAAATGAATCAAGCGTTTGATGCGACTGATCTCTTCCTCGCTCCAGATGAGACAAGCCTCTTCTTCATCGATCGTGAAAATAGCAAACTCTATCGAATTAGTCTCTAGCAGTCTACAGGTGGGTCTTTTTGCTTTCCCATCCATGATATAAGGCCCAAATTAAACCAAAAATTCCCCACCAGCCCAGGGAGGAGTAATTATCGAAATAGGGAGTATCTACTAAACCAACAAGAAGCCAATATACCATGAGGCTGACATAGAGAGCCGCCAGTGGACAATTGAGTTCTGTTTTTAAGAGGGATAGTATACTTTTTACGCCTAGCCAGATACAAACAACAAAAGCTACAAAACTTGTAACTCCTCCAGCAAGGAGCACGGCGAGAAAAAGATTGTGCGGCTCTGGTGCTGCCCATTCCAAGTAAGGCTGATAATAGGGCTGATATGAGAGATAGACTGATTGAAATTGTCCTATCCCTATGCCCCAAGGGAAGGTTTCTATGGCTGCTCGACTCGCAACGGTCCAAATCATTATTCGAGAAGAAAGAGATGACCGTTCGTCTAGATTAAGTAACGATTGAAATTTTTCCGTGGAGTACTCGTGAGTAGCTAAAATTGTAAAGCAGGATAATACAGCTATTATTCCCCCAATAAAAAACTTCTGATTCCCCATCTTCCTCAAAAAAAACATCAGGGGAAATCCTGTTGCCAGCACCGCACCTACCACGCTGTAGGATCTTGTCATCATGAGGAGAAAAAAGATACCTAGGAGTGGTACCCAAAAAAAGAAAACTTTCTGAAGAAATGGCACCACTGACCGATTCGCAAAATATACCCCCAAGAGAACACCTGGCCCCAGAAGAAAAGCTAGTTGGTTAGGGGAATCGTACCAGGCAGATAAGCGCTCATCGTAGGTCAAATCACCACCAAAAACCCAGACAGCAGCCGAAACTGATGCAGCCAGCAATCCCCCATACCAAAAAAATAGGGCGAATTCGCTCTCGGCCGGAGAAGAGATGCTTCGCCGTAACAAAACAGCGAAGAGAAGAGGCAATAGTACAAAGCTTTTTACAAGACCGAGAGAGTGATACGGGAGATGATTGAATAAAAAAGCTACCACGATACCAGCTATAAAAATTCCTAACCAAACGAGGATTTTCTTATCAAAAGAAGTCCATTGTCCCGATTTTCCTTGTCGAAAAAGAAGTTCTCCAGAAAATAGAACCAGAAAAACAAGCAAAAATGCCTCTCCTCCATACAGAGGAAGGGAGTTTATTGGCTTAAAGTTAGCTAGTGGAAAGAATAAAAAAATCACTCCCGCTAGCCATAATTTCCAGGAGAAGTTCATAGCTAACCTCATTGTATCCCAAAAGAAGATTCCTTGGTGACTTTTGTTGCGCCAAAAGCGATAAAAAGAGAAAGGACAAGCGCTACATGAATAGAAAAAAGCGGTGTCTCGAAGAAAGAATGCACTATATAAGCCGCCAATCCAGCAGCAGCTCCCAGCGAAAGACCTTCTCCTCTAAAAAATGTCCGGGAAAGACTTCCTTGAAAGGCAGCCCCTAGAAACCAGCCGAAAAAGAAAAGCGCCACTAGACCAGTCTCAACCGCTATATCAAGATACAAATTATGTGCATAGTAAGGAAGATTTATTCCTTGAAAGGGGAAGACGTACTCCGCATATTGACCAAGCCCCATACCAAGCCAGGGGGAAACTACGATATTACTCGATGCCATTTGCCAAAGCTGGAAGCGGTCTAAACTAGAGGCATCCTCTAAAAGAAAGCTGGAAATAAACCTCTGTATGACCGGCCAAGCTATTACTATCAAAACTGGAAATAGTCCTGTGAGAAAGATCCATTTTCTATCCCAATTTCCTCGTTTTAGTAAAACACCCAGAAAAATTACTGCCCCTGCCAAAAGACCCATGTACCCTCCACGAGAAAACGTTAAAAGATCCGCTACAATAAGCACCAGTCCAACCAAAAGCCAGTACCACTTACGAGTATCAAGGAAAAATCCAAAGGCAATGAAGCTAACCATCCCAAAAAAATAAGCTGCTATGTGAGGATCGGGGAAAAAAGCCGTAGCCCTGAGCCATGTTTCTCCACCAATAGCCACAAAAATGCTTGGGAAAAACGCCACTCGTTCAGCTAATGCTTGGCCAAGAAAGGGTGGGAGTATCTGCCGTGTTAGAAGTTCAAACATTTGGTTTGTTCCCAACCAAAATTGAAGAGAAAATAGCCCGAGAGCCACGAAAGCACTCCCAACGCCACCCCAGACTAAAGCCTTGAACAAAGAACGTCCATACCCTTGATAGATCAAGGTACTCCAGACAATAACCATCGGGTATATCCCCATCAAAAATACAAGTTTGCGAAGCCAATCCCCAGGTAAATCTGGCTGTAAAAGAAGACCTAATCCGATCCATCCAAGAAATCCAATGAGCGGAAGAAAAACATCTCTTGAGACATTTATTGAGCTTGCTCTGACACAAAAAAATACCCCCCAAATAGCAAGAAGAAGAAGACTCATCAGTCGTGCCAAAGGGAGTTCAAATCCAAACAGGGGGACAGTCATCTGGAAGGGGAGCAGTATCAGAAGAATAAGTCCAAGATAATACATACGCTAACGAAACATTATTCGGTGGGCTAGTTTTAATAGCCAAAATTCCCAGGCCGGTCGATACTTTGAAAAGTAATGTTCTTGACTTCGATAATACGCCCTCTTCTGCTCCTTCTTTTCGGCGTGGCTAGACCCACCAAGGTGTTTCACCCGAAAGAACGGTGTTCTCCAAACTTCCCCACCGCAAAGCTTTGCCCTATGGCAAAGATCAACGTCTTCAAAATACAAGAAAAAATTTTCATCAAAACCACCAAGCATGCTAAAAAAATCTCTTTTCACCACTAAAGCAGCTCCACTAACCCACTGAGGAAAATCAAACATTTTCCGGCACCAATATGGGTTTTTAGGGAAACCAAAAAACCACTTATCTACAATACGCCAGATATTTGGGAATTTTCCCGAGCTCCAGGCCTCTTCGTATAAATTTGCTCCAACAAGCCCTACTCCCCCTATAGATTGAGGTCTTGATTTCAGGATCAATTCCAGCCCTTTTATCGATCCCGAGAGATATTCTGTATCTGGATTCAGAAAAAAAAGATAGTCGCCACGAGCAACACGACTACCCTCATTACAAGCAGTACCAAAACCAACATTAGGGAGATTAATAAGCCGAAAAGGATGTTCCTTTGCTAATCGATCCAAAACAGCCTGTTCATTTTTATCATTGTTTACCACAACAAATTCTGCCTCAGAAAAAACTCGCTGCCACGAGCAAAGAGCGCGGGTAAGGTGTTTGGCACTTTGATAATTGACAAAAATAAGTGAAAATGTCGGATCAGTCATGAAGGTCTCTCAGGGCATCAGTATACGCCCGGTTTACCTTCTCGGCAACAGGATTAGGAGAAAAGGTACGATCAAACCAATTTTTTGCCCTTCGCAGAATAAAAACTGCTCTAATGATAGGCTTTCTCCAGCCTCCAGCTTGAGTGAGAAAGAAATAGACACCGCTTCGCACCAGCCAGTACACCTTGTCAGTACTGTGTTGGCTTTCTTCGCGATGGACTATTCTAGCTTGTGGCACTACCCAAAGCTTTCCTCCTACTTCTTGAATCCGCTTACTATACTCAGCATCTTCATAATAAAGAAAGAAGCGTTCATTCAGAAGACCAATCTGTTTAAGTACGGATACTGGAATAAAAAGGGCACAGCCGGTCAAAAAATTACTTAGGTATGGTTCCCTGCTGCTTAATTGCTGCCAGTGCCTAACTCGCATGCGAAGCCATTCAATCTCGCCACCAGCAAACCATATCTTTCCGGCAGAGGTGGTGATCACTGGGGAAAAAATATCCTTCTCTCCAATAATAACCATAGCCAGTTTTAGACTCAAAAGAGCTCCCTCTTGTGCTACTACATCATTATTAATGATCCAGACCGCATCAAATCCACGGGCAATAGCCAGTCGAAGACCTTGGTTCATGCCATAAGCAAAACCACCATTTTTTTGGGAAACTACAACCTCAACCTGAGGATGGGCCTGTTTCAAAACACCCATCAGCCTATCCTCACTGCCCTGATCAATAACCAGAAGCCGATCTTCCGCTTCCAACTGTGAAACAAGAGAATCTACACAGGAGAGTAACACTGCCTCACCTTGATAGTTGAGAACGACAACCAGCGTTTTAATACCAGTCATAGTGTTTACACCGTAATCCTTTCCTGAAGGGGAGCTTCTTCTTTCGAACTAAAAACACTAGCGATTTCTTCTGGGGTTATCGCTCTAAATATCCAAAGAGATCCGATGTACACCAACGCCGATGCTATGCCCGCTAGTAGAAATGGCCCGGGAGTTAGGAACATCAGCGTCATCCCCATGGCCAAAGCCGCCATAAAAATTGAAAATAGCCGGTCAGGATGAGGAATAAAACCTATCTTCTTGGCCACCAACCAACCCGAAAGCAACACTACCAAAAATTCAGTAATAGCTGAGGCAATGGCTGCCCCTTGATACGCCAGTAACTCAATGAGGGTGAGGTTCATGGTAATATTGATGATCGCCACTCCTAGCAAAAGGAACATTAATTTCTTCTGAATATTGCCCACCAAAATGATCATATTGAAATAATGACCAAAAAAAATGCCGGCTAGCGAAAAGGCGAGTATCTGAAGAACTCGAGCAGAATCCTCAAATCCTGATCCACTCACAATACGAATAATATCCGGGGCCAGGAAAAGCATTCCCAATACAATTGGAAGTACAAGGATTACAAAAACTTTAGCCGTTTTATGGGCTACTTCTCGGAAATGGGCCTTGTCCCGATGATATGCCTTGGAAAGCACTGGGAGAATCAGTCCTGCCAGCATCGCCGGAAAAAAAATGAGGTTTTCCATCACTTTATAAGCCACGTTATAAATACCTACTTCGGCAGCTGGGCGAAGGAATGAAAGGAGTATGGTATCCATCTTAAAGTAAAGAAAAGTGATAAGAGCCATGGCCCCCAAGGGTAACGAGTCTCGAAGGAATATTCGCCAAAATTTTCTGTCAAAATGTAGGGAAAACTTCACAAATGACCGTGAAATCCAAAAGATAAGGAGAGAATTAAACCCCATATTGATGAGCAGTACGCTCACCAGTGCTATAAAGCCCAGATCAAGCTGGACCACCGAATAAATAAGCCCTAGCTGGAGTATCTTGCCAAGAAACTCAACAAGAGCAACTCGGTCCATCTTAAGACGTTTTTGGTACAGCGAGTGAAGGAGCGTAGAGAATTGAGCGAATAGAAGAGCAACCACTGCCAAAAAAATTCCAAATTTCACCTCTCCTCGATAGTGAAGGAAATAAAGAAAGAGGGGGGCAGTCACGATAAGAACGAGACTTGCCAAAAGACGAAGAGCTACTATCTTGCCAAGAATATGAGGTTCTTCACTGTCTGATCGAGCTATTTCTCGAGTAGTTATAGTAGCTAAGCCTAAATCACCAATAGCTCCAAAAAAAGCAAAGAAAGCAAGCACTGTGGCATATTCTCCAAAACCTTCTTGCCCCAGATAACCCGTAATGAGCCTCATGGAAAGAAGCGCAATAAAAACCGTCGAAACTACTTTGAGTGTCGAATTAAAAACTACGTTATATGCTATACGTCTCGCTAATGCCATGCCCTCACTGTAGCGTGAATTCTACTCTTCCGAAAGAGACCCTTCGCCACTTTTACGCCGAATCAAAACTTTGCGTTCTTCACCAGAGCCAACGCTCTCTGTGACCACATCTGGATGGTCAGCGAGTAATGTGTGGATAAGCTTCCGTTCATAAGCAATCATCGGCCGAAGAGAGAGTGGCAATCCAGTTTCTACCACCTCTTTTACAGCGCGCAAAGCCTCTTGCTCCAAAAAGCTTTTCTTTTCAGCAAAATAATGATTCACATCAAGGCTAAGTATTGATCTTTCTGGAAGAGATTTCCTCGTGAGCACCCTCAAAAGATGGAGGAGGGCCTGTAAGTTTGCGCCGTGCTGACCGATAAGGAGCTGTTGCCCATCCCGAACCACTAACTCACAAACATACTCCACCCGCTCATCTGAAAGAAGCCGCTCGCTGACAGACACCTCCGCGTCAAAACCCATCCTTTGCAGGAGTGTCTTTGCCTCAAGGACTATTTTTTCACGTGGAGAGAGGTCATTCATAGGATGGTCGAGTCAAGAAATTAGATTCCAAATCACTTAGCTCTTTAATGACTGATTCCGGAAAATGAGCTTCTGCTGACCCCAAGAAATAAGGGTCGATACAAGCCAATAAAGAGATAACGCTGCTGGGAACTGAAAACTAAAGAAAAAAATGAGTGCTGGCCCAAGATACAACATCTGTTTCCCCATTGCCTGAGCCATATCCTGAGCGAAATCAGCCTTCTCTCCTTCTTTTTTAGGAGAAGATGCTGGAAGGATCATTTTTGTCTGAAAATATTGAGCTAGAGCAGCCAGGGCTCCCAGCCATGGAGCAGCCTTTACCAAATCGATAAAACCGAAAGCCACCGAGCCAACTGTTCCAGGATTGGCGATGAATGAGTATAGTTTGGCTCCATCAACCTGAAATTGGTTATTGGTAAAACTAATAATTACTTGGTAAAAGGCGATAAAAAACACTAGCTGAATGATGAGGGGAAGGCAACCAGCAAACGGGTTTACCTTGTTTTCCTTATAGCACTCCATGATAGCCCTGGTTTGTTTCTCCTTATCATCTTTATACTGCTCTTGGAGCTCCTTTATTTTTGGCTGGATTTCCTGCATTTTCTTCTGAGATTCTATCTGCTTCTTTGAGAGACCATAAAAAAGAACTTTGATAAGTATGGTCGTCAGAATAATGGCAACCCCAAAGTCTACTATGACAGCATCATAAAAAAATACGAGAACATTATACAGGGGATCGTAGATAAAGGTGTGATAAAGAGCGCTCATAGCTTCTTCAATTTTTCAAGAAATTTACTCAGGGTTTGTCCAAGCTGATCGGGAGAATACCTCTCAAAAGGCTGTTGGAAATGGACCACCACCGCTCTTCCTCGAGGAAACTCCGCCAAATGGGCCCGAACCCAGGCGAGAACACCTCTTTTATAGCGATGCCGTAATACAGCCGTCCGAAACGTCTTCTGTTTGAAAGTAACCCCAATTACTAGGGTATCATTTTTTGTCGAGAGAGAGAACCCGGCAACATTCCCAATAAAAAAACGCTTCCCATGAGAAAAAAGGCGCTGAAACAGCTCCTTTTCCCTTAGCCGATTGACGCTCTTCAACATACGTTGAAAGACTACACTGTCAGTCGCTTGCGACCTTCGCGACGACGCTTTTGAACCACTGCCCGGCCGGTTTTGGTGCTCATTCGCTCCAGAAATCCATGCCGGCGTGCTCGACGACGAGTTTTTGGCTGATAGGTTCTCTTAGGCATATCTCCTTGCTAAAAAGTGAATAAACGAGCAAAATTTGCTTTTTTACAACAGTAGCGGAATTGTAATGCATCTCCTAAGGAAAGTCAAGGCTCTAGACCATCACTTTAATTAATCTTCTCGAATTGCTTCAGGATGTAT
>CAZRXW010000021.1:0-16638 GCA_964604195.1 uncultured Bdellovibrionales bacterium
CCAGACACCCATCAAAGCCAGTCATTTGTCACCTATGTACTCATCTTGTACAACTTTTTGAATTTGGGAAAATTTCGTGATAGAATTAAAAAGTATGGCCTCTTTTGAAATAGCCATGTTTCTTTGGTGTAAAAGCCATGTTTTCCCGAATCAATTTTTCTTACTTGAAACAAATTAATCCGAAAAAAATCTGGCAGAGATGGGACCGGTGTTTTGTGGTCGCCCGGTGGCAAATCCAACTGGTTTTATTTGCAGTGCTCAGTATTGGAGTAGGGGCTGGATTTTACCTTGCTTTGAATGGAGTGATTCCGAAAATTCTTGCGGCTGATACGACCGATACTTGGAATTTTTCTGTTTCTGGTGACTATACACCATCAGATGCTAATCTTCTGGAGGTTACTGGCGGTGTCGCTCGGCTTAAAGTGCAGAATTATACTGATGATGCTAATACGGCAGCTCTGTATCACTTGGATGAATCGAGTGGAAGTACGGCTGATGATAGTTCTTCCAACAATAATGATGGCACGGTTGTGAATGGAACTTTCACGACAGGGAGTTTGAATAACGGACTTTCGTTTAATGGGTCAACCTCATCAGTGACAGCAGCAGACTCAACCTCACTTTCTTTGACGGGAAATTTTACGGTAGAAGCATGGACCAAATTTAACTCAACCTGGAATAATACTGCAAGTCGCCAGCGACAAGGCATACTCGATAAAGGGTCATATCAGATGTACTACGACAATGAATCAGGCAAGGTGGTGTTTGAAATGGCACCTTCATCAGCCAATCAGTGGGCGCAGGTGGCTGGTCCCGATATGCTCAACAATAACGGCGTCTCAATCAATGTTGAAACGAATAGGAGCTGGGATGCCAATAGCAAAAACTTTGTTTGGCAACAGGTATTCGTGGGTAGTGATCTTTATGTCGCTCTTGGGAGTATTACGACAGGAACCACAGTAACCGGGGACGCAGAGATATGGAAGTGCACCAGCTGCACGACGAGTCCCGTGTGGTCCAAAATTGGTGGTGATGGACTTAATTCTGGCTGGGGAGATGGTTTCTATGAGGATGCATCATCACTTATTACTGATGGAACCAATGTGTACGTTGGTCTGGGGAATGGTACCAATGAGTCGGAAGTATGGCGTTGGAACGGATCAAGCTGGACCAAGGTAGGAGGAGACGGGGTAAACTCAAGCTGGAATACGAGTTATGAACGTGTAACAACCATGGTGGCTGATGGTGCTACTATCTATGCCGGACTGGGTACTAGCGCTGGTGATTCGGAAATATGGAAGTGTACGAGCTGTGACAGTAGTCCGACTTGGGCCAAAATTGGTGGTGATGGATCGGGATCGGGCGGACAGTCGTGGGGATCAGTGTATGAGGAAGTATCAGCTCTCACTATTGTGAATTCAACGACTTTGGCAGTCGGTTTGGGAACGGGTGCTGGTGATGCTGAGTTATGGACCTGTCTGACATCTTCGTGCACTACTACTTCTGGCTGGACAAAGCGGGGCGGGGATGCAACGGGTTCTGGTGGTCAGAGTTGGACCAACGCTATGGAAGAAATCCGTTCAATCACATCGAGCGGTACAGTGGTCTACGTCGGTATCGGTGTGACCGCTGGTGATGCTGATGTGTGGCGCTGTGACCTCGGTGGCACCTGTACAACGACTTCGGGTTGGACCCAGGTCGGAGGTGACGCACTCAATTCGAGCTGGTCTGCCTCGACTTATGAGCGAGTCTGGAGTCTCCTCGCTGATGGGACGACTGTGTATGCAGGTATCGGTGATACAGCAGGGGATGCTGAGGTCTGGCGCTGCAGTAGTTGTGATAGTAGTCCGAGCTGGTCAAAAATCGGTGGTGATGGGACAGGTATCAGCGGTCAATCATGGGGGAACACGACTGGGGCATCGTTTTTGTATGCATCAAGTCTCGTGAAGAGTGGTGACTATCTCTTTGTCGGAGCAAGTTCGACAGCTGGGACATCTGGGGCAGAAATTTGGCGTTGTGATACGAGCGGTACCTGTAGCGCGACATCTGGTTGGACGCGGATAGCTGGTCAGTATCTCAATAAAAGTTGGGGAGTATTCAACCGTAATAGTGTTGAATCAATGACGACTGTTGGGGGGAAGCTCTATGCTGGTACAGGTTATGACACGGGTGCCGCTACAGCCAACTCCAATGCGACGGTCTGGGAATTTGATGGGACCAACTGGACGATGATTGGTGGTCAGGGGATTAATAGTTCATGGACTTATGGTCACCCAACACTAACGACGGTGACCTATCGATCCGTAACTTCCATGACGGGCTATAATGGGACACTCGTTGTTGGTCTCGGCGGAGGTACGGCTGGCGACGCTGAAGTCTGGAGCTGGAATGGCAGTGTTTGGACAAAGATTGGTGGTGATGGCACGGGCTCGGGTGGACAGTCCTGGGCGGCGGGAACCAAACGCTCGGTACCATCGATGACTATCATTGGTTCGACGCTGTATGTGGGACTTCAGGGTACAGCTGCTGGCGATGGCGAGATGTGGACTTGCGATTTGGCAGCGACATGCACAACGACTGCGGGGTGGACTTTTCGTGGTGGCGATGCTACTGGATCGGGAGGACAGAGTTGGAATAATAGCCTGTTTGAGTCAGTGTGGAGTATGGCGGTCCGTGGAACCAATCTCTATGTTGGACTCGGGTCTAGTGCTGGTGATGCCGAAGTGTGGACCTGTGATACGGGGTCGAGTTGTACTCAGACGGCTGGTTGGACCAAACTTGGCGGTGATACAGTCAACTCAAGTTGGGCTAACTCGACCTATGAAGAAGTGACGGCGCTCACTTGGTACCGAGACGAACTCTATGCCGGACTGGGGGCAAGCACAGGTGATGCCGAACTCTGGAAATGGAATGGGACTAACTGGGGAAGTGCAGCAGTCGCTGGCGATGGGCTCAACGGAAGCTGGACGGACGTTCTTTACGAACGTGTCAAATCAATGGTTACTTTCAATGGAGACCTGATTGTCAGTCTCGGTGATGGCACTGGTGAAGGTGAGGTGTGGCGTTACAATACGAGTACTTGGTCACGTATTGGTGGTGATAGTACCAATTCTGGCTGGACTAATATTGTGGAGCGCATCGCGACCATGGCGGTCTATCGAGGCAAACTCTATGCCGGGACTGGTCTCTCAGCCAACAGTGATGCAACTATTTGGGCCTATGGGGGTAATATTCTTCTTGAATCAAGTTCAACTACTCAAGATACCAGTTGGCATCACCTCGCGGTGACCTATGACGGGTCAGAATTGACACTCTTTATCGACGGAGTAGAAGATACAAGTGTTGCGACCACGACGACTATGTCGGATACGGTTCATCCGCTTCTTTTGGGGGGTCATGCGGGTGGAACGGGAGCGGGGCGAGCCCCATCGGCTTTTGGAGGAATGCTAGACGAAGTACGTATCAGTAATACAGCACGCGCTTCATTTAATACAACGCCCTATACCAACACGAGAGTGGCTGTCCAGCCGACCAGCGCTGTTCGCCTGTCGGGGGTAGCATCGTGGGATGCCTTTTCGGTAACGGAGGTAGCTAATGGTGGCGCGCTTACCTACCGTTTGTCGGATGATGGTGGAGCTACTTGGAAGTATTGGAATGGCTCAGCTTGGGTGGTGTCATCTGGATTTACCGAGGCCAATGGTGCGAGTGTGATCAATACGAATATGAGCACTTTTCCCGTGACAGATGACGGATTCTTATGGCAGGCTATTTTTCTTGGTAATGGGAATCAATTAGTGAGTCTCGATGAGGTGGTAATGGACTCGACTTCTGATTTGGTAGTCCCAACAGCCCCGAGTAGTCTCACAGCACTTGATCAAACGGGCGGTTTAGTAAGTCTCACTACCAATACCTGGTATTCTTACACAGCACCTTATTTTAGTTGGTCAGGAGCGAGTGATGCTGGATCAGGTCTTGCTGGCTACTATGTTTACTTTGGAACTGATAATACTGCTGATCCTCAGACGGCTGGTGTGTTTCAGGTTGGGAACAGTTTTGTTCCATCAAGTATGGCCAGCGGGACCACGTATTATCTTCGTATTCGGGCTCGGGATAATGCGCAGAATGTGAGTAGCATCTATGCTCCATTTGTGTATAAGCTTGATAGTGCTGGGCCACAGAACCCGACTGGTGTAACCGTAGCGCCTACCGGTTATGCGGCAACCAACGACTTTACTTTTTTCTGGACGAATACAGCGAGCGATCCAGCTTCAGGTGTTGCTGGGTATCAGTATCAAGTCGGAGCAAGTGTCAATCCGGGGAGTTGGTCATCGACTACTTCGAGTTTGTCGATTAATTTGCCTGGAGCAGCTTATCAGACCGGCGAAAACTTTTTCTATCTTCGCACTCTAGACAATGCTGGGAATGTTTCAAGTGGCAATGTCCAGGTAGCTTTCTATTATTCAGGTACTGGACCAACTGCTCCGCAGAATCTTGATGTGAGTCCGGCAACCAACACTACAAACTCCTTCGCTTTTTCGTGGGATCCTCCATCGAGTTACTCGGGTGATGTAAGCGATCTTACCTATTGCTACACCGTTAATACGTTGCCGTCGGAAATTACCTGTACCTTTACTTCGGCTGGAGCTACTTCTATTTCAGCTGGAGCCTTTGCTACTCAAGTGGGTACGAACACGTTTTATATAGTAGCAAAGAATGATGATAGCGTTGGTGGAGCCATTAATTATGGAGCGTACGACAGTGTCACCTTTACTGCCAACACGAGCGCACCCGGAATACCTCTCAATGTTGAGATTGCCGATGTATCGGTGAAGACTACAAACTCATGGAAGATTGCTCTTTCTTGGGAACCACCGTCATCAGGAGTAGTGGAGGATTATGAGATTTATCGATCGACCAATGGGTCGACCTATACTGAAGCAGCTTCCACGACGGGTATTGCCTTTGTCGATACGGGACTAGCTCAACAGACATACTATTACAAGGTTAGGGCGTGTGATAATGTCCATAACTGTGGCTCATTTTCAACGGCAGTAGAGCTTTTACCTACTGGGCGATTTACAACAGCAGCAGAGATGACCACGGAACCGAAAGTATCGTTGATCACGACACGTTCAGCAACAATTTCTTGGGGGACGGAGCGTGCTTCAGATAGTAAGATTCAGTATGGAAAAGGCGCCCGCAACTATTTTAGTGAGGAGCCAAGTAATTCTGAACAAGTAACCGATCATGAGATAAGTCTCTCTAATCTTTCCCCTGGAACACGCTATTATTTTAAAGCCAAATGGACTGATGAAGATGGTAATACGGGGACCTCAACTGAGGATTCCTTTGAGACGTTACCAGCTCCTACCGTGACTGATCCAAATGTAAAAACAGTTGGTCTCACCAGTGTGATCTTGGAATTTACTACGCAAGATGCGAATAAGGCAAAAATATATTATGGCACCACGGCATCTTTTGGAAGTGTGAAAGAAATTTCTACCTCGACAACCAAAACAACCTACAATGTTACGCTTGATAATCTTCAGGATGGGACGAAGTATTTTTACAAAGTAAATACTCTTGATAGTGAAGATGAAGAATATGATGGTAGTGTTTTGACCTTTGAAACTTTGCCTCGGCCCAAGGTATCAAATGTACGTATTCAGCAAGTGCGAGGGTCAGCACAAACGATCATGCTTGTTACATGGGCGACGAATACAGAGACGTCATCTATTGTGACGTATTATCCCGATGGGCGTCCTGAGGAGGCAAAGGATGAGGTAAATGTAAAGCTTGTGAAGGGAGAGCACCGGGTAATGCTAAAGAGTCTCCAGCCTCAGACCCCATATGTTTTGGTAGTGAAGGGTCAGGATAAGGCTGGGAATGAAGCTCTATCTGATCCACAGCGCTTTACTACGGCCACCGATACTCGGCCGCCACAAGTAATTGATGTCAATGTTGAGGGAACTGTGTCGGTAAAGAAATCAGAGAGTTCAGATGAACAAGCAGAAGCTCAGATTATTGTGTCTTGGACTACTGACGAAGCCTCTACTTCTCAGGTAGAATATGGGGAGGGTACTGGGAGCAGCTATCCTCAAAAAACTGGACAGGATGATAATCTGGTTACTAATCATACGGTTATTATCTCAGGACTTACTCCGTCAAAGGTATATCATCTCCGGGTAGTTTCTCGAGACAAGGCAGGAAATGTAGGCAATTCTATCGATACCGTTGCTATTACCCCCAAGGCTACTGCTAATGCTCTGGACTTGGTCATTACTAGCCTTCGTTCAATTCTTGGTCAGTAGGTCACTTTATGTCATCTTCTCTTAAAAAAAAGACAGAAGAACAATTAGTAGAGCCTCCAACAGAGGTATCTACTGGTCAACCAAAAGACTTTGTCCTTCCTTCAGCTCAAGAGGCAGTGCAGTTTCAAGCGCAGCATCTCTCCTCCTTATCTAGTGAGGTTATCATTGAAGCCAATGAGGTTTTTAAAGCCTTTGATATTGGTACTCAAATGGTCCTAGTTCTCAAGGGAGTTTCTTTTACGGTGACCCGAGGGGATTTCATGGTTCTTTTTGGTGCTTCTGGCTGTGGTAAATCGACACTACTCCACATATTGCTCGGTTTGGAGCCACCGACGAAGGGGAGGATCCTCTTTCTTGGTGAAGATATGTATGCGGGACGTAATGAGGATGACCGAGCTCAATTTCGAAAGCATCACATTGGCATGGTCTATCAGCAATCAAACTGGGTAAAATCATTGACTGTTTTGGAAAATGTAGCTTTTCCACTCATGCTTTTAGGGAAGGAGAAAACGGAGTGTCTCGAAAAAGCCTACGAAACTCTCAAGATTATGAAAATGGAGACCTGGGCCAACTATCATCCCATGGAACTCTCTGGTGGACAGCAGCAGCGTGTCGCTGTGGCACGGGCTATTATTACGGAGCCAGAAGTCTTGGTAGCTGATGAACCAACAGGAAATCTTGATTATGAAGCTGGACAGAACCTGATGTATCTTCTTAATGATCTTAATCAGATGGGGAAGACTATTATTATGGTGACTCACGACCTTGAGTATATTCGCTATTCCAAGACGGCTCTCAATATGCGTGACGGGAAGATTGACGGTATTTATCGGGACCAGGATAAGTCAGCCCTCGAAGCCAAGCTTACCTATAAGAAAGCTGATTTTAGCGTGCTCAATAACCCATCGGCTACCTAGTATGTCTTTTTGGTCACGACTTTCTCATAGAGATACAACTAATCCCTCACAAGATGGGGTGGTTTCAGTCCAGCCAAAAACCCCTCTTTTGATTCGGGTGAAGGAATTCTTTCGAAAAGCTATCAATTTTTTCCGTTTCAGTTTTGTTCGTATCAGCATGTTTATTTTGCTCATACTTACGTATGTGATCGCCAAGATTACTTTCCATGTCTGGTATTGGCGTACTCTTTGGCGAGAGCGACACACTCAGGCAGTCGGAGGAGTAACTACTGGAACACCATCAGAGATTCTTTTTTCTCGTTATGCTGAGCGTCTTTTCCGTATTTTTCACACAGCTAATGGAGAAAGTATTGATAAGGTCAGTCTTATTGAGATTGCCATTCGTAACATGAAGGGAAAAAAGACAAGAACGGCAGTTACTATTGGTGGTATGGCCATTGGCATTGGTTCAATTGTGTTTCTCGTTTCCATTGGTTATGGATTGCAGCGCCTGGTTATTTCTCAAGTCGCGGAGCTTGAAGAAATGCAGCAGGCAGATGTGTCGCTCCAGCCTGGGGGAAAGATAAAAATGAGTGATGAGACTATTAATGCCTTAAGCCAAATACCAAATGTAGCTTCAGTTGATCCACTTATTTCAGTGGTGGGAAAGGTGAATTATCAGAATTCTGTTTCTGATATGGCTGTATATGGAGTGACGTCACACTATCTTGATCAATCAGCACTCCGTCCGGTACGAGGAAAGTTTTATGACAGCATGGAAGTTGTGCCAAAGGAATCTACCCCCGGTCAGGCTCAAGAATCAGAAATACCAAAGCAATTAGGTGATGTGGCTGAGGAGGTGACTCTTTCTTCTACTGGACTGCACTGGGTTCGAGCTCGGGCAGAGGCATCAGCTACTGCTGAAGTGTTAGGCTTTATCAGAATCGATACAACGGAACAGCTCGGGCAGTTGGTGTGGGGTGAGTCATATAGTGCTGAATCATATGGTCAGGCTGGGGTCGGCAGTGATGGTAAATCTTTGGGTAAGTGGGCCAAAACAACTGCCTCTCTTTTTGAAGAAACTATTTGTGATACCGCGGAAGCCGATTGCGTAGGAGGAGAATATAAACTGAAGCGAGATGAAAACGGTTTTCCAGTTGATCAACAGGTATTTTTTGCCCTGACCGATAGCTGGCTTTCAGTCAGGACTCTTTCAAATGATGAGAAACAGAAGCTACTTCAGGAAACTGGAGCAGTAGCGGCGCTCAATGTAGTGCAGTCTGGCGATGGATGGGTAGAGATTGCTGGAGAAGGAGCATCTGTGATTGAAGAAAATATCGAAAGGGTGGCAGTGGCCCAAAGTGCCAAGCGTGAGGCAGTAGTGAGTAGGGCGATGCTACGGGTACTTGGTATTAATGAAGATGAATCGGTAGGAAAAACATTCAATGTTAGTTTTGTTATTACTGGGAGCTTGCTTGAGGTGTCTCAAAAAAAAGTGGAGTCTATCCCAGCTGATTATACGATCGTAGGAGTGATTCCAGAAGATAAAAGCCCTATTTTTTATGTCCCATTTATTGATTTGCGGGGACTTGGTATTCGATATTATTCACAAGCAAAAGTGACTGCACTCAATCAGGAAGTGCTCCCTGATGTCCGAAAGCAAGTGGAGGGACTGGGATATGTCACTACTTCTGTAGCAGATACCGTGAGTCAGATCAATGCTTTTTTTGCAAGTGCGAGAATTATTCTGGGACTCTTGGGTATGGTGGCCCTCGGGGTAGCAGCTCTTGGTATGTTTAATACGTTGACGGTTTCTCTCCTAGAACGAACTCGGGAGGTGGGACTAATGAAAGCGATTGGTATGAAATCGATTGAAGTACAGGAACTCTTTTTGACTGAGTCTATGGTGATGGCTTTTTTTGGTGGGATCCTTGGTCTCCTCTTTGGCTTTTTGGCTGGTAAGGCGCTTGGGGCAGGGCTCTCGCTCTTGGCTATTTTTAAGGGGGCGGGGGCAATTGATGTCTCTTATATTCCTCCAATTTTTGTGATAGCCATTCTCATTTTTTCGCTTATTGTTGGTATTGTCACGGGAATTTATCCAGCTCGTCGAGCGACTAATATTTCAGCGCTCAATGCTTTACGATATGAGTAGAATAATTTGTATAGTTAATTTTTTAAGATAAAACATATGCAGGTAAAAGATATCATGGCAACCAATATTATTTCAGTGAAATCTGGTAGTTCAGCACAGGCGGTGGCTGATCTTATAGTTCAGCACCAGATTCATGCCATACCTATTGTCAACGAACTTTTTGAACTTCAGGGCATTGTGGCTGAAGGTGATTTTTTTTATCAACATCAGGGAACGACCTCGATGGCGGCCTATCTTATCAACAAATTGAGCAAAAAGAAAGAAATTTCTGGTAGTTTAGATGAGATACTGGTGAATGAAATCATGGCCTCTCCTTGTGTCACAGTGAATCCAGAAATGTCAGTAGAAGAAGCGGGAAAAATTTTGGTAGAGAAAAATTTCAATACCTTGCCAGTTGTTGATGCTAATAATACTTTGATGGGTATTGTTACTGCTCATGATGTACTTAAAGTGCTTTTGAATCAGTCATAACATACAAATTATGCTATCACTTCGCAATAAGACGTACCTAGTTATACTTGGATTCTCTGTAGCCTTCTTTGTTTTCGCTTACGGAACAGTTTGGTTTATTACGGGGAGAGATATGGAAATGATACAAGAGACTGAAGTTCGTGAAAATGGAGAGTTGGTCCAACGAATACTGAAACGGGAAATAGATAATCTCGCTGTTAAACAATCTGATTGGGCTCGCTGGGATGACACCTATGAATTTATTACTAATAGGAACCAGGCCTATATAGAATCTAATTTAAATGATGAGTCGTTGAGACTGTTGGGAGTGGATATTATGGCGTTTGTGAATAATAGTGGTGAGATAGTGTATACCAAACAGATTCTTACTAATGGCATTAGCGAAGAAACTATCCCATCATCACTCGAAATTTATCTGATTGACCGTGGGGCTTTGCTCGATTTTTCTGATCCAACTTCAATAAAGAGTGGTTTATTAACCACAGCCGAAGCAACATTCATGATTTCTTCTCAGCCTATCACTACGAGCGATGGACGAGGAGATAAAAGAGGGACAATTGTGTTTGCCCGTTATCTTACAGAGAACTACAACGAACTGCTGAGTTCGTTGTCTGGCTATTCTATACGCATAGCACCGTATGATACGCATCGGGCCTCTGAGGGAGGAGGGGACATGGCGAAGAAGCTTTCTATTCCCGGAGCGCTTTATATTGAATACAATGAGAAAAAAGTGGCGAGTTATCAATTACTCAAAAATATCTTTGACAATCCCTCTCTTCTTTTGAGGGTGGAGCAACCAGCCTCTATCATAGTTCAGGGAGAGTCGTTCCTCTGGAGAAATCTCTGGTACTCATTTTTTATCTTAATAGTCTATGTGAGTGTTTTGGTGATTGCGATTGATCTATTTCTATTACGTCGTATTGAGAATATGCGCCAAATTGCCAGAAAGGTGGCTGTGATGCAGGCGGGAACGGTTCCTGATGGGGATATCGATGATTTTTCTTATCTAGCCACCGTAATGGTTTCTGCACTGAAAAAAGTAGGACAATCAGACTCTATCATTCTAGGCAATAGAAATGAGATGGAGAAGTTTAAAATGGTTATTGATCAAAGTCTTGATCATATTATTATTACTGATCCGGAGGGAAAGGTTTTGTATGCTAATAAGGCCGCTGAGAAAATGACAGGTTATTCTTTGGAAGAGATGTTCGGTAATACCCCTGGTCTTTGGGGAAGGCAGATGTCCTCTGAGTTTTATCGACAACTTTGGGACACGATAAGACTTCGAAAAGAAGTTTTTGAAGGGGAGGTAACGAATAAGCGTAAGGATGGTACTCGCTACAAGGTCTTTGCGAGGATCACTCCAATTCTTGATGAAAAGAGGAGAGTACTCTATTTTATCGGAAATGAACACCCTCTTGGGAGAGGCTAGGGGGGGGGCTTAGTCTAGGTTCTTGACAGGCTATTTTTAGCAGTCTACAATAGAGAGTGCTAATTTGTTGTTGGTAAATTTTAGAATAATAGAACGTCTATGCCAAAGCAGGTTATTTATAGTGAGGATGCGCGTAAGAAGATTAAAGCCGGTATCGATAAAGTTGCCAATGCGGTACGTGTGACAATGGGTCCCAAGGGACGCAATGTTCTTCTTGGAAAAACGTATGGTGGGCCAACTATTACCAATGATGGTGTTTCTATTGCTAAGGATATTGAGCTCAAAGACCCGTTTGAGAATCTTGGTGCAGAACTTATCAAGCAAGTAGCTGAAAAAACGAATGATGTGGCTGGTGATGGTACCACAACAGCGACAGTTATTACCCAGGCTCTCGTTCGTGAGGGACTCAAGTTTGTGGAGACGGGTATCAATCCAATAGGAATTCGACTGGGAATGGAAAAGGCTAAGGATGACGTGGTTACTTTATTGCAAAAGAATTCCAAGAAGATTACTTCTCGAGAAGAGAAGGTGAATGTTGCTACTATCTCAGCTGAATCAAAGGAAATGGGAGAAATGATCGCTGAGGTTATGGAGGCGGTAGGAAATGATGGGGTGGTGACCACCGAACAGTCACAGACTCTAGGACTTTCGAAAGAAATTGTCATGGGAATGAATTTTGATAAGGGGTATATTTCCCCCTATATGATGACCGATGCAGCAAGTCAGTCGGCAGAAATAAAAGATCCATTTATTTTGATTACTGACAAAAAGATATCTTCTATTCAGGAAGTCTTGCCAGTTTTGGAGAAGATGGCTCAGGCTGGTAAAAAAGACGTGGTCATCATTGCCGAAGACGTGGATGGTGAGGCCTTGGCGACGCTTATCGTAAACCGGATTCGTGGTGTTCTGAATGTTTTGGCAGTAAAAGCGCCTGAATTTGGTGACAACCGAAAAGCAATGCTTGAGGATATTGCACTGCTCACCGGTGGCCAAGTTATTTCTTCAGATAAAGGCATGAAACTTGAATCAACTGAGCTCAACATGCTTGGCCATGCTACTCGAGTTGTGTCTACCAAAGATGATACTACGATTGTGGGTGGGAAGGGGAAGAGGGCAGATATCAATACTCGTATCACCCTTATTAAGTCACAAATTGAGAGATCAGAAAGTAGTTACGACAAAGAGAAGCTCAAGAAGCGCATGGCCAAGCTCTCAGGTGGTGTAGCGGTGATTCGTGTTGGGGCTGCGACAGAAACAGAGCTTACCTACATGAAACATAAAATGGAAGATGCTGTAGCTGCCACTAAAGCAGCTGTGGCTGAAGGTATTGTTGCTGGAGGTGGTACGGCTTTGGTAAAAGCAGCCTTGGAGGCAGGTGAGAAATTTAAGAAAGACGAACATCGGGTCGAAAATGATTTCAAGGCTGGTTATATGACAGTTATTAAGGCGCTCGAAGAACCGCTTCGTCAAATTGTGACCAATGCCGGTATGAGCGATGCTAGTGTGGTCTTGAACAACGTGGTGAATACCAAAGGGGTAAATGCTGGCTATAATGCCGCCAAAGACACTTATGAGGCTGATATGCTTAAGGTAGGAATTATCGATCCATTAAAAGTAACCAGGACGGCGTTAGAGAACTCTGTTTCGGTGGCTGCCCTTCTCCTTACTACGGAGGCAGCTGTGGTTGATCTCCCTGAAGAAAAGAAGGCTCCAGATATGAGCGCTATGGGTGGTGGTATGGGGATGCCGGGGATGATGTAGGATTTCTTGGTCAGGTTGCTGTACTTAAAAGAGAGGCTAAGCCAGGCCTCTCTTTTCGATTAAAAAATCAGGTGGTAGTGTTATAATAGAAAAGAAAACAAAGCCTATATTTTATGCGCGTTCGTCCAGAGCAGCTCAAAGAATTTCTTCGTGACTCCAATGTCGTTCCGCCGGATCAGCTTGATATCGCTATTCAGGAATGTGAGTCGAGCGGTAAAGAACTGGGAGCTTGTCTTCTTGAAAAGAAATTAATCAAAGAGGCAGAGCTCCAGAAAGTTTATGCCTATGTACTAGGTATTCCTTTTGTGGATCTTGCTAAAGAGACTGTTCCTTTTGATATTCTTTCGATTGTTCCTGAGCCAATTGCCAAAAAATACAGCATTATTGCTTTTCAGAAAACGGACACTGACCTGAAGGTGGCCATGCTCAATCCGGAAGATCTCCAAACCATCGATTTTATTAAAAAGAAAACAGGTCTTAGGATTGTCCCGTGCCTCACTACCAGAGAGAGTGTTCAATTGGTGCTGAAACAATACGAAAAGAGTCTTAAAGCAGAATTTGGTGATATTTTGACTGATGAGGTCAATAAAGAACAGGATGAAGATAAGGATGGGGATTTGGAGAAGATCGCTGCTGGCCTTCCGATTATTCGCATCGTTGATACACTCCTAAAGCATGCTATTTTACAGTCAGCTTCCGATATTCATATTGAACCAGAGGAAAAAGATGTGGTCGTGAGGTATCGTATTGATGGAGTTCTTCATGATGCTATGACTCTCCCCAAGGATGTAGCTACGGGGATCGTAGCTCGTATCAAAGTACTCTCTAATCTGAAATTGGATGAACATCGCCTCCCTCAAGATGGTCGTTTCAAAATCGAGAAGGATGACTATAAGATATCCTTCCGCGTTTCAATTCTTCCGGTTTTTGATGGAGAAAAAATAGTGATGCGTCTTTTGGATGAATCTTCACACGGACTTACTTTTGAAAAGATGGGTATACTTGGTCAATCGCTCGAAATCATCCATCGAGAAATTGGTAAACCCAACGGTATTATTTTGGTGACTGGTCCAACGGGATCAGGAAAGACAACTACCCTCTATACGGCGATGGATATTTTGAATCAGCCGGGGGTTAATATTTCAACGGTAGAGGATCCAGTCGAATATCGTATGCCACGGGTCAATCAGACCCAAATCAATCCAAAAATTGGCATGACGTTTGCTGCTGCCCTGAGAGCTCTTCTCCGTCAGGACCCAGATATTATTATGGTAGGTGAAATTCGTGATCAAGAAACACTCGAGATCGCTATGCATGCTGCCATGACCGGCCACTTGGTACTTTCCACGATCCATACCAATTCGGCGGCTGCCACTCTCCCACGTATGCTTGATATGGGGGCAGAACCTTTTTTGGTTGCCTCGACCGTCAATTGTATTATTGCCCAGCGATTGGTACGTAGGCTTTGTGTTGAGTGTAAGCAAGCCTATAAGCTTGATGCAAAAGAAATTGAATCTCTTGGAAAACTCTATGATCTAGAGTCTTTGATGGTCTATCTCCAAAAAGATCCACTAGCTAAAAAAGCGATGGAAAAAGTCAAAGGCTGGGAAAATATTACTTTTTATAAGCCTGCTGGTTGTGACCAGTGTAATGGTGGATATAAGGGACGTATTGGTATCTACGAGGTTTTGGAAATGGAAAGTAATATCAGGAAACTAGTAACTCAGTCAGCAGCGACAGAAGCTCTCGAGGAGACTGCTCGCGCTAACGGAATGGCGACCATGGTTGAAGATGGTTTTCTCAAAATCGTTCAGGGGGTTACCTCACTTGAGGAAGTGATGGGTGCAACGAAGGAATAAAAAAGTAAGGTGTTCTTTGTATTGTATAATGAGGTTATGCAAAATAAAGTAAAATTAACCCTGATAGTCTTGATAGTTAGTAGCTTGAATGGGCTGGGGTTTTATTGGATGGCAAATCGGTCTGATCGAAGTGAATCTATAGATGATAAGTCGGATCCTAAACAGGAGAATTTTATTGAAGGGGGAGACGATAGAGAAGTACCAGAAAATTTTCCACAAGAAAGGGATGTGGTTGTTGACACAAATGAATTAAAAGAGCGACTGCGGATCCTTCTCGGGAAGCGAGATTGGCGTGTTGTGGAAACGTATTCTGGTAAGGGGTTGGAGGGAAGCGAAGAAGATGGTACCTTTATTCTTCACGATGGGAAAGTTGTACGTTACGACCATGAAGGACAAAGCAATATCGTGAAAGGGGATATGTACTATTTGGTAGCAAGAGGGCGTGATCTCTGGAGCGGTAATCGAGACGATTTCTTGCCTGAGAGTCTTTACTAAAAAAAGAGAGTGATCTCAGCTGATATCTCTGCTCATATCGAGGATGTTACGAACTATCGGTTTTTCCCTTATCAGGTGTTGAAGAGAATTGAATGGGTTGAAGGTATGAATATGTACCTTAAGAAATCTGCAGAAGCTATGTCAAAATCTCCAACTGATATGATGAAAATTTATGTTGGATGGAAGAAAACTAGTCAAAATGATTTTGTACTGCAATTTGCGCGAACCGATGGAAAGTATAGATTTCCGGGTGGGAGTGAGGGATCACTAGATGTTAATTTTGAGCATGAAAAGGAAACATATCCGAAACTCGTTCTTCGTTTTCCTGCCCCACCTGGCTCTCAATCACTAGGTACAATCGTTTATGATTTTTCTCCAGTTACAAATTTAGAAGAAGCACTTCGTTTTCCTTCGGAAGCTCTAGAGACCTTCAAGAAAGTGGTGGGTTTTCGCGAATAGTGTCCATGTATGTGCCTAATGTATATAAAACCCCATGACTTTGCGTTTGAAATATTCATTCCCAAATAAGCCAATTTTTCTCTGCCATTACGAGGAGTCCGCGACGTGGCACTCTGGAAGAATGGCTTACTTGCTGGTTTGCTGCGCCCTGCTTTGGTGAGATTCGCAATGACGGAGTGTTGAAATGCGTAAACCCTAAATCCGTGTAATTTTTATTATATGAATAGGTGGATAATCATAGTGGGTATGATAGTATTAGTGGGCGGTAGTGGCTATCTCTTTTATTTTCGTTGGTCCAAGATACAGCAGGAACAGGAGAATATGGAACAGGTATTGATAGAAAGTCAAAAGCAAGCTGAAACCATTATCAGAGCACAGCAAGAGAAAAAATCAGCAGAACAGAAAATGTTGGAAACGGCTGACATGACTACGCTGACCAATGTTCGCATCGTCGATGAGTTGGTTAAACGGTATCATGTTAAGGCTGGCTATGTTCCAAGTATGGCCGGCCACCTTTCGCTAGTAGAACAGGGTCTTGGGTACTCCGAACCTCTTCCGGAAGAAAAAGAACCACGGATTCGTGGGGTACGCTATACATGGAAAGGAGGAAATGCCTATGAACTTTGTGCTGAGTTTAAAACCAGTACTTTACTCGAAGGTATTCCAAAAGAGTGGGGTCATGGTATAGGGAATCAGTGTTTTGATCGCTCTATTGGTTCCTCAGTCGTTAATGAAATAAAGAGTACTTTATAAGGCCCCACTTTGGGCGGGTGATTTCCCTCGCCTTCAGGCGATAACTTCC
>CAZRXW010000022.1:0-15652 GCA_964604195.1 uncultured Bdellovibrionales bacterium
TACGAGGTCTTCGTGGAAAGGAAATCAGTTGCGATTCAAGGTAGAATGTAGGTTCCTCTAATCCACAGAGGCACAGTATCCGAGCAAGAAGTTGATGTCGTCCCGCTCTGAGCTCGGCAGAGCCAAGTACAACTAACACTATTTGATGCAGTAGCACAAGAAATAGCATCAGACCATCCCTTCCAGTCTTTAGACTAGAGTGCGACCCCCCCGTGCGTTAGCTCGGGGATGAAAGCAGTATTCCCCGCGAAGCGCCAGAGGTGATACCCTGAGCGTAAGCTCAGGGAGATTCACAAAATTCATCGTCACACGAAGAAACGAGAAACACAACCCCGAATTCCTAGGTTTCTAAATCATGGATTGGAAGAAGGATAACAGGTTGGACCACCATTTAGTACTGCTACATTAGCTTCTGTACAATACAAGAGGGCACTGCCAAAATTAGGCTGAGTATTATCATTAATAGATATTATACCATAAAATTGCGGGAAATCTGCGGAACATTGGTACTCGTCTTGTGCCCAATAGTATGTCCCAGACCGACACGTTCCTGATGGCACAAAAGCTCTACAGCTAGAAATAACATTCTCTACAGAACAAACCCACTCCCAAAATGGGGGGAAGCCCGCATAAGAGGGAGGCCTAATCAAAGTACCATGATCTGCACAAAGATTATCTGTTGGAGCATCAAGAGTCGGAACTTCTATTGCACTCCCACAAGTATATGAACTCTTAGAACAAGAAATGCTATCTATAAGCGACCCATATTCGTCTTTATTATAACAAGACCATTTCCATAGGGGGTAATGAAAACCAAGCGTTTCTTGGTTGACTACCTCACCGTCATTATCACAAGTGAAGTGTATTTCACCACACTTAGAGGTTTCGTCTTTGCATATTCCACAGTCTTCTGGACATATAAAACAATTTTCATTGCCGTCACCGCAGTGACCATTACCACAAGGATTATTGGGGGGCAATGGATTGGGGGGCAATGGATTGGGGGGCAATGGATTGGGAGGATTTTCAGGTTCAGGTATTGCTCCCGGTAACCCCTCTCTTCCTGGCTGACCACTCCCTACACTACCAGCACCATTGCCAATACTTGAGGTATTCCGTTTACCAGTCCAGCCAACCTGAGAGGTGGTATTACAGGTAAAAGTATCCCAGCTGCCATCGGTTTTTACGAGTCCATTGTTGGCAAAGATCGGGAGGGTAAAGATAAAGTTGACAATGACCCACGCAAGGAGAATGACGACGATACCGATGAGGGAGCCAATAATGCCTTTCTTGGCTGTAGCCATCATCTCTTCATTCCCAGCCGAGACGATATACATAATAGCCATGGCTACCATAATAGCGATGGCGATAGCGGTCATGAGGTTTCTCAGGAACTTCACGACAAAGTTCATGCCAATCAGGAAGTGACACAAAGTGCAGGGGGCTTGATCATCCCAGTTGGTGGCTTGATTATCATCTTGGAGAGCACAGGGGATGAGACCAAAGGCAGCAGCTGAAGCTGGCTGTGGAGTGAGGAGAAAAGAAGGAAAGAGCAGCAAAAAAAGCGAGAGGGAGAAAACGAAGCGAGAGAGCATAATAATTATTTATTTTAGGAGGATACGTTTAGTGTATCACAATACCCTACTCAAAAAAGAGTGCTGTCAACACTCTTTTCCTCATCCGTCAAAAGATGGCTCTGCTACTAGAGGACTATTCCTCTTTGACACTGACTGATTTAACAACAACTGGTGTTACTGGTTTGGAGGGCTCGCCCATTTCACTGGCGACAGTAGGGGCAGTAGCAATGGCGTCCACTACCTCAATTCCTTCTACCACCTCACCAAAAATGACGTAATTTGGCGGGAGAGCATAGTCGGCATGCATAATAAAGAACTGACTGCCATTGGTATCAGGACCTGCATTAGCCATAGCCAGTGTCCCTCGTTTGTATTCACCCGTAAATGGTTCGTCTTCAAAACGATAGCCCGGACCTCCTCGACCAGTTCCCTCTGGATCACCTCCCTGAATCATAAACCCCTTGAGAGTCCGATGAAAGATAGTATCGTCGTAAAATTTCTCTCGAGCCAAGAACACAAAATTATTGACTGTCTTTGGTGTCTTGTCAGCGAAAAGCTTGACCGTCATGTTTCCTTTATCAGTTTCCAAAACAGCCGTATATTCTTTCTGAGGATCAATCGTCATGGCTGGTGGCGTTGGATACTGTTTCTTGTTCATAGGAGGGGTTTTAGGTAATTCAACTTTTTGAGTGGTCTGCGAATTATTCGTAGTGGCTTTATTCTCTTGAGGAGTATCTTTTTTGAGCTTATCAAGAGCGAGCGTCTCATCAGGTTTATCTTGGGCTGCCGGTTTATTTTCCCAAGAGCATCCTGAGAGTAGCACGAGGGCCCCTCCTAGAAGAGCAAGTGAAACAAACAAAAGTGATTTCTCTTTTTTCATAGGCATACTTGAAAGAAAGTATATCACAAAATCGTCTTGCTGCCGACAGCGCTCTTTCATTCCCCCCTTGACTCCCCCTCTTTTTCTTGCTATACTGAGTATGTTGAATTGAGAGCGGGGTGACTCTGGTCACTCCGCTTTCTCTTTTCTTCAAGGTCGTACGTTAATAAAAAACAAAAACAAAACATATTCTATGTCAGATACTACTCCTCTGCCTCTCGAGGCTCACACCGAGGGAGATCAGTGTCCTACCTGTGCTAAGCTCGCTCAGGAAAAACAAGCTAGTGATGAGACATCATTCGCTTTTCTCCTCGCCTTGGTACCGGTGCTCTCTCTCACTTTTTTTGGTCAGGTTGGACTCCTGTAAGAGTCCTTCCTCCCCTTATAGGTTCTTGCCAGGATGGTCCGATCCTGGCTTTTTTTATTGGGTGACTTCTTTGGAAATACCCTTCCGCACAAGCTCTGCCTGTACGATGAAACGCTTCCAGGTTGTCCCAGCTGGCCAACAGGTCATGAGCGTCAGATGTTCTACCCCTTTCCCTCCTTCCACATATTCCACTTCATCAGATCGCACTATTTTTTTGTTCGTTACCTGATACGTAAAGAGCTCGCCTTGATACCAAACTTGGACCATGTCCTCGGTATCAAGTTTATCCAAGAGATAAAAGACCGCGTTGTACCGAAGTGCCTCGAGCGGACTCGCTCCCGCATGGGCAAAGAGAAAGACATTTCCGAGCTCTCCCGGCTTGGCCGACCCTCGAGCATGGGCCACACCCTGCGTAAGCGCTTTCTGATACACTCGTGAATCCTGCCAATCAATATCAGCGAGTACTCGGCTATTGGCACCAATCTTTGGAATCACAATACCAAATGCTCTATCGACTGGTTGTGGTACATCCGAACGCTTGGCTTCCTTTTGTTCAACTGGAGACTGCCACAGGTTGAGTGGTTTTTCCAGACTTTTACTCGTTGAAAGAAAAAAATAACGCAGTTCTTGATACAACACCGGCAGTACCAGTAGCAAAAGAAACACAGCCGACACCCTGATACACCAGGTGCCGGCCGTTTCGAGAAGAGTAACTTGTCTATTCGAGAGAGGTGTCATGTGGCTTTCGGGCAAGATACAAACGATATCCCATATAACCAATGATCAGCGCGAGAACTCCGAGGAAAGCCGCGAGCCATGGATGCTCACGAAGCCAGCTCTCGGTCTCGGTAGTCACATCCTCAGTCATCTCTCCTAGTACTGATCCTTCTTCAGGAAGAGCCTCGCCATTAGCTCCTGTTTCCTCAGTATTTTCTGTTTCCACTCCCTGGACAGCTTCGGGAATCCCCGAGGATCCAGCGGTAGCGAGAGCACCGGTAGCTGTTCCTGGCACCACCACCGTATTTGTTTTGGTGCGGGTTTCTGTTTTGGTTTCAGTATCAACATCAGTATCGCCAACAAAACCAGATCCCCTCCCGAAGGCATCCACCGATCGGAGCGCGTAGAAGATATCATCATCACAATCAGGGGCAGTCACGGTAAAACTTCCGTTCGCATTCGAACCAATAGCTGTCTCACTCACTTTGGTAGCGCTACTCGCCACAAATGGATTATCAGTGGATCGGTACAGCTCAACCTTCACTGTCTTTCCACCGTCATTCGCTGTGGTAAAACTGATTACGTTATCGCAACCCGGATCCTGACGCTCATAATTATATGGAGTCCCCGGCGTACTTGTAGCCACTGTGACACTCACATGATCACTCTCTACCATCTCACTCCCCTCACTGGTAGCGGTCGCCTGAATATAAAATTCGTAGTTCCCATCTATTGGAACAACACTTGAATTGACCACACAGTCACCAGCATTCCCGCCAAAGGTCGAATCAAGGGTGTAGGTAGCAAAAGGAAGTAGGCTCGCAGTAGTAAAACAGGCAACGCTCATTGGTCTCGCCAGTACATCGAGCACCCCAAAGCCGATCTTGAAATCTTGCGTAGTCATCACCGATTCTGGCGTTTCTATCTTGGCCGAGAGCGTAGCCGCTGAGGCAAAACTCGGTACCATACCAAGCCCCAAACAGGCGACCAGTGCCAGAGAACCTACTGTCTTGGCGAGATGTCGCCGAGCCCAAAAGCGCAGTCCTGCCCCAAGCACGATCCCACCAATACCAAGAGCCAGAAGCTGCCATGGCACACCCGTTAACGGAAGACCGGTGGAAGCACCGAGGACATACTGGACTTTGGTTTTGGTCTTCCGCTCAGTCTTTTCCTTCTTCTCCTCATCCAAAGTTACTACTGGCTCATTCACCGGCAGTACTACATTTACATCCGTACCCACAAATGGATCAGTCTCACTATTAGCATAGAGCGTCGTGGCTCCAGATACCCCTCGAGCAAAAGCGATATCGCGGTACAAACCAGCATCCTGCGTATTCCTGATGACAGTATCGTACGTAAGTGTTTTGGTTTCCCCTTCAGTCATATCACCAAGATCCCAGACACCCGGCGAAGCATATTCATGGAGAAAAGGAGCTCCACTCCCACTCCCTGCGACATAATCAAACCCCTCAGGTGGGAGATCAGTTACCGTTACATCCTCAACTGGTCCACCCAGAGCCGTCACCTCGAGCGTGTAGCCCACCGTATTCCCCGGCACCTCATCAGTCACGCTATCATTGAATTTCCGCAGCACCAATCTCGGTGATTCATCCACTGCTTCGATATCGAGCGTGAGATCAAACACTACCTGGGTACGTTGGTATTCATTGCCCGCATTGATATCAAACTCTACTGCTATCTCATACTGGTAGGTATCATTACCTGGAAGTGATCCAAGAGGGACCACCAGGGCATCGAGATCAGCCAACTTCACTGCTCCAGGAGGCGTTACCAGAGTATTAGTCGTCAGATTTTTGATACGTACCTTGAGCATTTTCTCCAGTTCAAAGCCAGAAACATGAACAATCTGCCCATCAGCATCAAGATCAAAACGGAGAGCGATATCTTGAGGGAGTGCCGTCAAATTCTTGACCGTTAGCGTCCGTGTAAACTGGTCACCGGGAAGAATATTTCCTTCTACGATAATTGGGTTGTTCGTCCCACTAATCTCGACCACATCAATAAGGTCTGGATCAATGGCCTGCGCAGGCGTCACCCAACCCAAAGCTATCCCCACAAGGAGGAGTATCATTGGTCCGGAAGAGAAAAATCGTGTACGCATACTTTAGATAATTGGTACTGGGGTCATTTCTTCGTCTGTCTCAGTATTTTCTTCGGCAGTGGTCAAGGATTCCTCGGCTGTCTCATCAGAAATCTCTGGAGCATCCTCTCCACTCTCTGCCGCTTCTTCTGGCACAGTTATCGAATCAGCTCCTTCGTTCATCTCACCCTCTTCTGAAACAGGCTGCTCTGGTGATGATGTATCCGTCTCATGAGAGGCAACTTCTCCGCTTTCCTCTTCGACAACCTCCTCACCCTCTTCATCATGAGAAGCTTCTTCCTCTACCAGGATTTCAGGAAGAGTAATCAGTACCTCTTCTTCAGGAGTAATGACACCGTCTTCTTGGACCAGACTCATCAGGGCTGCGGTCTCTTTTGCCTGAATTTTCTCCAAGAGATCGAGGAAGAGAGACTCATCAACAGTCGTATCATCAATTTCATCCAAGAGACCGATAAACTCGAGGAAGAGTGGTGAACAGAGCGCGTCATCAGCCTTGTCATCAAGCTCCTCACCGACAAAGCATGCCTCATACGCCTGGAGCAGATACCTATCGTGTTCATCACCAGTCAGCACATTTTCTTCTCCGGGAGTAGTCTCGGGATCAATCCATACGCCAATCCCATCAGGAAAACGAGCAAACGATTTGCCCTCTGGAAGAAGTGCTGCGTGCTCATACTTCACGATGTCTTCCCGCACATCGTCCGCCGGAGTATCAAGCGTATGAGGAGCAAAGAGAGAAAGTGTTTCCTTGTCATTGTCGAGGAAGTTGGCATTGAGGAAGACTACGAGAGCGCCATGCCCCGGTACTGTGGTCGAACCACCGACGGTTCGATCGGCAGTAATAGTTATTACCTCGTCATCATGATTGGTAAAGTACCAGTTGGCTACATCGATATCTTCGTCCACGATATTGTAGAGCTCGATCCATTCACCCTCTGGCATAGCAGCGCTGTCGTCCCCCACTGGATTCGCGACGAATTCATTCATGACAATCGGTGAGAGATTGGCGGCAAGCGGCGTCCCAAAATTGACTCCAGGAGTATCCCAATATGGAAGACTATTGGCTGCTCCCGAAACACAGGTGTGCCAATTGGTAGCGAGTGATCCATCCCCCGGGATATCATTGCGTTCCATCGACTGTTTGAGCGTATCATCCGTGCCAGCCGCCCAAGCACCAAGCGGCGTGCGGTCCATGACGAGTGCATCCTTATTCTCGAGGACAAGCTCCTCACCCTCATCTTCGAGTTTCATACCAGCGATATGGGTGTAGCCCTTACTCTTGGGGAGGTCGGCTGAGAGGGCAATAGCGGTCTCATTCCACTTCTTCTTGGTAAGGAGGAAATAGCCGTTGGCTTTGATGCTGTACCCATTGGGGATTTCGATATGAGCGCCACCCCCTGTCCCCGTCCCACCCTGTTTGATATTCCAATTGGAGAGATTGATATCTCTCTTCGTCATGTTCTTGAGCTCGATCCACTCGTCACTCGTCTCACCATTTGAACCCATCCACATGACCTCGTTGATAATGACGTCGCCCGGAGTAAGCCACTCGTCTGTATTCACGCTATTGGGCGTCACACTCTCTTCGTCAAAGAATCCATCAGCCGCACTCGGAAGTCCCACCTGCCAAGCGAGAAAATCGATATCCCACTGACAAGAGAGATGCTCGAGATCGCTCCCAGCATTCGTCGGGAGACTCAGTATCATGTCCCAGGTATCCGACTCAAAGGGAGCGAGACTGTACTGACCACCCAGCAGTTTGAAATCGGCCAGGGCTCCGATATAGACCGTGCTGCCGTCACGCTTGGCGACAAGCTGGAGCGACTGACACAAGAGAGCATCCCCTCCTGTTTTCCGAAACTTGATATCATAGCGGAAATCGAGCGACCCCTCATTGAGAAAAACGATGCGGCCATCGGGTGACTGGTCAGGATTCATCCCTGTGACATTGAACTTTTCAGCAAAAGTTACTCGGCCATCGAGACTCCCGGCCGTCCACACGTTGTCCTGACTCTCTTCGATATCAAAGAAGCCAGCATTGGTCCGTCCTACCGTAAAGAGACTGGTAGCCAACGCTACAATCATGAATGTCGAAGTAAGTCGCCGTAGCGAATGAACGATACGCAGCGTAATCACTGACTGATATTTTTTATGCTTGTGGATTTTCATGTGAAGTTTCGGTGGCTGCTTGGTGCTCTTCTCTTTTTTCAATACGAGCGGCATAGTCACGCTTCTTTTTGATTTCCGTCCAAATCTTGCCTACTTCTTCCCAGATAATAATAGCGGCTGGGATCACAACAATAACCACAAATCCCCAGGGCTTCTGAGCGGCGGCTACGGCATATCCTACCCAGGGAATACTCGCTACCACTTTCCCGATCACTTCATAGCGCGAGACCGTACGAAGGTCCTCATCATCATTAGCATCACCCTTGGTCACATAGCTGCCATCTTCTTTGATCTCGATAATGCGATGAGTCGTTGGCGGTTTGGTTTTGCTCCGTGGACCAAACGTAATCACTTCACCCACCGCATACTGCTCGGCTTGCTTCACTACGATGACACTCCCCGTCTTGATGCTCGGCTCCATACTCCCTGACTGAACGACAAAGGTTTTCACACCACCAGGAATAGGCAGCATCGAGGAGAGGAGGAGCAGTACGATACAGGCTACTGCTGCGTAGAAGAGATAGGTGAGCACATCCGTAATTCCGATTTTCATACACATTTCATAAATAACCAATCAAGACCTTCACCCTCTCGCCTTCCGTGAGAAGGCGAGAGAAGAAAACCTCAATACTTAAGGCTAGTTGTTCAGACTGGCACAAGTAAACCCACTGTTGTTACGCTGTTGGACAGCATAAGCTACGAAGTCAGCGAGTACTTTGTCAGTCTGGGCAACATTGCCCATACCATTACCATCACAACCTACTACGGTCCCAGTGAGTGTCTGATCACCAGCACACCACTGGACACCCACAAGCGTCACAGGGGCTGGGCTCGAGAGAGCAAGCTGCGTACTAGCAATATTCTTGAAGGCCGTACCGGCTGGGACAAGAATAGGTTCACCTGCATCGTAGGTATTGTCTGCATCATTGTCCTGCCACATGAAGAACTCGAGTTCACTGGAGAGTTCGCCGTTGTTGATACCATCAGCCAACGTATCCCCTGCCAATGTTTCTGGTTTGAGCACAGTATTTTCATCATCCTTCACATTCTTTGGCATGAGACACACATAGGCGTCATTGCTATACACATGAAGTGAGATGGTGTTCTTACCCCAGTCAGCTGGCTTCACATCTGTAAAGTTCCAGAAGACATCTCCTTGCTCCAAGTCTTTCTCAGACCAGAGCTTACAGGTACCACCCTTGGTAAGAGTGTAGGTATCTGTAGGACAATTAAGCTTTTGCACTACGACATTATCAAGGAATCCACCGAGTGTATCCTGCTCAGAACCAGCGTCCGTAAAGCGAACGGTGGTCTGACTATCAAGAGCAACAAAATCAAACGTGTGCTTTGTCCAATTAGTTGTTGCGCCTGACGAAGGATTTCCTACCGTCTGGTTAACCAGCACTCCACTGTTAGAAGTAACCAATACTGAGAGAGCGATCGCATTGTCAGTATTGGGACCATTATTTGGTCGAGGTGATTGGTAGAACGTGAGACGATACTTCTGACCTGGAGTAGTACTAATCACCTGCTGGATAGCCGAATTTGGCTGCCCTGGCACATGACTATCGAGTTCTGCGAGCTGATCACCATCCTGAGCTGTAGCACCAGGGACAGCGTTCTCTTGAATTTCGAGACCTGATCCTGATACAACCTCCCAATCTGTTTGTGTTCCATCAGGATACACTTGCCAGGTACCGCCATTGTCTGTTGGTTCTGGATTCTCAAATGATCCATTCTTTACCATGTTGGGACCAGTTGGTACACAATCGTTACAATCTTCACCATTATACGAGGCATAGGTGTGGTCGACTTTGAGGTCGATAGCACCGGCGGTAAAGATATTGCCCTGTGATGTCTCACTATCCGTGAAGAGGGCCATCGTCCCACCGATTGCCACCGCTCCCACAGCGCCGATCACTGCCAGGCTCGTGACTATCTGTTTCTTCATATTCTTTGCATTAACTTAGATTCGACCAGGATTAAACATCCTCACGAGAACAACGGAATTGTGGATTATTGCGAGCCTGTTCAACACGGAAAGTAAGATCAGCCTTCATGCGATCAGTCTGTGCAATATTTCCCATAGAAGTACCATCACACGTAGGATCACCACTATTTGTATCAGCAGTCATTGTACCTGCACACCAAGCCAGTCCGATGTAACGAGTAGAAGATGGGTCGTTACTACCAACCATTGGCGCTCCTGGAGCCTCAGCAAGAGCCAAAGTTGCTCCATTAAGCACATTACTTGCAGGTCCTTCATTAAAGAGGAGGGGTTCACCTGCCTGATGCTTATTATCACCCTTACCGATAACACCATTATCCGTCTGAATACCACGGTCATCCCAAGCCACGAACCAAAGATTTGAAGCAAGATCTCCTGAAGGAGTTCCATCAGAATTGTCACCCTTAGGAAGAGCTACCTCGTCTTCTGGTTCATTGATACCATTGTCACTATCTTCTGTGATATCAACATCAGCACAGACCCAAGCATCATTATTGATAACATGGAGACTAATGGTGTTTTCACCCATATCGCCTGGTTTCACATCATCAAAATCAAAAAACTGATGCTGCACACCAAGATCAGTCTCTACCCAAGTGCCATCACAAGCACTACCAATAACTGGATACTGTGGATTCTGTAAGGTTTTACCCTCCTCAAGTTGCCACCAATAATCAGCGGTATCTTGAGTCTGCGTATTAGGTACACATACAGCATTGTTGTAATGCTGCTGACTATCTACTTTGAGATCGATAGCTCCAGCCGTAAAGGTGTTGCCCGTCGATGTCTCACTATCACTAAAGAACGCTCCGGTACCACCGACAACAGCAGCCGCTGCCGCAGCGATGACCGAGAGGCTCATCACTATTCTTTTGTTCATAATTACTTTTGTCCCCCCTCACTTTACTGCATACTAACTACCAACCTTTTCCTGAGTTCTCGATAGCCACTTTTGTTCTTCTTGAGCTGCTTTTCCCTTTGGAAAGCATCGCTTTTGGAAGTATATGCCTCGTAATATCGAAGTTCCCATGGCATCTTGCTCTTCGTAGAGATGCTTTTGCCGCTATTGTGTTCAGCTACTCTTCTCCTAAGGTCGTTGGTACAACCGATATAGTAACTACCTGTTTTAGTACTCTTCAACAGGTACACATACTGCATACAGCAAAGTGAGGGGGGATGAATTAATTGATTTACACCCTTGCTGCATCGACACGATTGGCTGGGGAAGCCGCAGCGTTTGTTGCCCCTTGCGCGAGAGAGAAATCAGCCTGGCTGACAAAGAGGAGACTCGATCTACCCTCTTTGGCAGCCGCTACCCTACTCTAGAGGCAAAAATACTTTGCCTTTGGCACGCAACACACCGGTTTTACTCCTTGACTCACTTGAGCAAACAAAAAAACCGGCGACAGCTATGCAACCGAAATTGCAAAACTTTCGTCGGTCTTCTTTCCTCGTATTTTTTGGGGTAAACACCAGTAATGATTTTCCATTGCGGAACGTCGTGGATGAGTACTACCTAGCGGACATGCTATCGCTCACAAGCGAGTGCGGAAGGAAATAAAAAAGTGATCTATTTCCTCTCCCCCGTATATACTAAGGATAGAACGGCTAGTTTTTTTGTCAATCTCCCTCTCATGACTTGTTTTTCCCTTTATCCAAGCCATTTTTTCTGATGGTATCCACAGCTTGTACACAAATATTCACCGATGAGTGGATCTCTCCTTACTCCTCGCGGTGGCCACGCTCCTCGAGTAATTTGAGAATATCTTTGATTTGTTCTTGAGAAAGCGCCAGCCAAGGAGAACTATCAGGATTGGCAGCCGAGGCCGCTGGACTCTCACCTTCATTCCACCACTTGGCCTGAAACGGAATGCCATCGAAAAGAACACGGTCGCCCGCTTCATAGACTACCTGTCCGGACCATCTCGGATAGGTCCCCACTGGCAGTGTCGGCTGTTCGATAGGCCGCTCTCCAGGAAGCACCGGGCCAACGAGTTGCCACGGGGTTTCCCATGCTTGGAGAACGGGATTGTCGGGCAGATCCTTTTTGGTCCACCACTTGGCCTCATAGACATTGCCATGCCAGACCACTTTGGTGCCCTTGGGATAGGCGCCATTTTCTTGCCAAATCTGATAGGGGCTCTGGGCTGGATCATCGATAACCACGGTGCCAGGCGTGCCATCGGACACAGTGACGAGGGTAGCGCTCTGAGTCAGACTCCCAGAAAAGCCATGGCTGAGTACCTCGGCATAACTCCCTTTGGGATGCTTTACTCCGCTACACGAATCGGAGACTCTCTTGGTATCAACATAGTTTTCTCCACACGGGACGTCTCGATTGGCTGACCAGAGTGAAAAACGGCCGAGACCATGTTCCACAGCAAATGCATTGAGCGCTTGGGCATCATCGAGCGTAAAGACTTCTTCGACGACATCATTTTGGCCAATCATAGGTGTCGCCCCTATCTTGCGCCAGAGCATAGCATCACTCAGACTCACACCGGCCGCACTATAGAGGATACCGAGCTGGCGTTTGGTCTCGAGGAGAGCACTCCGCGAAGCAGCAAACATGCTGTCACTCGTACTGCGACTGGCTCCATAATCCATGGTCATGACGTTTACCCCGGCGAGATCGACTCCCTGAGCCAGAAAAGTAGCGATAGCCGTGGTCCCATCTTCGGTAAGACCCTGAGGAGCGACTGGGAGAGTAAGCCAAATAGCAAGCTCCTTGCCACTGGCACGATAGGCCGCTTGGAGACTGGCGAGCACTCTCCCCCGCCTTTCATTGGCTTCTTGGTTGGTCAGGTTGGCTCGCTCCAAATCGATATCGATCGTGTCGAGAGCATAACGGTCAATCACGGCCTGGTACGCCTCCCGCAAACGACCTTCGTCCGTGCAGGCGGTGCCCAACTCTTCATTGAGTGCTCCGCCAAAAGAAACCGCGATATTGCCTCCTTGTTGTCTCAGTCTGGCGATACGACGATCGAGGTCGAGAGCAGCTCCGGCCTCATCAAGCGTATAGTGAGTACCCCAGGTCGGAGTACAAGTCACTTCTGTATCGGCCACGATAAAGGAGAGGGCTATCTGAGAAGTAGTAGTCGCTCCCAACTGCTCAAACGGAAAAAGTGGAGTGGAAGTAGCATCGACATAGGCCGCAAACCATGGATCGGGAAGGGTCTGAGGAGAGGGCGCTACTTCCTGAAACACAGGGGTATGGGTAGTCACGAGGTACCCCACTACGCCAAGAGCGACCGCGCTCGCCAGGGCGACCCGCCACCACGAAAGTCGACGCGAGGGTACCGGGTGAGGAGATGCGGTCATGGGTGCGGGAGCGGTATCCATAGATAATCGAGAGAGCTATTTTATTTGGTATCAGCCGGTGAGGAGGAAAATCCTGACACAGGAGAGGGATGCAGCACTTTGTGCCAATCAGTGTCGGGATGGGCAGAAAGTATAGCTTCAGTCTGGCGGTCTTGGGGGGCGGCGTCAACGTAGAACCACTCAGTAAAGCCATACCAGAGATCCTCGATGAGACCTCGCATACCAATATAGGCAAACACTGCCCAGAGAGCCGCAAATGAATTGAATCCGGCTGCTAGAGCATTGCCCCAATTATTCGCTTCGATACTGTGCCAGAGAGTAAAAAGACAAAACCCAATAATAAGGAGTGGTGAGGCTACGTAGAGGAAGCCGGCAGCAGTTCGATTTTTGACTTTGGGAGTGCGGGCAAACGGAAGTTTCTTGGTGGTAAGCATTTGCTCGAGTGATTTGAAGGTGCCCGCAATATTGACCGGGAGCAAAATAAGGTTGAATCCATAAATACGGATGATATCGCTGTAACTGTAGCGACAGTGTTTGAGATCGACAGCCATCGCGATGAAGTACGGAAGCGCTGCCAAGAAAATAAATGAGCTCAACAGCCTCCCATCATACGGATACGTCAAAAGAAAAACCAAACCGATATTGGACCAGGCAATTGAGGCCATGTAATTGAGGCGGATGAGAAATTCCATCTTCGACATGGGCTGGCCTTTGAGTTTCCGTTCGTGCTGCAAAGTAAAAAGTTTGGGCAAAATAATCAGTCCTCCATTGGCCCAACGCCGACGCTGGATAATGAGTGACCCAAAATCTGGAGGGGTAGCGCTGTAACTGAGACGCTCGGGATAATTGACGAGTCGCCAGCCATGCAGGGCAAGATCGATACTTGACTCCGTGTCTTCAATGACGGTCCGATCCTGAATATAGCGCTTCACCTCAAACCCACCAACCCATTCTTTTTCTACGATATCAAGGAGAGCCCGCTTGCGAATAACTGCGTTGGCCCCCACCCAAAAAGTAGCATTGTAGTAACTCATGCCCTGATGCAAGATGTGCTGAATATCTGTCGTCGCACCTGCCAAACGTTCGATACGCGTCGGTGATCCACGGAAGGAAGAATATGGTGTCTGGGTCACGGCTACATCGGCGTTGTCTGGCTGCTCGAGGAGGTACACCAGCCGCAAACAGTACTCCCTCAGGAGGATCGAGTCAGCGTCTAGGGTGAGAAGAAAATCACTATCTGGCACTACAAGATCTGCCTTGGCTGGATCATCAGTAGCGAGCAAAACTACCCCATCAGGAGTTGCTTCCTTGGAGTACTGACCGCCCATGAGGCCAATGTAGGCGTTGAGATTCATGGCCTTGTTCTTCTCATGAGAGAGCGAAATATACTGCTTTCGTTCAAAGACTTCCATCTTGACCGAAAATATCCACACCAATCTTTCGTGGAGTTCGAGAGCCCGCTGGAACGAAAGTGGGATACGCTGTTTGGCTGATACGAGGAGTGCTTTGGCCACGTGACGGAGATCGCCCGCCAATCCACGCAAAACCTGATCAGCAAAAAAAACATCGACATGATCCTCAATAACTTCACGGTCGGCAGCGTCTTCAAGCCATTGAGCCGCCTCCATATAATGAGTAGCGATCTCACGGAGAGCATCGCCCACCAGCATCTCGTCTGGCTGTGAGGACGAAGAAAAACGTTCGCGAATCTTTTTGAAACGTTGACGCGGCTCGGAGAACCAGGCTTCTATATCATGAGCGAGTGAACGAGTCGCCTCGAGACGACGCCTGTGTTCAGAAGAAAGTTTTTTGGCATCGTCATCAATGAGGAGAACCACTCTTTTCTGAGGATATTCTTGGAGTGCTGCTGAAAGAAGAGTTTTCCGAATAACAGCGGTTTCTTCACCAAGAGACGGGACCAGTACGGTGATCGATGACTGATGTTTGGAAAAAAAGGTGTCTAGTACCGCTCGAGGTACACGCACATGGCGAGAAAATCGCTGTAAGGCTCCTTGGCGAGTAATGAGATACACCAGGGCCGAAAACGTAAGAAAGGTTACGACCGTGAGATACCCCAACGACTCCATCATGAATTGGTAGTTTTTGGGACCATCGATAAGTTGACGCATGATCACCGAAGTAACGTACAGCATCCAGAAAAAAAGCGTCACCACCACAGCTACTCGGCTCCAGAAAATTGCTGGACCAGAAGGGACTTTGTGCAGGTGAGAAAGTGGCTCAAGATTCCATTCAGTCCCCCATTCACGTTTGCGAGCCACGTGTACATCGTCGGGACGACAAAATACCGCCGTGTATTTTTTGAGGCGAATGATACATCGAACAGTAAATCGGGAAATACGACTGAGAAAGTCCTTGAACGTCATGCAAGCAGAGTAAACGTACGGCATAATATTGTATACCCGAGAGAAACACTCTGTCAATCAAATGTACAAGATGAGTACATAGGTGACAAATGACTGGCTTTGATGGG
>CAZRXW010000023.1:0-14630 GCA_964604195.1 uncultured Bdellovibrionales bacterium
CCCATCAAAGCCAGTCATTTGTCACCTATGTACTCATCTTGTACATTTGATTGACTTTCCCATTCTAAATGATATAAAGAGAGGTCCCATCAAGGGGCATCTCTCAACGCAGGTGGAGGCTTATATGTCCTTTGCATCAATGCATTCAAGAGCGCACTCACGGCCCAGTGTTCTCGGTTTAACTGCGAATCTTGCCAGGCCTGGAGTCTTGGGCCTGGTGTGTTTGCTGCCAGCGTACGACAACATGGTGAACGTGACTGGACCACTATCTTTTACTTCGACGTTCGCGAAGTAAAGCAGCGTGATAAAGAGAGTGGTGCGGACTCTATGGAACGTCAAGTCCAATTGATCATGATGGTCGGTTTTACGGTCGGCCGAATCACGGGATATCCTGATGACCATGTCCGTATAGCCTACTTTAGTGATGATCTGGTTCCGACTGATCCCATCGAGTTGGTCAACTGGGCGTCGCAGCTGTTTGTCAGGGTCGACAACAACGAGATCGAGTGGTTGGACGCTGCAACATCGATCACTCTTTGAAGAGAGGAAGGTAAGTATGTTTAACGGATACAGAACTGCGACAAGTGCTGACTACGCCTACATCCTTCGACTCCTTACTGATGGTGTCGATCAGGAGGGGTGCTCGTGCGCCCCTTGAATCAATTCTGGGTGGCGTACCCTCTTCTTGAAATCTCGAAGGGACCATTTCGTCTGTCATCAGAGGGCCTCTCTGGTTTCTCGCTCGAGGGTGAACCCTGCACTATTCGCATCACCGACGCAACAATCCACTTCGTGGAGATGCGACGTGGTGAAGGTAGCTGGATCGCCCCCGAGATGGGATCGGTCATTCTGCTTGTTCCTGAGTAGTTCGCGCAATTTCCCTGTGTTTAAATAAAGAGTCGAAATGAGCCGTATGGTATCACCCAGCGGCCTCGTATTTTTTATATACTACAAATTTCCAATACTTCAGTCCTGACCATACTTATCATCCAGCTTCCCTTAATTGGTTTATCAAGAGTGATGTTTAGTCTATTGTGGGGAGGCTCGAGAGTTTTGTTCTTTCGAGTTATAATAAGCGGACTATGGTAGCGTTTCACGATGTATCGTCCACCGGACCAATAAGGCGATTTCTCCCTTTCTTTATATTAGGAGTAGCTATTCTTCTGGTAGGTTTTGGCGTGTGGTTTTGGCTGCACTGGGATGAGGATGCCAAAACGGTAGAAGATGAAATACCAGCCGAGCAGCCGCTTTCAGAATGGGTGACGAGCGACCCAACTCTTGAGGGGGGAATAGAAGAATCTGATCAGGAATTTACTGAACTTCCTCCACTCCCGCCGCCACCAGCACCTGATATTGAACGGATGAAGTATGAAGGCTGTGTCGCTGATGGATTTCTTTCGGGGTATGGTGATGATATCAATAGCTCGGTGGCTTTGGTTAAGCGTTCCAAATGTTACTCATTGCATCGTACCCTCGAAACTTGGGCGTCAGCACCAGACTTCAAAAAGGCTCGCGAGATTCAGGCTGAGGTGGGGCGTGCAGACATTGTTTATGGTATGTTTATTGCCGAAGCTCTTGCCACCAATGAAGATTATTACTATCCCGCTGAGAATCGAAAATTTGATTTCAAGAAAATGTGTCGGCCGGGAAGCAAGAACGATTGGGGCGAGCATACCTGTAAACCATCTTTTGAACGGAAAGAGTATCGGAAATATCTGAAATATATCACCGAACGGGCGATGGATATGGGGATACAAAATTTTCTGTTTGGTCAGATCTTTTATCAGGAGAAAAGTGATCTTGGGGAAGCAATTATTCCCGACATTATTCGAGAGATGCGAGACTATGCAGCGTTCCGGGGAATGGAAATTGTGATTGGTGCCCAGACCAACGATATTACCGACCCAGTGTATCTTGGTTATTTTGACTATATCGAGGGTGGGGTAGGACTCGGCTCGGATGGGTCGGTAGAGAATGGACCCTGTTTTAGTCGGTGGTGGAAAAAACCAGGGGACTGGTGTTGGGCGCTTCTCTGGCATCCTGACTTCAAAGATAAAGCCAAACACGTGATGGTGCATTTTGATTGGAGCGGAAAAATTGGTGATGATATGAGCGTCTTTACTCGGATGACCCAAGAGGAGCGAGCGGATACTCTCGTCAGGCTCCATCAAAAGTTCAAGCGAGAAAGAGTAGGATTTCTGTTGCCACTTCTCGCCACTCTCCATCGAGAGAATAATGGCTGTTATGGTCCCAAAAAACGGTATTATTCTGCCCATCGTAAGTATACGTGCCAAGATGAAGAGATGGTCAACGAGATCCTTGATGGGAAATAGTCTATACTAGAACTATATGGAAACGACGAGAGGTTTTACACGTAACGTGGAGGATTTTGTCTGTGCTCACTGTGAGGCTCCTGTCGAGGGGAATGGATATACGAATCATTGCCCAAATTGTCTCTACAGTATGCATGTTGATGTACAGCCAGGTGATCGATTGGCGACCTGCCAGGGTCTCATGACTCCGGTACGAGTGGAGCCAGGTAAGGAAGGGTACAAAGTTCTTCACCGATGTAACCTTTGCGGTTATGAGAAGCGCAATCAGTCTGCACCAGAAGACAATTTTGAGGCGCTCCTCAAGGTGATCGACCAAGAAACAAAAATGAGTAAACCGTACTAGTTATGCACTGGAAACGCATGGCACTTCCCTCGGGGGAAGATGTCATCGCTGAGTATGAATCAAGACGAAGTGGTCTCTCCGAACAAGAGGTACGTGACCGGATTTTTCGTTATGGAAAAAATGCTCTTCATCAAGAATCTTCTCCTTGGAGAGAAATACTTTTGAGACGACTTCAGTCTTCTTTTCTCTATCTTCTTGTTGGGGCAAGTATTCTTTCTTTTGCTCTCGGTCAAAGGCTTGAAGCGCTCCTGATCGCTCTTTTTATTCTGATCAATATTTCACTTGAGGCATATCAAGAATATCACTCAGTGAAGAGTTTGGCTCTGCTTCGTCGATATCTTGTCTCACATGTTAGAGTGCGTCGTTCGGGGGAAGTAGTTGAAGTAAACGGCGAAGAAATTGTCCCCGGCGATATCGTGCTTGTGAGTGCGGGTGATCGTTTGGTGGCTGATATGAGATTTTTTGTTACTACGAGTTTGGCTATTGATGAAAGCGTGATGACCGGTGAGGCTGATCCGGTAATTAAACAAGAAACACCTGTTCATTTTGCTCACACCGAAATGCATCAGGCTTCCAATATTGGTTTTGCGGGAACGGTGGTTGTCTCTGGAAGGGGAGAGGGCGTGGTCATTGCTACGGGGCGCGAAACAGCTCTTGGTGATATTGCTAAACTTTCTGAAGAAGTGAATCACGAGACTCGTTTTGAGAAAGGTCTCCATCAGTTTAGCCGATTTATTGTTCGCTTGGTGGCAGTGACGCTGTTCGGGGTCTTTATCGCCAATGTCATTTTACGCCATGGTGAGACAAGTACGACCGAGCTTTTGATCTTCTCTCTTGCACTTGCGGTTTCCGTAATTCCAGAAGCTTTGCCGGTTATTATCACAGTCTGTCTTTCCAGAGGGTCACTTCACCTGATCAAAAAGAAGGTAGTAGTAAAGAGGCTATCAGCTATAGAAGATTTGGGAAGCATAGACATTCTCTGTGCGGATAAAACAGGAACGCTTACGGAGAATGCTTTGGTGGTAACAGATATTCAGGGGAAAGATGAAGAAACAGCACTTGAACTGGCGAGTATCGCCTCGATAGAGCCCCTTCTTCATCGAGGGATGCTTCGCGACCCGTTTGACCTTGCTTTGTGGCACAGGCTTTCGGAACCAGAGAAGGCGAGTGTAATTGGAGTGGAGCGACTCGAGGTACTTCCCTTTGATCCAAAGCGAAGGCGCAATAGCGTACTGATTCGTCGGGGAAAAGAGACTCTTCTTATTGTTCGTGGGGCATATGAAGAAGTACTGGCTTTGACCAAGCTTTCTGAGAAGGAACAGGAGTATTGGATCCGCTGGGGGAGCGAGCGGGGGAAGGAAGGGAAGCGAATTCTAGCCGTAGCCAGTCGAACGTTTACTCGTAAACCAAAATTAGCCAGTACTCTTGAACAAGATTTGAATTTTGTTGGGCTGATCGCTTTTGAAGATCCGGTAAAAAAGTCAGCACCAGATACAGTGCTGGAGGCAAAAAAATTAGGTATTACAGTGAAAATACTAACTGGTGATAGTAAGGAAGTGGCGGGAGCAGTGGCTCATGCGGTTGGACTTATAGCTGACCCTTTGCTCGTGACCACTGGTGCGGAATTGATGGCACTTACACCAGATGAGCAAAGAGAGCGAGTATATAGTCAACATGTATTTGCTCGAGTTTCTCCTGAAGAAAAATATCTTATTATTCGCTTACTTCAAGAGAAGCATGATGTCGGATTTTTGGGTGAAGGGATTAATGATGCTCCAGCTTTGAGGTTAGCCAATGTGGCTTTAGTAGTGAAGGGGGCGGCTGATATTGCCAAAGAATCAGCGGATGTAGTGCTTTTGCAGAGGAATTTAGGAATCATTATAACTGGTATTCGAGAGGGGAGAACTATCTTTGCCAATATCCTGAAATATTTACGGATTACCTTGACTTCAAATTTCGGAAATTTTCTCTCGGTAGCAGTAGCCTCACTTTTCCTTCCTTTCGTACCGCTTCTGCCTATTCAAATCCTTCTCCTCAATCTTCTTTCAGATTTCCCCATGCTTGCGGTAGCTACTGATACCGTTGATGCTGAAGAATTAACGCAGCCAAAAGATTATGATCCTCGTTCTGTGGTGTTGGTGACGCTTGGTCTAGGCTTCTTGAGTTCGATATTTGATTTATCATTGTTTGCGATTTTGTACCGGCAGGGAGCAGAAATTATGCAGAGCGCATGGTTTTCACTCTCAGTTTTGACCGAGATTATCCTTATCTTTTCACTTCGTACCAAATTGCCCTTCTATCGATCTATCCGACCTTCTTGGCTTCTGATAGGGCTATCGTTCCTGGCCGTAGGCATTGCTTTGACACTTCCTGGAAGCTTACTTGGGCAGCGCATATTTGGTTTTTCTCAAGAATCAGTCTTGGTGCTCCCTCTCATTTTACTTTTAGCTGTACTTTATTTTCTTGCTACCGAATACGTCAAACGATTTTCCTGGGCCAAACAGTCTTTTGAAACAAAACGTTCATGAAATGAAAAAGCGATGACTCAGTCTCGAAAAAAGATTATTATAGGGGCTATTCTCTTGGTGATGATCGTGTCATTTCCTGGTTATGAGAAATACTTTCGACAGGTTTTTGACGGTATTAATGACACAGCAAGAACTTCTGGAGAAGAAACGACTTCTCAGATAGTAGAGAGAGTCGTTGACGGGGATACACTAGTGCTTGAAGGTGGTGAGAAAGTTCGTCTCATTGGCGTTGACGCTCCCGAGAGCGTGAAGCCACGAAGTGAAGTGGAGTGTTTTGGGAGAGAGTCAGGCGAGTATTTGAAGCAGAAATTGGAAGGGAAAATGATCACCCTTCAAAGAGACACGACCGACCGAGATCGTTACGGGAGGCTCCTCAGGTATGTATATATTGATCAAGAGTTTATCAACGAACTTTTGGCAAGTGAGGGGTATGCTCGAGCGAAATCCTACCCCCCAGATCGGAGAGAGGAAGAGAGGCTCTGGCGGGCTGAACAGAGAGCAAAGGAACGGGGTTTTGGATTGTGGGGAAAATGCCCTTCTTAGAAGGATGGGGTAAATCTTGGTATACTAGCGAGTGATGATTAAGAGATTTTTCCTATCCTTATTTTTTTTGTTGGGGGCTCTGGAAGTAAGTTCTGGTTTGGCTTTAGCGAGTTCAGAAGCAGACACAGTCATCGGAGAGTGTCAGAAACGGACCGGTATGGGCAGGGAGAGCTGTATTTCTTTTATAAAGAAGTATATGAACATAGAGCGCTGTCAGCAGTATGCTAAGCTTTCGGCTGAGCAGTGTGAACAAAAACTAGAAGAGATTCGTAAAAGTCCCGAATTTCGTGATGGTGCTGGACCCTCTACCCCGGTGATTCCTCAAAAGACAGATCCGCAATTGTCTCGCTTGGCTAAACCTCTAGAGAGGACAGCAGCGCTCACGGAGCGGATAAAACAAGTTCGTCAGGATAAGGTGGCACGTTTTCAGCTTGTTGAAGAAGAATTAGAAAGAGTGCTACGTTTTTTAAGAGGGCAGGGTGCTGATGTCGCTCATCTAGAAAATCACCTAGTAGTCTTTCGTGAGAAGCGTGATATTGTCTTAAGAGCGTATGATCAATATGAATCAGTAGCGAGTGCGCCTACTGAAATGAGACCATCTCTTGCTGAGCCGAAGAGAATCGTGAGTCAACTATTGAATGATGCTATTAGTTATTATAGAAATGATCTTTTGCCTGATTTCAAGAAGTCAGTAGATACAGTACAAGAATGAACACGAAAAAAAAATTCTTTTTTGTTTTAGGAATCTTTCTTTTACTCGGTGGGTCTGGGTTAGTTATTGTTTGGATAGGTTTTCAGGAACACTTTCGTCTTCTGACTCGATCGATACAGCGGGCAGAATCTATTGGGAAGACAAAAGAGGAAGGGGCAAAAGAAGAACAGTTATTTGAGGATCATTCTGTAATAGAGACGAAAGCAGAAGCACAGGCTTTTGTTTCTGATCTACAAGGGCAGCTTACTGGCCTTGAAAATGACGATCTTCCAGAAGAATAGGTATTTTAGACGAATTATTCCTTTTTCGGTAGACTGAACGGGTTCCTAATATTTGATTTATTTAGTAAGGAAATTATTGGTAATCGTAATTATATTCTTATGACTGATCAGAAGTTGGCGCTACAGATAGAATTGCTCGAAAAAACGTATGATAATGGAGTAGCAGCGCTTCAAGGTGTGAGTCTTGCTGTTGAACCGGGAGACTTCTTTGCCTTACTTGGTCCAAATGGTGCCGGAAAGTCTACTCTTATCAATATTGTCTCTGGTCTGGTAAAGAAAACAGGGGGGAGTGTTAGTATCAATGGCTTGTCTATTGATGATGATCATCAGGCCGCCAAGATGCATCTCGGAGTGGTGCCACAAGAATTTAACTTTGGTATTTTTGAAAAAGTCATCGATGTGGTACTCGACCAAGCTGGCTACTATGGCATTCCACGTTCTGAAGCACTCCCCAAGGCGCTCAAGCTCCTTGAGGCTCTCGGCTTGGCGGATAAAAAAGATCAGCAGTCCCGCTTTCTTTCTGGAGGGATGAAGCGTCGGCTTATGATCGCACGAGCTCTCGTACACGAGCCAACGCTTCTCATTCTCGATGAGCCAACCGCTGGCGTCGACATAGAACTTCGGCGCGAGATGTGGGATTTTTTACGCGACTTGAATGAACACGGGGTCACTATTATTCTCACGACCCATTATCTTGAGGAGGCAGAGCAACTCTGCCGGAATGTGGCCATTATTAACCGTGGACAGATTATTTCCCAGGGAGCGATTAAACAGCTACTAAGTGAGATGGATGAGGAAACATTTGTATTCCAGACGACGCGGTCTTTTCCAGAAGGTACCATATCGACTTTGGCAGACTTTGATCCAGTTGTTCGAGAATCCGAGATAGAGCTCACTCTCTCCAGAGAGCATGACCTCAATCAGGCCTTTTCGCTCTTGAGCCAGCTGGGTATACAAGTAGTGACTATGCGTAATAAGACTAATCGGCTCGAAGAATTTTTTATTCAGCAGGTAAAGAAATAGAAGAATATTATACTATGAATAGTCGACAAATCTGGGTTGCCTATAGCACTATCGTCCACAAGGAATTCTCGCGTCTTTTTCGGGTGTGGATTCAGAATCTTCTTCCTCCAGTAGTGACTACCACGTTGTATTTTCTCGTTTTTGGTAAATTTATTGGTTCCCAGGTCGCTCCAGTAGGAGATGTTTCTTATATGGAGTACATTGTTCCGGGCATTATTTTGATGTCGGTGATTACGCAGTCATTTATGCAAACTGCCTTTGGATTTTATATTGCCAAATTCCAACGTTCTCTCGAAGAAATTCTTGTTTCTCCAGTTCCTTATGGAGTGATGATCCTTGGTTATGTGAGCGGAGGAGTCTTGAGGGGGATGGTTACCGGTACACTCCTTCTTGGAGTAGCTTTCTTTTTTACACCTCTTCAAATTGTTCACCCGATTCATTTCATTGCTTTTGCCCTTTGTTCCTCGATCCTCTTCTCATTGGCAGGTCTTATCAATGGTATTTTTGCCAAAGACTTTGATACTATTTCGATTTTCCCAACCTTTATTTTGACACCTCTTACATACCTCGCGGGAACTTTTTACTCTATAGAACTGTTGCCTGAATTTTGGCGGGGACTTTCACTCTATAACCCGGTTTTGTATTTGGTAAACGGTTTCCGGTTTGGACTTCTTGGAGTGACTGATGTTTCACTCGCAGTGGCCTACACAGTTCTTATAATCCTGATCTCGGTATTAGCTGCCTGGGTCTGGCATCTATTTTCTAGTGGACGGGGGGTAAGGATTTATTTATAGAGATGAATGTTGTTTTTCTTAGAAAAGGAAATTTTTCTATACCAGGAAACCCCACCCGGAATGAGTCCTATCACAGAGGACGAATGGAGGGTGGGGATGAATGGAACGATTACGAGCTCATTCTGATGAGTGAAGCCATTCTCACGCTTGAGCGTGCCGCACAAGGAAACCCCGGGCGGCTAGCCCGGGGAGGAGGGCATTATGAGATTTAACAATACTTATAACTAGCTTCTAGAATGAAGGAGTTACGTGTCTGAACCGATACCTACCCTTTTCGCCATGATGGAGAATACATAAGCCTGTTTTTCTATGATCTCCACCATGCTTAATTTAAGAGAGATCTAGCGTATCTATTGCTACAAGAGCGGTAGGTATTGCTCTTTTTTTGGTAATATGCTACCGTAGAGGTGCATTTGTAAGGTTTCTTGGTCATTACTTTCGACGTGTACGGTAGAACGGCCCTCGTGGTGCGTAGACTGGTTGCGATAGAAAAGAGCCAGAAGGTCGTCTTACAAGGTTAAGTACATAATCGACACGTGTCACACTATGTCTACACGCTTGTATGTCGGAGGTATTCCTTACCGTACTACTGAAGAAGCAATGAAAGATGCTTTTTCTCAGGCCGGTCAGGTTGTCTCAGTTAAGATTATTATCGATCGTATGACCGGTCGCTCACGCGGTTTCGGTTTCGTCGAGATGTCGACAGCTGAGGAGGGCCAAAAGGCCATTGAACTCTGGCACGGCAAGGAGTTTGAGGGTCGTACGCTGACCGTCAATGAGGCTCGTCCTCTTGAGGATCGCAACGGTGCCCAAGCTGCTTAAAGTCCGTTCCACAAAAAAGTCCAGTCATCATCGACTGGGCTTTTTGTATACCAGGAAACCCCACCCCCCATTCGTCCTCTGTGATAGGACTCATTCCGGGTGGGGATGAATGGAACGATTACGAGCTCATTCTGATGAGTGAAGCCATTCTCACGCTTGAGCGTGCCGCACAAGGAAACCCCGGGCGGCTAGCCCGGGGAGGAGGGCATCGCTTTTACTATTTTGGCAATGTTTAGAGTTTTCGACGAAGTTCATCTTCTGTTTTTTTGAGATTCTCATCTGAGAAGTGATCGGGAGCATTTTTCTTAAGGTTTTCGATAAGGCGGTCAACCTCTCTTTCGGTGACACCAATATCATCACCATCCTCATTGAGCGCTGCATCAATAACTGCTCGTACATAGCGGATATCGTCTTCGGAGAGGCCACGATCACGCAAACGGGGAATAACTGATTCCTGAAATTCTTCTTTAGTTACTTTATTTCCGTTGCTATTTCCAAAGAGCCAGAGCATAGAATATTTGAGATTATTTTTTTGTCGCGATTTCTTCGTGTATCCGATTGAGAAAATCAGCGGTACTCAAGCTACCAATTTTCCCCTGATCACGATGCTCGATACCAAGGGTATGCCCATTCATTTCCTGATCACCAATGACAATATAATACGGAACTTTTTCCAGTTTGGCACTGCGCACTTTTTTTCCGAGTGATTCGTTGCTTTCATCGAGCTCTACGCGGATACCAGCTTTGAGGAGGATACTGCACACCTCTTTGGCATAAGGGAAATGGGTTTCGCTAATAGGGAGAAGTTTTACTTGGACGGGAGCAAGCCAGAGAGGGAAAGCACCGGCATAATGTTCGATGAGAAACGCCATAACTCGTTCGATAGCACCGACAGATGAGCGATGGACAACAACTGGTCTTTTTTCTGACCCATCTGAAGCAATATATGTAAGGTTGAATCGATCAGGCATACAGAAGTCATACTGAACGGTGAAAGCGGTATTTTCCTTGCCGCGAGCGTCTTTCATCTGGATATCAATTTTTGGGCCATAAAAGGCAGCTTCATTATTAGCTTCAACAAAATCACCACCTCTTTTTTGGAGTACCTCTCGGAGTAAGGCTTCACTTTCTTCCCAAGCAGCGTCATTTTTGTAGTACTTGGTCTCATTGTTTCTATCGCCAAGTGAAAGGCGGTAAGAATAGTTTTCTCCTAATGTAAGACCGAAAACGGAAGCAACATACTCAATGAGATCGAGTGCTCGTCCAACTTCTTCTCCTGCTTGGATTTTGTCAGTGCAGATGATGTGGGCATCCGATAGGCAGAAGCTTCGTACCCGCACGAGGCCGGAGAGTTCACCAGAGCCCTCATAGCGATAGAGCTTGGCGAGTTCGGCAATGCGGAGAGGGAGTTCGCGATAGCTTCTTGGCCTATCGGCGTAGACTTGGAAGTGGTGAGGACAGGTCATTGGGCGAAGCATGAACTCGTGTTCATCGATCTCAATCGGGGCGTACATTGAATCTTTGTAGTACGGATAGTGGCCAGAGGTTTTGTAAAGATCGAGTTTGGCAATGTCGGGTGTATACACATGAGAGTAACCCCAGGCGATTTCAGTATCGACGATAAAGCGCTCGAGGATACGACGAATAGTAGCCCCTTTGGGGAGCCAGAGGGGGAGTCCTGATCCTACAAGATCCGAAAAGGTAAAAAGCTCAAGCTTTTGGCCGAGCTTACGATGATCGTTTTCTGCGAGTGATTCTGGTTGACTGGAAAGTTCATTCATATTTTCTACTATACTTGTTTTTTGGCTTGGTACAAGAGTCCGGGTGATCTATATTGACATCATCATAATTATGTGATAATAAGACATGTCTACCTCAATCCTCCCCGAGAGGTAGGTATTCGGTGGGCAAACTTCGCCCACAGGACTTCATCGGCAGCCCCTCCTTTCCCATGGTGAAGTCCTTTTTTTATTTCCGCTCTTCTACTTCCTGAAGAGAGAAGATGAGATCGCGCTTGAGATCAGCAGTTTGTTTGATCTCTTTTTCTTTGGTCTTGATAGTGATCGTCACGGGGATAGTGCCGACGCCAGACTGTTTTTCAATGAGGAGTTTATAATTTTCTGGTTTGATAGTATCGGGGAGCTGATATTTGATCATACCGGCAGTAGAACCATTGATAAGAGTATCGACGAAGACTCCAAAATAGGTTTTGCCAAAGGCTTTATCAGTGAGAGGGTAACCAACGAGTTTTCGTTCGAGGAGAGTCGATCCCTCAGGAACATAGGCCCTAAGATAGGTGTGGTAATCACTTGTTTTCCAGTCGCCTCGAGTGGCGGTGTGGGTATAGGTATGGGTCAGGGTGGCTATTGGTTTTTCACCGGTAAAATCGACGACGTAGTCAATGGCACGTTTCATGTAGTAGTCACTTTTGAGGGCTCCCATATTGGCGTCGACGAGCATAAGGTAGTCATCCTTCCAATCAGTGTTGACGACTCCTCCCCATTTGGCGTCAGTGACAATTTTTTGTAGTGTCTGATCTTTGAAAAAGAGCATGATGTCTTTCTCACGGAGTTCTTGCTGACCCATTTCAAGAACTTTGGGAATATTTTCTATCTGAGTGAGGCGTTTGACCATTTCGGCAGCAAGCGGTCTCATGATAGCCTTGCGATTTTGTTTGAGTTCGGCAGCAACGTCCTCGCCAAGATAAGCCTTTTCCACTCGCTCTTGAAGTTTGATCGAGCCATCAGTACTCGTGTAGGTCTCTGGATAACCAGGTACTTGAATGGGACCGGTGATCTCTAGGGCACGATCAAAGATAGTTGAATTCACGGCGATGACACCATCAAATTGTTGGCCACCACCAGCGAGGCGATAAAAATACAAAGCCTTTTCAGCGTTGGTGGGAAAATCTGGTGAGAAGTTAGAATCACGAAACTTCCATCGCTTGAGTTGAAGCTTCCTGGTGAGGGGATAGGGTGGAGTGACTTTGATATTAATGCGCTGATCGAGGAGGTTGGCGTCCTCAACAAAAGTAGAAAGGACCGCCCCATCTTTTACTTTGACTACGGCGTATTGCCCTAAGAAACCACCACCTGGGCGGAGTTCGTAGTTATTTTGGAGCATAACGAGGTAGGTGCGAGTCACCCCATCCTTTTTGAGTACGGCTTCAGAAAGCTTTTGGACAGCCTCGATCTCTTTTTTGGTATCTTCTTCGAGAGGGAGGAGTTTGGATACCTTGGTTACGACGGATAGTGATTGGAGAGCAAATTCTTGTTTACCACCAGGCTGATTGAAATACCAAAAAGCCCCGCCACCAACTACGAGGACGAGAAAAAGGCCAATAAGAGTAAACTTTGAGAAAAGCCAAGACATGATGAGACAAAGAAAGAGTTACTCTCGTAGCATAGCAGGAGAAGTCATTTTTTTCTATCCCAGGTATTTTTGAAGTATCTCGTGAGTGATTGAGAGAGTCGATTTGACATACCTGGGGGGGAGGTATACCCTGAAGAAGGTAAAGCAACAGAATTGATTACGTAAAATATATGGATCATGCCTCACATCATGCTCAGCATGAAAAAGCTCGGATAAGTTATCGCAAGGCAAAAAGTTTGCTTGAAAAGATAGAGCGCATGCTCGAAGAAGATGCTTACTGCATTGACGTTATGCAGCAGAATCTGGCGGTGATGGGACTCCTGCGTTCTGCTCATCGAGAGCTCATGGCTGGACATTTATCTTCTTGTTTTAAACAAGCTATGGAGACAGGGAGTGAAAAAAAGAAGCAGGCGATGATTGCTGAAATTCTTCAGGTGACGCATTTGGCTCAAAAATAACTTCTTTCTATGCCACAACAAAAAATACATATTCAGGGTATGCACTGTCGATCTTGTGAAGTGCTCCTGGAAGAAGATCTTGGAAAGATTTCTGGAGTGACTAAAGTACGAGCCAATTTTCAGCGTGGTGAGGCGGTGGTGGAATATGTCGGGGAATCGCCCCACGAAACAGAGATTCGTTCAGTGATTGAACAGGCTGGGTATCGACTAGGGGGAACGGCTACGTCAGAACCATGGTTTTCTCGAGAGGCAGCTGTTTATGGCAAACTTATCTTTGGTCTAGCTGGATTTGGATTCCTTTTCCTCTTGTTTAAACTTACTGGCTGGTCATCACTTTTTTCGGTAGGCAAGGTGAATACATCGGAACTCCCTCTTATTTTCCTAGTAGGAGTAACGGCGGGGATATCGACCTGTGCTGCGTTGGTGGGTGGGCTGGTGCTCGGAGTTTCGGCTCACTATCAAGCAGTGCACCCTGAACTTTCGGCATGGAGGAAATTTGTTCCACATCTCTGGTTTCATGCTGGCCGCATTGGTGGGTTCTTTCTTTTAGGATCCCTCCTTGGATTTATTGGTAATTGGCTTTCACAGTCTATTGTTTTTACGGCGCTCCTTACGCTTTTTGCCGGAGGGGTGATGCTCCTCCTTGGGGTGCAGCTGTCCCAGGTATCACCAAGAGCGTCTCAGTGGAGCATTACTTTGCCTAAATTTTTCTCTCGCTGGCTTGGGAGTACTCACTCACCTGAGCACTATACTCATCGAGGAGCCTTCCTCGGTGGAGCATTGACCTTTTTTTTGCCTTGCGGTTTTACTCAAGCTGTACAGCTGGCGGTCGTGTCTCTAGCTGATCCATGGTGGGGAGGGATTGTGATGGCCGTCTTTGCTCTTGGTACAGTACCGGGACTTTTGGCAATTGGGGGATTGGTGACCTGGCTTGGAGCGAGAGCGCGGACCGTCTTTTTTCCACTGATTGCTGTTATGCTCATCGCTTTTGGCTGGTGGAATATCCGCAATGGCCTGCAACTCTTTGGTATTAACACGGCGCTGCCTGAGACAGAGATTTCGGCTGAAAATACTTTGGCCCCTCTCGAAAATGGGATACAAGTGGTTCGACTTATTCAGGATGCGAGAGGATATCATCCGAGCACATTGCCGACTCTCCGCATCGGTGTGCCGGCTCGGCTTATTGTTGATTCACAAGAGAGCTACACGTGCGCTTCGAGCTTTGTGATTCCAGAGCTCGGGATTCAGCGTCAACTCAAACCTGGTGAAAATATTATCGAGTTTACTCCTACAGAAAGTGGGCGACTCCCTTTTAGCTGTAGCATGGGTATGTTTCGAGGGAATTTTCAGGTTCAATAAAATAATAGGCTCTAGACCATCACCCTAAGGTGATTTAGTCTAGATCTATGCTGAAACAAGCG
>CAZRXW010000024.1:0-14529 GCA_964604195.1 uncultured Bdellovibrionales bacterium
GTATCCTTTTCTTGTTGAAAGTCGATTGTTCTTTGTTTTTTGCTTTTTGGTACGCTTTGACTCCCCTAGTGATTTTTGGAAATTGGAAGGGGAGGACTAACCCAATTTCAAATATCAAATTTTAAATTTCAAAATAAGTAACAGAAAAGACACATGGATATATCTTTGAAAATAAAAAAGAAAAGTATTTTGAAATAGGCGGATAGGATGAGGGGAGTATCAAATCAGGTTCTCATAGACAGAGGCTTTAACCAGATATCTTATAAAGAAAAGGAGCAAGAAAGCAGGTGTCTCTATATGTCTGATAGCCAGCCCCTCGCTCTATGCACAATGTCGCATAAGTTACATTATGCGACATTGTAGAGAGGAGGTGGACACTTCTCTCTCACACGAACCGTTCCATTTTTCGTTGGTTGTTTCTCGATATTTTTTCCAAAAAAGAAAAATATTTTTATTCTCTCCTCATCTCGCGACAAATTATTTTTGAGAAATTTTTTTATATATTCTTTTGAATTTATAGCAGTATCAAAAAATTCCAAAAATTTGTAGGGGATACTCCCCGCTTGAAAAAAGAGAGGGTGGGAAGAATAAAAAAGAGGGGTTTAATCCCCTAGAGGCCAAAAGTTTTTTCAAACAAAGCTTTGGCTACAATTCCTATAAATTTTTGATGATCATTTATTTTTGTTTTTTCTATAAATACAACTAATTCATCAAGCGAAAAGTCAAAAAAGTCAGGATGAAGATCATTTATATCACAAAGTACAAGAAATACAATTGAAGCTGTTCGTTTGTTACCGTCAGTAAATGGGTGATTTTTTATTATGAAGTATAAGTAAGCAACTGCTTTTTCTTCGTTAGTCTTGTAGTGTTCGATGCCAAAAGAAGCGCTAGTAATGTTTTCTACTAACGCTTCAAGTTTGGGTAGAGATTCGTTTGATGGAGGGAAAGAAACTTCGCCGTCTTCACGAAGCAGATTGTACAGCTTGCAAATTTCTTCGCACGTTATCGATAGAAATTTCTTTTTTTCCTGCATCATAATCTCGTAAAGACTTAAACACAGCTTTATTGTCTTTAAGCTGTTTCTTGGCAACCGTACGAACAGTGACCCACTTCTTCTTTTTTGTAAAAAATTCGAACATTGTAGTAGTATTTAGAGAACGTATATTACTTCACTTTCAATGTTCTGTCAATACTATGAAGTAATTACATTATACCACATGCAAGAAACAAGGGGATTACTCCCCTTTTTAAAGCTCAGTTAGAACGATTTTTATCTTTCCAAAATCTGGCTCTTTAAGCAGGACATTTTTTTGTTTCGATCCTTCAGGGTATACACCGTATTCAGTGCTAAAGCTGTAGTATATTCCAGAGTTATTAAGATCGAAGTTATCACCATTTTGAAAAGTGAGTTCGAGCTCTTTTACAAGGGTAGTTCGACGATATGGATATAATGGTTCTTTTAATTGACCAGAAAATTTAAAACAAACTACTTTCCCATTAGCGCCTTTTATTTCTTCTCGATTCCTATCATCTCCATCCCTAAACTTCGGATTAAAATCTGACGGTATGTACAGATGCCAATAAACATCTCGATAGCTTGTGTTTGTTTTATTCCAAACACCAAGCTTAAAAACGCCATTGTAATTGCTTTTATCTTCACTGATGTTCAGTTCAAGCTCGGGTTTTGATGTGACTTTATTAACGACTTCAAAGACTGGCTTTTTTCTCGATTCCAGATACCGAGGAATAAGAAAAGCTGCTATAGCTAGTGAAATAAGTGCTGCAAAAAGTTCGGCGCTAAAAGAAGACCACCAGCTATTCCCGGCAGTTTTTTCTGAAACAATTTTCATTATTGGTACTACCACGACTAGTAGCACCACTACCCACCGAAAACCCTCTTGCATAGATCTTATACTTAAGTATATTCCTTACAAGAGAGATATAGCATCAAAAAGATCTATTTACCAGTCTCGGTATTCATCAGAAAGATAGAGCGGGTGTTTCTTTCGATCAAAATATTCGTAGTAAAGATTTCTAATTTTTACTAGAATTTTTTTGACACCCCCCCCTCCCCTTGTGACCTAAGGAATGTGACTAGGGGATTAAGTGGCTTTTGGGAATAAAAAAGCAGTGGGGGTGTGGGTATATCACAAACCGCTGCTGTGAAGTCGGCGCGTTGGCCAACGGATGGAAGAACGAAATGGACTTATGTGGCAGAACCCGCGCTAGGCCGAGATGTTCTCGACCGGCACCGCCCAGGCACCAGTGAAGTCCTTGGCCTGGCCAACGATGGAATGATCGCCGATGCGAGCCACCACCACCTCGTCCATGGCGGCGATCACTTGCCCATGGTAGCGGACGCCGCCTGCCATGCACGAGACGCGCTGGTGCTGCTGGAACTGTTGACCCCCTGAATGCTTGGGGATGGCGTCGGCGGCTTCCTCGACCACCCAGAGGGTCTCCAGGTGATCCGGAGGGATGTTGAGCAGATGGTGATCATCGCCGAGATGGGCCACGCGTTCCGGCAGCAGGACGATGAGGTAGCCATCGTCATGGACGTCGACGGCGGCTACCTCTACCCCTTCGGGAAGGATCGTCTTGTTGGGGTTGGGGGAAAGGCGGAGGATGTCCCCCTGGCGAAAGGCAACATTCTTGAAAAGCAAGAGTTCACTCATGAGGTGGGTTCTCCTGGATACGTCCTTTGGTTGGGACGGGTTGGGAAAATGCTATGTGGAAATTAGCATGAATTTTATAAAAAGTCAAGAGTATAGCAATGAAGAAGCCGGGCGTTCGTGCTGCTGCACTACTAGCCCGGCTGTTGGGTGGGAGGCGGTGGTAGCCGACCAGTCTTCCCGCTCTGAATGGCTGCCCAGTTTTGAATCCAGTACCACTCAGGAGTGAAACGCCTTTCGAAGTCAAAGAGAGTCTGAAAACGGCGGACATCATCCCAGGTCTCACAGACAATGAGTTGGGGTACAGCGTCGACAGTAATCAGACAGGCAAGCCATGGGTACTCGCCTGATGACTTCTGAGGCATTTCATTGAGCCTGCCTCCACGAATCCACACCGATTGCTCGATCATGTGTTGCCGAGCTTTGGGTGACATCTCGTGGAAGAATCGGTAATGCTGGAATTGTGTGTCCGGCGGAAACCGAGGGACGATCAGTGTCATGGCCCCTCCCCTAGTTCATCGGGGCCAATCTCTCAACGAGCCGAACGACGTACATGATGCCAGCAGCTTGGCTATGGAGACCGGTACCACACGCTCGCCAGATACTGCTTGTATCGGCATAGACGTCATCCGCTTGGATCACATCATGCACTTCGAGCCGATGCCCGTAGACCACTTCGACTGGACTACTGGGATGGGTATGTTCATAGGAGTGGAACATGGCTCATTTCCCCTCTGGAAGTGATCGATGATGGACGGCCTGGTTGCGACCATGCTGCTTGGCCCAGTAGAGTGCCTGATCAGCGTGCTTGTGGAGGAGCTTGAATGCAGCCTCTGTTTGGAGCCGTTCGGTGACCTCGATGGTACCGATGCCGATACTCACCGTGACTGGGATGGTCACCGTTTTCCCATCGAGGCTTGTGACGCTAACAGGATTGGCTGCAAGCAGTCGACAGAACTCTTCGGCCTTCTCTTGGGCCGCTTTGGCACCGACAGCTGGCCAGCAGATCCAGAACTCTTCGCCACCACAGCGAGCGACGATATCGCTCGGCCGGTGATCGAAGAAGTGGGAGATGCGCCGAGCCACTTCAGCAAGCACAGCGTCCCCGGCCGGATGGCCGTAGGTATCGTTGATCTGCTTGAAATGGTCGAGGTCGATCATCATGAGCGAGAAGGGCGGCAACTGCCCGCTCACATCATCCGGGAGGTCCGGGATGCTACGAGCCAAGGAGGCTAGTTCTCTCCCGAAGTATTCATCAAAGGCTCGCCGATTGGCAAGGCCAGTGAGAGCGTCCGTCCCGGCTGCCTCCTGGAAATAGGCGACCTGCGCCTGGAGCGCCTCGATCTCGGTGTGCTTGGCCACGATTTCTCTCGCGAGGATGGCCAGCTGGTCGAGCCAGTGTTGGGCCAAAGTCTCAGGCTGGCTCTCGAGGAGGCAGAGGAGAGCTCGGGCCAGGATGTCAGCCCAGGGATCGCCACGCTGCCTGCCTTCCACGAGGACGCGGACGGCGTTTTGCCGCTCAGCACTGCGGGTCTGGCAGGCCAGGAGCTCTTCCTGGAGATGTTCAATTTGAGACACGGTGTTCTCCTTGGGGTTTGGTTGACAAGAGGGCGTTTTGAGGACGCTAAAAGGTATGTTAAGGGACAATAGATGATAGTATACTGAACAATAATAATTGTCAATATTCGAGTCAAGAAAGGAAATGCGCTACAATTGAGACCTATGCGCCTCTCTTATTCTGGCATTGATACCTATCAAACCTGTGGTCTGAAATATAAATTTCGGGAAATAGATAAGCTTCCGGAACCAAAATCTAAGGAGGCGATTTTTGGCACCCTCGTGCACTCCACCATGAAATTTATTCATGATCCAGCCCTCCTCTCTCCTTCTCTGGAGGAGGCGCTCGATCATTTTGCCAAAAATTGGAAGAGTGATATTTGGATGAGTGACATCGAAGAGCGGACCGCCTTTACTCAAGGAGTAGAAATGATCCAGCGGTACTATCATGATAATCAGCCGGACCAAGCGAGAATTGTTGCTCTCGAGAGCCGTTTTGGTATCGAAATCCCCGCTTTGGACGGGAACAGACATGTCCTTTCGGGTATCATTGATCGTATCGACAAGACTGATGATGGTTACGAAATTATCGATTACAAGACCGCTCGTAAAATGCCGAGTCAAGAAAAAGTAGACACCGATCTTCAGCTGACCATTTATGCTAAAGCCTTTTTGGATCGTTATCCCCATGAAAACATTGATCATATCACGGTGAGTCTCTACTACCTCAAACATGGTGTGAAACTCTCATCCAAGCGTACCCTAGCTGACCTCGAGGCTCTCGACGCTACGGTACTCGAAGTAGTCAACAATATAGAGGCACAAAAGTTTGATCCTGTTCTCTCCCCGCTGTGTGATTGGTGCGGCTTTCAAAAGACCTGCCCCTTGTGGAAACATAAGTTTAAAACAGAAGAGAAAAAACTCGAGAAGAGTGAGGGTGAGCGGGCTGTCGAAGAATTTCTCTCTCTTAGAACCAAGGCAACTGAAGACAAAAAGCGCTTAGCTGAGCTTCAGGCGGTCATCATGAAATATATGGAACAAGAAGGGGTGGAGCGTCTTTTCGGTACCACCGCTATTATTGGAAAATCTATCCGAACAAGTTATAGCTACGATGAAGCCAAACTCCGGGAACTGCTTGCACCACTTGGTGAATGGGACAATATAGTGAAAATTGATGGGGTGGCCCTAAAAACTGTCCTCGCTGCCCTGCCATCCAATATCAAAAAAGAAGCCGAAACCTACCGTGAGAAAAAAGAGAGTATCAGTCTTTCAGTCAAGACTCTCAAGGGTCTTGCCGATGAAGAAACTGCGTAAAATGCTGGGGAGGTAGGGATCGAACCTACGAATGCCGCGTCCAGAGCGCGGTGCCTTACCACTTGGCTACTCCCCAAATAATGTAGAATATTGAATGTAGAAAACACCAAAAAACAAGGATCAAAATTCAGTAAGAGCATAATAGCCTAAATAAGCCATAAAATCAAGCCTACACCCGCAAGTAGCGGCGGAGGCTGTAGTACTGGTGTTTACTTTCGATCATCCACGAAGTATTCGTACCATGCCAAAAGGTACATGGCTCCAAGTATCATCCAGAGCATGAATTCTTCGATGGGAAATTGGAACGAGAAGAGCTGGACCCAGCCGATAAAATGGTGTCCTGGAAAATACCACTGATGCGTGGTGAGAGCGCTGATTTCATGAAGAATATTTACGACAAACAGCCACGCGGCGAGAAGAGAAAATTTACGCCAGAGTTTGGGATAGTGGACGAGGAAGAACGCGAGTGGGATGAGACCAAGGATGAAGGAAAAAAAAGCGTAGAAATAGGGAATAACAAGGTGGGAAATGAGTGGATAGATAAAGAGAAATAAACTTCCTGCTAAAAACCAACCAAAGACGAGCGTCTTAGCTCGCTTAGAGGGAGGAGAGTCTGTTGAAGATCGATCGATGAATGTTTCGTAGATAGCAATAACATAATAAAACCAAGAGGCGCACCAAATAAAATCTTCAAGTGGTATGCCGTTGAGGTAGCGGAACGGAAAAATAGTTTCGACCCACCAAGACCCATCTTGAATGGCAAAGAAATCAATAATGATAGTAAAAGGGATGGTTGAGAGAGTAATAAGTCCAGCTTTTACTAAGAGCGATGGTTGGCGTATGGTAAGATACAGACTTGGGAGAATAAAAAAGAAGAAAAGAGAAACAATCTGCGAGGTAGAAAAGGTAATAGTTATGGCAGTAGCGATGAATGGGAAACTTCCAATGATTAATATGTCCCAGGTGCGCCAATGATTTCCTTGTAGCATAATGAATTACAAGTTTAAGCACTTATCAGTACTGTTATTTACACTCGCAAGTAGCGGCGGATGGCGATATAGCTCGAAATAACCCCCAAGAATACACCTGAAAGCATGGTACTCAGGCTAAGTAGAGGGAGGTGTTCAAGGAATACCTGAAATAAATCTCCCTGAGGAAAGGCTCCTTGGGTAAAACCTCGCACTCCATAGGTAGCTCCAGCCAAAAGGAGCAGCGTAATCAGGCCAGCAGAGAGGCCATAGAGCATCCCCTCAAAAATATAGGGCATACGAACGTAGAGATTAGACGCTCCAACAAGGCGCATTATCTCAAACTCTTGGCGATGCGAATAGATAGTGATACGGATCGTATTAAACGTAATAAGGACTGCTATGAGAGCAAAGGCAATCCCGACAGAGAGGCCAAATTTTTTGGCAGCGAGACTGATTGTGTTGAGTCGATCGAAAATACGCTTATTCCGCTCGTAGTTGATACGGCTAATTTCTTCTTTGTATTCGGATTGATTGAGGACTTGGGCAATTTTCTCGTAGTCGCTCTGATTCTTGGCGCGAATAACCAACGAGGCGAGGAGTGGATTTTCCCCGATTTCCTCAATAGCTTGGCGGATTTCTGGATCATTGTTGCTCTGATCAAGAAACTGTGTGAGAGCCTGATCGCGAGAAATATACTCTACCGATTCAATTTCACGGAAACGCTTCAGGTTTTGCTGAATAGTGAGGATGCGTTCTTCGGCAATATCAGGATTAAACGAAACAGTGATATTGACTCGATTTTCAAAATTTTCGACTACCAGGTTAGCTCCCAGACTAATAAGAAAAGCTACACTAATAATAAACAGTGAGAGCGAAAGAATAGAGATGGTGGCGAGAGAAAGCCAACCATTACGTCGGAAATTTACCATCCCCTCTTTGAGGGTACGCCACAGTTTGAGCGTACGTTGTTTCCACATAGTCTTTTAGAGAAAATACTTGCTTTTGGCCTGATCATGAGCAATATGACCATCTTGGACGGCGATTACTCTTCGATTGATAGCATCGACTACTTCTTTTTTGTGCGTAGCCACAATAACCGTCGTTCCGTAGGAATTGATTTCGAGCAAGAGATCAGTGATGTCTTTGGTAGAGATTGGGTCGAGGTTTCCCGTTGGTTCGTCAGCACAGATGACAGTAGGGTGATGAATAAGGGCTCTTGCTATAGCTACCCGCTGCTGTTCCCCACCAGAGAGTTCTCGGGGGAATTTATCGGCCTTCTGCGAGAGACCAACGATCTCAACGATCTCATTGACTTCATCGCGGATTTGTTTGGCTGGAAGCCCGTCTACTTCGAGAGCGTAAGCAATATTTTCGAACACTGTTTTTTGCGGCAAAAGTTTGAAATCCTGAAACACTGTACCGATATTACGACGGTAAAAAGGGAGGAGATGTCTTTCGATGTCCTTGATAGCCCGATCTTTGAAGTAGACTGTTCCCTCAGTAGGCTGTTCTTCGGCATAGATAAGCTTCATGAAGGTTGATTTACCAGCACCACTTGGTCCAACCAATGAAATAAATTCCCCCGGCATAATCGTCACATTGACACGTTCGAGTGCCGCCATGCCGCCAGGGTAAATTTTGGTAACGTTATCAAATCGAATGAGAGGAAGTGTGTTTTGGTTCATACAAAAACAAAAGAGCAAACCAGGTCCGCAAACGAAAACAAACTAATGGTTCTGAGTTCCTCTATATTGTACCCCACTCTCAATAAACTTGTCCAAGTTTCCATCCAATACACCAAGGGCGTCACTAGTCTCGGTATTGGTACGATGGTCTTTCACGAGGGTATAGGGATGGAGGGTGTAGGTACGAATTTGACTTCCAAAAGCCACTGAGCGTTCTTCGCCCTTGAGTTTGGCTCGCTCTTTTTCCTCGGTCTCTATTTTTTGTTGCAGGAGTTTTGAACGAAGGAGCTTCATAGCCTGATCGCGGTTTTGAAGCTGAGAACGCTCGCTCTGACAGCTTACCACTATACCGCTCGGAAGATGAGTTATCCGTACAGCAGACTCTGTCTTATTGACATGCTGTCCACCAGCTCCACTAGCTCGAAAAGTGTCGATCTTGAGTTCCTCGGGCTTTATTTCGATATCTTTGGAGGTTTCTGGCAAAATAGGCAAAACTTCCACTGAGGCAAAGGAAGTTTGACGGAGGTTATTGGCATTGAATGGAGAAAGACGAATGAGTCGATGAATGCCATGTTCACTGCGAAGGTAGCCATAGGCAGAGTTTCCTCGAATTTCAACAGTGGCGTTCTTGATGCCTGCCTCATTACCTCGAGTTTCATCAACCACGATGGCTCGCCACTGAGTGCGTTCAGCATACCGCAAATACATACGCAGGAGCATTTCAGCCCAATCTTGAGCTTCGGTTCCTCCAGCCCCGCTGCGTACCGTGAGGAGGGCGTGGCCAGCATCATAGGGGCCGCTCATAAGGAGGGCCGCCTCCCCTTTCTGAAGTAATTCTTTGATGTGACTCAGTGATGTTTCGAGACTTCGCTCATCATCAAGTGAGAGCGTTTCAAGTCCTAAGAATTCTTCAATGTGTGCCAGTTCTGTTTCTAGTGATTCAAATTCGGCTCGTTCTGACTCCAGCGAGGAGAGTTCTTGCATGAGCTCTCTCGCGGTCTCTGGATCATCCCAAAGATGGGGATTTTCTACTTTCTGCTTGAGTTCAGTGATACGAAGACTTTTTTTCTCCCAGTCAAAGATAGTCCCGCAAGCGGGAGTATTGCTCTTGAAGAACAGCGAGTTGTCTCTTGAGATCTTCGATCATATTTCTTGAGCCGATGACCAGGATCGAACTGGTGACCTACGCGTGGAGTTTATCCGTCTTTGGCGGGAGTGCTTGCCCCGCCTCTGCTTATTTAACTTTACCAATCCTTTGGAGCCAAGACCGGGATTCGAACCCGGGACCTACGCGTTACGAGTGCGTTGCTCTACCACCTGAGCTATCTTGGCACATTAGTCTTTCTTTTACGCTACGGCGGGTAAATCTACCAACTGAGCTACATCGGCAAATGAAAAACAAAATTAAAACTGATTCTCTAGCCTTTCGTAGACTAGCAAAGAATCTTCTTTCGGCCAATAACTAATTTGTGTCGCCGAGAGCTGTCTTGATAAGCTCCTCCAGCACTTCTTTGGGAGCAGCGCCACTAACAAATTCAGTACCGACAAACGTCATAGGAGCCGCTTGGAGATTGTACTCATTTGCCATGGTGAGATTATTGGTGAGGGTATTCTCAAAACGCTTTTCATCGAGACACTGTGCAAATTCACGACCCTTCATTCCTTTGACACGCCAGGCAAAATTCTTGAGGGTTTGGGTGCTGTCAGTGCGATTTACCCACTCAGCTTGTCTTTCAAAAAGAAGTTTGGCGTAAGGAAGAAAAGAACCTTCGGCATCAGCACAGCTTGCAGCGAGAGCAGCTCGTTCTGCCTGTGGATGATTAGGAAGAGGGAAATGTTTGAAGACAAAATTTACCCGGTCACCAAAATCACTCACCAACTTCTCGAGTGTTCCGAAATGTTCGCGGCAATAGTCACAGGCAAAATCAGAAAAGATGGTAACGGTAACCGAGGCATCTGGATTGCCGAGTCGAATATCACCTGATTGATATTCTGGTGCCTGGAGATATTTCCCCACAGGGAGACCTATTTTATTCATGTCAAAAAAGAGGTAATCATCAGTCTTTTTGAACAACGGTCCTGCTTCCGCATAGAAATCGGTATTTTCTACCTCGCTCGAAAAAACAAAGGCCGGCAGAGATTGAATACCATGTTTCATGATGAGCTCTTTCCCCTCAAAGGAATCATAAGCCACTTTGTGAGCGCTTAGGGTTGGCATGATACGACGCATCCAGAGCAGCGCCTCACTAGGATCACAATCAGCGCAGGTTTCATCATTAATAACACTGACATTGATGGCTGGATCAGTATAAGCTACCCACGTTTTACCGCTTGTTTCGAGTACAGTCTGTTCTCTGAGTGCTGATCCAGAGAAACCGCTTCCGGTAATCAGCTGGCCAATATCCACAAAAAGACTGCCCACAAAAAGACCAACCAGGAGAATGATCAAGGCAAAACTATTCTTCAGTCGGCTATCAACAGTCGTAGTTTCTTGATGTGAATTGCTTGGCAGAGTCTCCATAGGGTTTTGATGATAGGTGATTGATCAAATGATGATTAGGGTTCTTGGATATTGCAGGCGGGGTATGTCTTGCGTAGTGATGTTTCTGTCCCAAGCAATATCTTTGTTTCAAAACGGTCTTGGAGAGCATTGAGATCATACAGCGTCTGTGGTGAGCTGAGGGTATAGTCTTCGTAACCGATAGTAAATGTATCTTCAGCGAGATATTTCATTCCGATACCAGCCAAGAGACCAACGACAAAAATGAACGGCCAAAAAGCTGTGCCTATGCCGCCTTGCTTTATACGTTGGAAGCTTTGCTTACAGTACGCTGCTGCTTTTCGGCCACTTAGATGTTGTTGCCAAGTAAGCCATCGTGATGAGCTAGTCGATGAGAGCATTTCTCCTTGCCACTTTTTGAAGAGAGTAGCTTGCTGCCGTGCTTTATTTCTCGCTTGATCAGAGAGGAGAATAAATTCACAATCGAGATTGTGGCGAAGCGCTCGCAGCCATTCCAAAACGGCTATCCGCTTTGGTCGGACAAGACGGTAATCCTTTTCTTTACTAAAAAGAGGGAGTTCCATAGGTTGAACAGCATCCTAGCACTGTTCCTATAAAAATACAAGAAGATAAGTATACTATATTGTCAATAGAGCGTTCACTTGTTCTTCTGTGAGAGAAATGAGGATAGTATCCCTGTTTCTTGATGCATTATATCAAGCATCTCCTCAGCGGTTGTTATTTTGCTTGAGAGTATTTGATAGAAATTAACTACATCTTGTCGCGATTGAGGATTGTAGGTTTTTTGGAGCAATGCTTCAGTCTGAAGTCTCGCTCCTTCCGATCGCTTCTTAAGTTTTTTTACCATGTCTTGTTCGAAATCTGAGTAACCAAAAAGCCATCTCTTAAAGGAAGGTCTTTCACTACTTTCTTTGATAGATTGCCACTCACCAAAGATGAGTTCAATTTCTTTTGAAATTGACTGCAGTTCAGATATGGTTTTTTCTTCTATAAGTTCTCTTTGTCCCTTTTTTTCTTGGATAGATATTGTAGTAAACTTTTCCAAAGCCATCCTATAGAGCTTATCGGCTTCTTGCCTATCTATGTTATTCACTAGGACATTGGAACAGTCTTTTGAGATCAATTGCTGATATGACTCGATGTTTGAAAAGATAGAAAGTGATTTTTCCCAATAATCTGCGTTATCTTTCAGTTTGCCACCGCTCGATTTTTTGCAAGTTATATTTGTTGATTTTTGACCTAAATCAGGAGAAGGCTGCAGAAAGTTTTGAATCAGTCTAATGTTGCCATGTTCAGGAATGTATGGGTAGTACTGAAAGGCAATGTCATGAGCAGCGTTTTTATGGAAAGAGTTGTTGCTGAGCAATATACGAGCATCTGCCACTATAATTTCGACGCCACTCTCACCGTTATTTTCTAGTTTTGAATTGATTATATAGCCCGTAGTGTTTCCATGGATATCTATCCCTTCTTCAGTGTTTGATTGGACTAAGACATCGTCTATAAAAATGGTTTTTCCCCAGCGCAAGTACAGCCCTTTTTTTGCTGAGTGAATAATTTTTGAGGCGGTCAAATGAAGGTTTCCTAGACCAGTTGTCTCTATCCCGTTTTCCAGACTATTAGTGACGGAGACATTATTTATAACTGTATCAGCATCTAACGTGACGATTATCCCACCTCTATCAATAGTAATTCCTTGAATGGTGGTGTTATTTTCAAGAGTTACTATTCCAGTGAAAGTAACCTTATTGGGATTTACCCCACTGAGTATTCTCCCCTCCGTAAGAGTGAATGATTCATTGTATGTCCCCCCATTTACTCTTATCGCTTGACAGTTGGCCTCCAGAGCAGATTTTACTGATGTAAAATAATAAGGGCTTGAATGGGGGATTGGTTCGATGGTACAAGATAAAGAAGAAGACTCTGCCCAGACGATATCGGTTGGGATACTAAAAAACAGTCCAGATATTACGAGAAGCTTACCGAGGGAAATTCTAGGAATCATATACAATAAGAATATGCCAGTATCAAAAAACATCATTTCTAGATTCTCTTCCTTATTGTGTCAGCCTTTGGCTTTTTTTGGAATGGGTACCTTGGTTATTCTTGGTTTACTTTGTTTATTAGCCTGGTCTTACCAACATCAATCTGGATATACTCATCCTGTAAAAATCGCGATCATTTCTGATATCCATAAATGTAGCGCCGATACTATCAATAGCTATGATGAAGATTTAGTAAGGCAGTTTGTAGAAGAGGTTGATAGGCGTGGTACTGATTTTAATATGGACCTTGGTGATAACGCGAGCCGAAGAACTGGTAAATGCTCAAAAAATGCGGACCAAGATTTTATTGACGTAATTCGACTTCTAAAAACCAAGGCCCCCCTCTACCATGTTTTGGGTGATCACGATATTGAAGATGCTGACTCGCTTGAGGCATGGAAACGGATCACTGGTATGCCACGAACCTATTATTCGTTTGACCTCAGGGATGTGCATGTAGTGGTCTTAGATAACATAACCGGTGATGGTACCATTCACAAAAAATGTACTGAAGATTCTCTCTGTAAAAAATTAACAAAGGCCTATGAGGAGCTGCTAGTGGAAGATTCTCAAGAGCGACTTTTGACCACACAACAAGCAAAACAGGCTCTTGAGGAGCGAAGACAAGTCATCGAAAATTCACGCAATAAGAAGATCCGTAATCATGGATCAATAAGCTCAGCACAACTTTCTTGGCTTTCGTCTGATCTCAAACATACATCTCGGAACAAGGTAGTAATTTTTAGTGAGCTTCCTATTTTTTACCATACACGAAGTGACGGAAAGGTTTTTGATATCAAAAATCGAGAGACACTCCAAGCCATATTGCGCTCATCTGGAAAAAAGATTGTATCGATATCAGGAGACGCTCATGAGTGGGGTGAATTTCAGGAGACGAATATCCACTATTATGTTTTGGGGAGTTTTACCGTCTCACAGGGAGAGTGGGCCTATCTTGAGTGGGGTAAAGATGATTTTGTTTTTAAGCGCGAAAAATCCAGCCTCCCTCATCAAGAAAAACCAGGCCCTGCTCAATTGGTTGTCCCAACCGATAACTACAGTGATTAGTTATTTTCTAAGAATCAATTTACGAGGTAGATTTGGCGATATTCTCCAGGAGGGTATCCACTCCCCTGCCTGTCTTGGCTGAGAAAGGAATAATGGTGGTTTCAGGGAAAAGAGCACGGCAATCGGCCAGATTTTTTTGGAGAGTACTCTGATTTTCTTTATCAATTTTATTGGCCACCACTACCAGCGGCCTCCCATATTCTGTAAGCAGGTCAAACATCTCTTTGTCTTGGGGCTTGGGTCCCACAGCAGCATCAACAATTAGCACTGAGAGTCTAATATCAAGCTGCTTATCAGCGGCAAACCAAGAAAGATACCCAGAAATTTTATTACGAAGAGCTGGCGGAAGTTTGGCATATCCATAGCCAGGAAGGTCAGCCAGGTAGAACTTTTCATTGATGAGGTAATAATTAATCTCGGTGGTGCGGCCAGGTTTTTTGTTTGCTCGAGCAATGCTGCTTTGGGTCAGTCTATTGACGATACTTGATTTTCCCACGTTGGAACGTCCAAACATAGCAATAGTTGGACGCATAGGTTTGGGTAACCCTTCGGAGCCGATAACTCCCTTGATAAAAGTGGCAGATTGAATTTGCATAGAGATTCTTTATATAATCACATATTTTTTTAATATTGACAAGTGTTTGTACAAGATGAGTACATAGGTGACAAATGACTGGCTTTGATGGGTGTCTGGTA
>CAZRXW010000025.1:0-14060 GCA_964604195.1 uncultured Bdellovibrionales bacterium
TACCAGACACCCATCAAAGCCAGTCATTTGTCACCTATGTACTCATCTTGTACAAGTGCTTGACAAGATTTTTTTTGGTTGCTATCATCTCACTTGACGCTTTCCTGAGCTGTTTTTGTCCATTTTGGGTAAGAACGCTTGGGAAATAGAAAATTTTTTGTAATCAATTATCCATTAACGGGAGGCGTCACCTGTCTCGTCAAGGAGCGAAACAGGCCGCATACACCACTATGGCAGAGCAATTTCAGCGCACTAAACCACACGTAAACGTCGGTACTATTGGTCACGTTGACCACGGTAAGACTACGACTACAGCAGCCCTTCTCCATGTGCTTTCTATGAAGGGTTTTGCCAAGCCAAAAGGCGTTGACGAAATCGACAAGGCTCCAGAGGAAAAAGAGCGTGGTATTACCATTTCTACCTCTCACTGTGAGTACGAGTCAGACAAGCGTCACTATGCTCATGTTGACTGTCCCGGGCACGCTGACTATATCAAGAACATGATCACCGGTGCTGCTCAGATGGATGGCGCTATTCTCGTAGTATCCGCGACCGATGGTCCTATGCCTCAGACCCGTGAGCATATCCTCCTTGCTCGCCAGGTAGGTGTGCCAAATATCGTTGTTTTCCTCAACAAGGTGGACATGGTAGATGATCCAGAACTCATTGACCTCGTTGAAGCTGAAGTTCGTGAACTCCTCTCAAAGTATGAATTTGATGGTGATAATGCTGCTGTTATCCGTGGTAGCGCCCTCAAAGCCCTCGAGTCAAAGTCTGCTGATGAGGCAGATGCCAAGCCTATCCTTGACCTTGTAGCTGCTCTCGATGAGCGTATCCCAGAACCAGTCCGTGATACCGACAAGCCATTCCTCATGCCAATCGAAGATATCTTCTCAATTGAGGGTCGTGGTACGGTTGTTACTGGTCGTATCGAGCGTGGTGTGGTCAATATCAACGAAGAAGTTGAGATCGTAGGTATTCGTGATACTGCCAAAACAGTGGTAACTGGTATTGAGATGTTCAACAAACAACTTGATCGTGGTCAGGCTGGAGATAATGCTGGTCTCCTCATTCGTGGTATCAAGAAGGAAGACGTTGAGCGTGGACAGGTTTTGGCCAAGCCAGGATCGATTACTCCGCACACTGATTTTGAGGGCGAAGTCTATATTCTTAACAAAGAAGAAGGTGGCCGTCATACCCCATTTTTCAAAGGCTACAAGCCACAGTTCTATATCCGTACTACCGATGTAACTGGTGAAGTAGTGCTTCCAGAAGGAACTGAAATGGTTATGCCGGGCGACACGATAAAGCTCAAGATTACTCTCATTGCTCCAGTAGCTATGGAGGAAGGAATGCGCTTTGCTATCCGTGAGGGTGGACGTACCGTAGGTGCCGGTGTTTGCACCAAGATCCTCAAATAATTGATGGAACTGAGTGTGGGGGAGTTACCTCTCCCACATGACTGTTCTCTCAAGAGATGAGAACTAAGAGTAACTCAACAACGATGGCTACGAAGAAAAAAGAAGAAGTATCGACGAGAATCCGTATCAAGATCAAGGCCTACGATCATAAACTGATCGACCAGTCTGCGAGAAAGATAGTCGAAACGGCGGAGCGTACTGGTGCCGAGATCACTGGTCCAGTTCCCCTCCCGACGGATATGCACAAGGTAACGGTTAACCGGTCTACGTTTGTTCATAAGAACTCACGAGATCAGTACGAAATGCGAGTGCATAAGAGACTCATTGATATTACTAATCCAACTGCGAAGACGATTGAAAATCTCACGAATCTCGATCTTCCAGCAGGAGTCGATGTTGAAATAAAAATGTAACTTGTTTAAGTCCCTCTCGGGATACTGAACGGGCCGGTCACAAAAACTGGCTAACCAAAACAGTCAGTTTTTAATTACTCAAAGTTTATCATTCACGGTTTCTCTGCTCGAACGAACTCATATGAAATTCCTTCTCGGTAAAAAAATCGGTATGACTACTCTCTTTAATGCTGAAGGGATTGCTTTGAATGTAACTCTGCTCGCTTGTCAGGGAAATGAAGTAAAGCTTCACCGAACTCGTGAAAAGGATGGTTATGTAGCTTTGCAGTTGGCGCATCCAAAGACCAAGCGTCGCATTACCAACAAAGAGTTTCGCATTGATGGGGCAGTCGAGGTTGAGGGTGAGGCAAAAATTCTTGAATCCTTTCCCGTCGGATCAAAATTGACGGTAGCCCAGTTTGCTGAGGGTGAGTTTGTTCAGGTCACTGGTGTAACCAAGGCTAAAGGATTTCAGGGTGTAGTAAAGCGCTATGGCTTTAAGGGGCAAATGACAAGTCATGGTCGCAAACACGATATTCGTAAACCTGGAAGTATTGGAGCTACGTTCCCAGAACACGTTATCAAGGGTCGTCGTATGGCTGGCCGCATGGGGGCTGATCGATTTACGGTAAAAAATCTCCGTGTCGTGCTGGTTGATGAGGCTGAAGGAATCTTGGCAGTTAAGGGTGCCGTTCCAGGAGTGGCTGGCCGAATAGTTGAAATCAAGAGCGTCAAGTAATGTCTATGTCATCAATTGCTGTCAAAAATCTTGAGGGAAAGGTAGTAGAAGAGGTGACTCTTGATAAGAGTTTGTTTGATCTTCCCAAGAATGATGCCTTACTCCATCAGGTGTATGTTGTGCTCACTGGAAACCTACGAACAACTATAGCTCATACCAAGGATCGTGCTGAAAGAGCTGGTTCTGGTAAAAAGCCTTGGAAGCAAAAAGGGACTGGCCGTGCTCGCCATGGTTCAGTGCGGAGCCCAATTTGGCGTAAAGGTGGAGTAACTTTTGGACCAACCAAAGAACGAAATTTTGTTCGTGAGGTAAGTCGGAAAATGCGACAGAAAGCGGTTCTGATTGCTCTTTCTGAAAAAATCCGCCTCGGAAAACTCGTTGTTGTTGACACAGTAGTTTTACCAGAGAAGAAGACAAAAGTTTTTGCCACAGCTCTCAAGTCGCTGGCTATTGCCCCAAGACGGGTAGCAGTAAGTCTTTTGGGAGATGAGGGGCGTGAAGCAATTACTATGCGTAATATTCCTAAGCTTTCTGTAGTGCATCATCCAGATTTGAACGTGAAGGACTTGCTTGATCATGAGTTTGTGCTTATGACAAAAGCTGGCCTTCTCGATCTTGATCGCCGCTTTCAGGCTTGGAAGAAATAAGTAGACTATGGCAACAACAACTCCGAAAAAAGAATCAGTGCGTGACAAGGCTTTGGCAACAGCTGTCTTGCTTCGCCCTCGTATTACTGAGAAGGCCTATGCTTTGAACGCTTTGAACCAGTATGTATTTCAGGTTACCCCTAAAGCTACTAAGACAGAAATCAAGAAAGCAGTTGAAGCGGCTTATGGTGTTACGGTATTATCGGTAGCGATTACCAAGCTTCCTGGAAAGAAAAAAAATATTGGTCGACGAACAGGTGAGAGAAGTGGAGTCCGCAAGGCAGTGGTTCGCCTGAAAGCAGGGGAGACAATTACCCTTTTCCAGGCTGGACTGTAATGATGAACAAGTAGTATGGCAATTAAAGTCTACAAAAAGAATACCGCTGGCCGACGTTTTATGTCGGTTGTTAAACCGGAGGGAGTTACTGATCGTGCTCCAGAGAAGAGTCTTTTGGCACCGCTCCCTAAGAAGGCTGGTCGCTCACGAGGGAAGATTTCGGTTCGTCACCAAGGTGGTGGAGTGAAGCGAAGATATCGTCTGGTTGATTTTAAACAGGATAAACATGGTATCCCAGCCAAGATTGTTTCCCTGGAAAAAGACCCAAATCGTTCGGCTCTTATTGCTCTTTTGAACTATGTTGATGGTGAGAAGCGTTATATTTTGGCTACTCATGAAATGAGGGTCGGGCATACAGTAGTTTCTGGTCCTGAAGTCCCGGTTGCCTCAGGCAATCGCCTCCTTCTCAATAATATTCCAGTTGGAACAATTATCTGTAATATTGAACTCGAAAAGGGTAAGGGTGGGCAAATTGTGCGAAGCGCTGGTTCTCAGGCAACCCTCATGGCTCTTGACGGAGCCATGGCCCAGGTCAAGCTTTCCTCTGGAGAGATTCGACTGGTCCCCAAGGATTGTTATGCTACCATCGGACAGGTCTCGAATTTTGAACATAGCGCGGAACGGATTGGAAAGGCTGGCCGAGCTCGTAAGATGAATCGTCGGCCAACTGTTCGTGGTACAGCTATGAACCCAGTCGATCACCCACATGGTGGTGGTGAAGGTAGACAGCCTTTGGGTATGCATCCCAAGACTCCATGGGGGAAGGCAGCTATGGGGAAGAAGACTCGAAAGAGGAAGCATCGAACCAATAAGTATATCGTAAGGAGTCGTCATTTGAAGAAGTAATGCTATGTCACGAAGTCTCAAAAAAGGACCATATGTAGACCAGAGGGTTTTAAAAAAGCTCGAAGGGAAAAAATTTGGGGATCGCGAGGTTATCAAGACCTGGTCTCGGGCTTGCGTTATCTCTCCAGAAATGGTAGGATTTACCTTTGGTGTGCACAATGGTAAGGACTTTGTTTCGGTTCTTGTTACTGAAGAGATGGTTGGTCATCGTCTTGGCGAATTTTCTCCCACCCGTAAGTTCAACCGTCATGGAGGAAAGATGCAGAAGGAAATAGAAATGGCTGCTAAGCAACGGGAGCTCGATGCTGCCAAGGCTGCCAAAGCTAGTGATAAGAAGTAAACATGAATGATTGACGCTCGATAAATAAGTATGCAAGTCACCGCTCGCCTCAACAATTTGCGCATTGCTCCCCGGAAAGTCCGGTTGGTTGCTCACTCAATCGTCGGGCTTCCTGTTCAGACTGCTTTGGTTCGTCTCAAGCAGGAAGTGCAGCGCTCAGCCGAACCAATGAAGGTCCTTCTTGAAAGCGCTATCGCTAATGCTACAAACAACTTTAAGCTTGCGAAAGAGAATTTGTATGTAGCAGAGGTTCGCGTACTTGATGGTATTCGTTTGAAGCGGTTTACCCCAAAGGCCTTTGGATCGGCTACCCCTATTTTGAAACGAACTTCAAAGGTGCATATGATTTTGGACGAACGGAAACCAAAGGCAGTTGCTTCAGCTCCTCAGAAGGCTGTTGCTAAAAAGACGGCGAAGAAGAAATCTGTAACTCCTGAAACAACTACGACCAATTAATTCCTATGGGACACAAAACGAATCCAACTGGTATCCGTTTAGGCATCACGACTGACTGGCAGTCGCGCTGGTTTGGTGCTCGCAAACGTTATACAGAGAATCTTCGCAAAGATGTAGAAATGCGTGAGTTTATCCGCTCGAATTGGAAGTCAGCCATGATTGCCAGTGTTGAAATTGAGCGATCTACAGGATCTATCCGGGTCATTCTCCGTACGTCTCGTCCGGGGGTGCTGATTGGTCGTGGTGGTACTGGCATCGAGGATCTTACTCGTGTAATCAAGAAGCGTTTTTTTGCCGGAAAGCGTATTGATCTTAAAGTTGAAGTTCAAGAAGTAAAGCACGTTGAAGAGAATGCCATGCTTATTGCTTATCAAGTGGCTGAACAGCTCGAGAAACGTATGCCATTTCGTCGAATTCTCAAGACTACTCTCGACCAAATTGAGGGGAATAAGAATGTTCAAGGAATGAAAATTGAAGTCTCTGGTCGTTTGGGTGGTGCTGAAATGTCTCGTCGAGAATGGCTTTCAAAGGGAAAAATTCCTCTTCACACTCTCCGATCAGATATTGATTTTGCTAAAGCTGAAGCAAGGACGACTTATGGAGTGATTGGAGTGAAAGTCTGGATTTATAAAGGAGATAAGTTTGCAGTGAAAGAGGTATCTGCCGAAACTGAAACAGAAGCGACGAAGTAATAACTGGGAATAGTATTCAGAAGAAACGAGTATGCTACTCATGCCAAGAAAAGTGAAGCACCGCAAAGTCCAACGAGGATATGATCCAAAAGGGACGATTGCAACCCGCGGAGACAAGGTCTCTTTTGGAAGCTTTGGTCTCAAGGCTACCGAAGGTGGGCTTATTTCTGGCCGTCAGATTGAGGCTGCTCGTCGTGCTATGACTCGTTTTATCCAACGTGGTGGCAAAGTTTGGATTCGAATTTTTCCTGATACACCAGTGACCAAGAAAGGTGAACAGACCCCAATGGGTAAAGGAAAGGGCTCTCCTGACCATTTCGTAGCTAAAGTTTCAGCTGGTCGCGTAATGTTTGAGCTTGATGGAGTGACTGAAAAGGTAGCAGCTGAAGCTATGCGATTGGCAGCATATAAACTTTCGGTGAAGAGTAAGTTTGTTGTGAAAGAACATTAGGATTATGAAGATGAAATTGTGGCGAGAAAAATCAGTTGGCGAACGAGAAAAGGCTCTTCAGGAGAATCTTGAGAAGTTACGCACGCTTCGCTTTGATATCGCAACCCGAGCTACTAAGAAGCATCGGGAGTATCGCGAACTCAAGCGAGATATCGCTCGACTGAAGACGCTAGCTACAGAAGAGAGTGTTGAGGTTGAAAATCGCTAAATCATTCGTTATGAAGTCTGAAAATTCTACAACAAAGATATCTAAGGCCCCGACTCTTTCAGGCGTGGTGGTTTCCAATCGCATGCAGAAGACTTTAGTGGTGGCCGTAGAAACTCTCAAAGCTCACCCTAAGTATCAGAAGCAATATCTCTCCACGAAAAGGTATAAAGTGCATGTCAATGAAGGGGAGTACACGATTGGTCAAAAAGTTTCTTTTCGAGAGTGTCGACCGATTTCTAAAGATAAACATCACGTGATAGTGTCCGAATAATTTGAAGAACTCTTGTTACCCGTATGATCCAAGCTGAAACCAGACTCATTGTTGCAGACAACACCGGTGCTAAAGTCATCGAATGTTTCAAGGTGCTCGGTGGAAGCCGTCGCCGCTATGCCGCTCTGGGAGATATTGTAGTGGCTTCAGTGAAGGTAGCTCTTCCTCGTGGAATGGTGAAGAAAGGTGACAAGGTGAAGGCAGTAATTGTTCGCCAGAAAGAAGCATATCGTCGTAAGGACAATTCCTATATCCGATTTGATGAAAATGCAGCAGTGATTATTGATGGTTCTGGTCAGGATCCAAAGGGTTCTCGTATTTTTGGTCCGGTAGCCCGTGAACTTCGTGAAAAAGGTTTTGCAAAAATTGTTTCTCTTGCTCCAGAAGTTTTGTAATATTCTCCCTATGAAGATTAAGAAAGGTGATCAAGTACAGGTACTCTCAGGCAAAGACCGCGGTAAGCGTGGGGTAGTGCTTCTTGCTTTGCCACAAGAAGAGCGAGTGGTAGTAGAGGGAGTGAACCTGGTAAAGCGACATAACCGAGCCAAGTCAAATACTGAAAAGGGAGAGCGAATAGAAAAACCAGCCCCAATTCATGTTTCCAAAGTAATGGCGATTGATAAAGAGACTGGCAAGCCAACTCGTGTGGGATACTCCTTTGAAGGGGAGACCAAAGTTCGTGTAGGTAAGAAATCTGGCAAGCAACTCTAAAGTATTATGGAATCACGTACGAAACAACGTTATACTGAAATTCTTCCAGAACTCGCTAAGTTTGTGAGTGACAAGAATCCTAACGCGCTCCCGAAGATTGATCGGGTAGTGGTGAATGTTGGCGTGGGAAAATATCTCAAAGAAGAAAATCGCCTCAATGAGATTCGTGAATCTCTCCAGATGATTACTGGTCAAAAAGTAGTTTCTACCAAGGCCAAGAAGGCTATCGCTGGGTTCAAAACTCGTGCTGGCCTTGAGGTGGGAATGCGGACAACACTTCGCGGCAAAAGAATGTGGCAATTTCTTGACCGGCTTATTCATGTAGCTTTGCCTCGTGTGCGTGACTTTCAGGGGATTACTCGCTCTTCAGTGGATAGTTACGGCAACCTTTCGATCGGAGTAAAAGAGCATATGGTGTTTCCTGAAATTATCCCAGAAAAGGTTCAAACCCTCTTTAGCTTTCAGATTACGGTGGTGACGACAGCTGAAGATAAAAAGGCTGGTGAAAAATTGTTTGAGCTTATCGGTGTGCCCCTTCAGGCGGTAGGAGCTCAGACAGAAGCGAAGTAATTACGAATCATTTAGACGAGAAAAGAAGTATGGCAAAAACATCTACCATGGCCCGATCGGAGAAGACTCCAAAATTCTCCACTCGCATAGTGCGGCGCTGTTGGCGCTGTGGCCGCAAGCACGGCTATCTGAGACGATACGACATTTGCCGTATTTGTTTCAGAGAGCTGGCGAGCCGTGGAGAAGTGCCTGGTGTACGGAAAGCCTCATGGTAATCACTCATGTAGATTAGTCAAGAAATTATGTTAGACCCAATTGCAGACATGCTTACGAGAATCCGAAATGCCCAGATGCGAGGGCTTGCTTCGGTGCGCGTCCCTGCCTCCAAGCTCAAGTTGGCTATCCTCAACCTCTTGGCTCGTGAGGGATTTGTGGAGGACGTAAATGTGGAAGAGGATGGAGTAAAGAAGACCATTGTTGTTGGTTTGAAGTACGAACAAGTTTCTCTTACGAAGAAACGATCAGCCATTCAAGATATCGTCCGAGTGAGTAAGGAGGGCTGTCGATCGTATGTAAAACGAAATGAAGTAGCCAAGGTAAAAAATGGCTATGGCATCGCTGTCCTCTCAACCTCCCAGGGGGTAATGACCGGAGGAGAGGCTTATGCAAAGGGGCTCGGTGGAGAGTATATTTGTCAGGTTTGGTAAAGTATTTCTTATGAGTAGAATTGGTAAAAAACCTATTGCAGTGCCAGAGAAAGTTGAAATGTCTCTTTCTGCTAACGTACTTTCGGTAAAAGGACCAAAAGGAACTTTGACTTTTGCTCACCATTACGAGGTTGCTTTAAAGGTAGAAGACAAGCAGGTCTTTGTTGAAAAGAAGGGTGTGACCAAGCGAGCGCAGGCCCTTTGGGGGACCACAGCCAAGCTTATTAGTAACATGATCATGGGAGTGACGGATGGTTTTACCAAGCAACTTGAGTTGAATGGTGTCGGATACCGTATGAATCTTGCCGGAAAGAAGCTCGTCTTAGCGCTTGGTTTTTCTCATCCAGTAGAAATTGTCTTGCCAGAGAAGGTTGAGGCAAAAGTTGAGGGTAATGTGCTCACGCTTTCAAGTATTGATAAACAAGTACTCGGTGAATTTGCTGCTTACGTACGGAAGCAGAAACCGGTCGAACCGTACAAGGGGAAGGGTTTCCACTATGTTGGGGAACAGGTTCGTCGAAAAGAGGGAAAGAAAGCCGGGGCAGCCTAGATGCTAATTTGAAGTAAACGTATGAAAAAGCAAGTCAATATTCGTGAGCAGCGTCTGCGTCGCAAAGTCCGTGTCAGGTCGCGTGTATCTGGCACTGCAGAAATTCCCAGACTCTCTATTTTCCGAAGCCTGAAGGGTGTATCTCTTCAACTTATTGATGATGTTGCTGGAAAGACACTGACTCAGGCTCATTATCGAGAATTATCCAAGGGGGCTAAGAACACGATAGCCGAAGCACGGGCAGTCGGTAAGCTTCTTGGAGAGAAGGCTTTAAAACTTGGATTGAATACGGTAATTTTTGATCGATCAGGGTATCGTTATCATGGCAAAGTAAAGGCGGCTGCCGAGGGTGCTCGAGAAGCAGGTCTCAAGTTCTAAATGAAGAATATTTATGGCAATCAATAAAGATAATTCTGTAAAGGGGAGTGCTCGGAAGGGTCGAGGTAATCGATCTAACCAGCGTCGTGAAAAGCCTGAGTTTGATCAGAAGATGCTTAACCTTGCTCGTGTGACACGTGTTGTTAAGGGCGGCCGTCGTTTCCGTTTCCGTGCCACTTTGGTTATCGGAAATCGCAAAGGAAGGGTTGGTGTAGGAGTAGCTAAGGGTGGCGATGTTTCGAGCGCTATCCAGAAAGCCTTCTCAGCAGCCAAGAAGAATCTTATTACCGTGCCTTTAATTGACGGAACCATTGCTCATGAGGTTAACGGAAAGTACGGTAGTGCCAAGGTCCTTCTCAAGCCAGCTATCAAGGGTAAGGGGCTTATTGCTGGTGGGGCTGTTCGTTCGGTGATGGATCTTTTGGGAGTTCGTGACATTGTGACCAAATCTCTTGGAAGTTCCAACAACCTTAATGTGGCCCAGGCAACGCTTTCTGCCCTTCTTACACTCAAGAATATTAATGCTCCTCAGGAGGAGGTGAAAGAAGAAAAAACAAAGGCAGAGACTACTACTGTTGAAACGAAGTCAAAAGAAGCAGTAAAGGCTTAAGCGTATATTTATGCAGATTCACGAATTACAACTAGCACCGCGGAAAAAGACCAAGGTAATTGGTCGAGGTGGAAAACGTGGTACCACCTCTGGTCGTGGCACTAAAGGGCAGGGTGCTCATGGTAAGCACAAAGATCCTCTTTTTGAAGGAGGGCGATCGAGCTTGGTAGAGCGCATGAAGAAACTTCGTGGTTTCAAGTCGATTTATCAGAAACCATTTACTGTAACCTTGCGGCAGCTCGATAAGCATTTTGCTGATGGAGAGAAGGTTACTCTTGATTCATTCGTTGAGAAGAAGATTTTTGGGAAGATAGCTCGTCGATCTGGGGTAAAAGTAGTTTCGACTGGTGAACTGAAGAAAAAGCTCGTTATTGCCAAGGATATCAATCTTTCTGCTTCTGCCGTTGAGGCTATTAAGAAGGCTGGTGGATCAGTAGAGGAATAGTCTTCCCTATCTTTAGAGCCCCAATAAGAGGGCTCTTTTGTTTTATTGGAAGCATTGCCTTCCCTCGTTTTTTGGCCTAGAATTAGGGTGTTTCTCTCTGATTGATTGATTTTCCATGCTTTATGTTTAGTATGCTTACTCAAATATTTCGAACTCCAGATCTTCGAAAAAAGGTGTTGTTTATCTTGGGGCTTCTGGTGATTTATCGCCTCATAGCCAATATCCCTTTGCCAGGAGTGGATGTTTTAGAGCTCAAGCGTTTATTTGAAGATAATGCTTTTTTGGGACTCCTGAATATTTTTTCGGGAGGTGGACTTTCTAATATCTCTATTGTTCTTTTGGGTGTGGCTCCTTATATCACCGCCTCAATTATTATGCAGCTCATGCAGACTATTTTCCCTAGACTTGAGCGTCTCTACAAAGAAGAGGGGGAACAGGGTCGTCAGAAATTCAATATGTATACGCGGTGGCTTACCATTCCGCTTGCAGCTCTCCAGTCGTTTAGTATGATTTCTCTTTTACGGTCGCAGAACATTCTTGATGAAATCACACCATTTCTGATGGTGGTCATTGTTCTCTCGGCAACAGCTGGTACCATTTTTCTTATGTGGCTTGGTGAGCTTATTACCGAAAAAGGACTCGGGAATGGTGTTTCGATGCTCATTTTTGCCGGTATTGTAGCGGCACTTCCTACGGGGGTGTCGAGACTTTTTGCTACCTGGGATTCAGCTCAATTCTTTACCTATGCTTTGTTCCTTGGTTTAGGACTGCTTACTATTGCAGCAGTTATCTTTATCAACGAAGGACAGCGTATTGTTCCAATTGCCTATGCTAAAAGAGTTCGTGGAGCCAGTGTCTACGGAGGGTCGGCAACACATCTTCCTCTCAAGGTTAATCAGGCGGGAGTTATCCCTATTATTTTTGCGGTTTCGCTTATCCTTATTCCAACCATGATTGCCAACTACCTGGTTCAGTCTACGAATACAACAGTGGCTAATGTAGCAGTAAAGGTGGCCACATTTCTTCAGGATCAATGGGTCTACGGAGGGCTTTATTTCTTTCTCGTTGTTCTCTTTACGTATTTCTATACCGCCGTTGTATTTGATCCAGTAAAAATATCTGAGAATCTTCAGAAGCAGGGTGGATATATTCCTGGAGTTCGGCCAGGAAATTCTACTGCTGAATATTTGGCCCATATTATTACGAGGATCACTTTTACGGGAGCGCTTTTCCTAGGAATTATTGCGGTATTGCCACTTGTTGTGCAAGGAATGACGGGTATTCAGGCTCTATCAATTGGTGGTGTGAGTATCCTTATTGTTGTCTCAGTGGTGCTTGAACTCGTAAAGCATATTCAGAGTCAGCTTATGATGCGTAGCTACGAGAATTTTTAATCCATCTCATTTTATCTTTCATGTCGATTAACGATACCTATATCCTTATTGGATCAGCAGGAAGCGGAAAGAGTACTCAGGCGGAATTACTCAAGAGCTCACTGCATTTGGCTCATATCGATATTGGATCGGAGCTCCGGGCAGTTGCTGCGCATGATACCGAACTTGGTCGTCAGGTGAATGAGATTATTAATGTTCGCCATGAATTCGTACCAGATCCAGTGGTATTTGCTGTTCTGGAAGACGCGATTCGTTCGGTTCCTACAGAAGTCGGTCTTCTTATTGATGGCATACCTCGACGAGAGAGTCAGATTGCGAAAGTGCTAGAGCTCATTGTCTCTACGGGACGTTCGCTCAACAAGGTGATATTTATTGATGTCCCGGAGATTGTTTCGGTAGCGCGTATTTCCAAGCGCTATTCTTGTGAGGGGTGTAAGAGAGCTTATATTTTAGGAAAAAATTTAATTGATGCTGAAAGACCATGTCGCTATTGTGGCGGGCATATTTCACAACGTCCCGATGATACGGAGGAGGGTGTTCGAAAACGACACCAGATTTTTCGGCAGGATACGCTTCCAGTTATTCGCTATTTTGAATCAACCGGCCATTTGCTTTCAGTTGATGGGAACCAGGAAACATACAAAGTATTCAAGTATATTCTCGAACACTTACGTCCAGAATAGATTGTAGCTTTATTATGTCGAAACAGTGGATAAAAACTGGAGCAGAACAAGAGCTGATGCGTCAGGGAGGGAGGCTTTTGGCCGAGATTCTTCGGTCGGTAATAATGGCCGTCCAGCCAGGAGTGACCACTAGAATGCTCGGAGATTTAGCCGAGGAGAAGATCCGAGCTATCGGTGGAGACCCGATTTTTAAAGGGTATGGTAAACAGTGGGGTGCCCCACCTTTTCCGGCTGCTTTGTGTGTGTCGCTCAATGATGAAGTTGTGCATGGAATCCCTCAGGAAAACCGAGTTATCCAATCTGGTGATATGGTGAAGCTTGATATTGGTATGCGCTACCAGGGGATGGTGACTGATATGGCTCGGACAGTTCTAGTGGGTACAGTGAGTGATGAAGCAAACCGTCTTCAGAGAGTAGTGAAGGAGGCTTTGGAAGCTGGTATTGCCACCCTTCGTCCTGGTTCAAGGATGAATGAGTATGCCGAGGCGGTTGAAGCGGTAGTTCTTCAAGCTGGATTTCAGTGTGTGAAAGACTTGGTGGGTCATGGGGTAGGCAATGAACTCCATGAGGATCCTCAGATTGCTAACTATGCTGGTTCTGGTCTCCCTAATTTCTCCTTTGAAGCTGGTATGGTGGTGGCCCTCGAGCCGATGATTAATGCTGGTACGTATAAAGTCCGCCTTGCTCGTGATGGCTGGGCATTTTTGACGGCAGATGGTCGTCTCTCAGCTCATTATGAGAACACAGTACTTATTAGTGAAAATGGAGCTGAGATTTTGACGACTCTTGAATCTTGGTAATGTTTTTATGGTAGATACTATTGTTGGCAATTATCTGGGTATTGACTGGGGGGAATCTAAGATCGGATTGGCTCTTGCCCATGAAGAAACCAAAGTTGCCGTGGCCTATGCAACCTTACAACATTCAGCAGATCTTTTTGGTGATATCAAGAAAATTATTGAGACTGAATCAGTGACTGGTCTAGTGATAGGCGTTCCGAAACGGTATCATAGTCAGGGGCATAAAGAGTCGGAACAATTTGGGAATTCGCTCGCGCAGATAACTGGACTTCCAGTTTATTTTACAAACGAAATGTTTACAACAAAAATTGCCCAACAGACCCTCTCTCTTCGGGGAGAGAAAAAAATTTCCCAAAGTGATGATGCTGAATCAGCGAGGATCCTCCTCCAAGACTGGCTTGACAGTCGTTTGAAGGCGTTGAAGAAGATGAGATACATAGGTAACACTCTGAAAGGAGCGGATTTGAAGAAT
>CAZRXW010000026.1:0-13846 GCA_964604195.1 uncultured Bdellovibrionales bacterium
TAGATTTCCAATCTATTAAGCAATCTGTGCACTTCTAGTGCACAGTGGTTGAAAAGAACACAAAAGATTATTTTTTTTCCACAAACAATCCGTCGTGGCGGACAGAGCGACGGATATGAGACTTAGCGTTTGATGTTTTGACGAAGGAGAGCCAGTCGCGACTGGCCTTCTTTTTGTTTTTCTCAGTGAGTATTTCAATGACCTGGGCATTTTTTATTGGTTCATTGAGAGGGATAATTTTCCCATCAGCCTTGGCTCCGATGGCAGCATCACCAATTTCTGAATGAATAGCATAAGCAAAATCAATAGGGGTAGCCTCTTCAGGGAGGTCGATAATGTCTCCCTTGGGAGTAAAGGCAAAAATATGATTTTTGAAGAAATCAATTTTGAGGCCACGAAGAAATTCTTGATCATCCCTGCCCATCTCTTGCTGCCATTCCTGGAGCTGTCTTACCCAAGTAAGGTCCTTTGTGGGATCAACAGGTTTATTTTTCTTACGGAAGAGAGAGCGCCAGCCTCGGTTGGCCTCTTCAGCATAAAACCAGTGTGCAGCAATCCCAAGCTCGGCTTCAGTATGCATTTTTTGAGTGCGAATTTGTACTTCTACGATTCGTCCTTTTGGACCAAAAATAGTGGTGTGTAATGATTGATAGCCGTTTGGTTTTGGGAGAGAGATGTAGTCTTTAATTCGGCCAACCATTGGGCGATATTCTCGATGGATAATGCCAAGGGCTTCATAGCAATCAGCAATTTCAGGAACAATAATACGGATAGCAATAAGGTCATAGACTCGTGAAATATCCATGTCATGACGTTCAAGTTTTTTGAAGAGTCGATAGAGATTTTTTGTTCTTCCATGAATATCAATAACTTTTATCTTTTCTTTACTGAGTACGTTCTCGAGGAGTTTGGCGGTTTCCTCAATGTATTCTTTTCCCTGGGAGAGATAACGTTCCTGGATCTCCTTGGTGTTTTTATAATGTTCTGGTTCGAGATATTGAAAGCAGAGATCCTCAAGTTCACCTTTTATTTCACCAATACCAAGCCGATTGGCAATAGGGCCATAGATCTCAAAGGTTTCGAGTGCAATTCTTTTTTGTTTTTCTTGGGGAACATGTTCAAGAGTGCGCATGTTGTGGAGTCTGTCGGCGAGTTTGACTATCACAACACGAATATCTTGAGCCATAGCCAGGAACATGCGTCGTAAGTTTTCCAGATAGTACTCTTCTTTTGATTCACGAAGTTTGATTTTCCCAAGCTTAGTGATGCCTTGGACAATAGTGGCGACATCTTCACCAAATTTTTCACGAACCTGGTCGATGGTGATAGGGGTATCTTCAGGGACATCGTGCAGGAGGCCAGCCATAATAGTAGTGGCATCCATACCGGTCTCGGAAAGAATCTTGGCTGCATGGAGGGAATGGGTAATGTACGGATCACCCGAGCGACGGAGTTGCCCAGCATGAGCCGCCTCAGCAAAAGCATAGGCTTCACGAATCCTCTTTTCGTCATCTCCTCGGAAGGGGAAACGGGCAGCCTTGATGACGTCGTTGATAGTAATAATATCCATATGGCCACTGTAGCAGGGGAAAGAGAAACTCGGCAACTGTTGAGCACCTGTATTGTTTACCGGTGCTTGCAGATCCATGGTCTTCTTGACAAATGCAACTAAGTTGCTAATATTGAATCAATGTTGAACACTTGTCTTGAGAGACTCGAATCCGGATCCTTTCGTCAGACAGAAACACGGAGGGTTATTTTGACTATTCTTCATGAGGCTTCTGGACCACTTACACCGACCGATATTTTGGCAGCCTGTCACCAGGCGGGGCGGAAAGCGAATAAAACAACAATCTATCGCGATCTTGAAGCGATGGAACACGCGGGTATTGTTCGTCGGGTAATGCTGAGTGATCGGGCACAGTATTTCGAGCTTACTGAGCGAGGGCATCACCATCACTTTGTCTGTACCCACTGTCACAAAATTCAGGATGTAACTATTAATGATGAGAATTTGGTACGTCAGGCAAGGCGGATGAGTGAGAAATTACAGTTCATGATTGCGGAACACGCAGTAGAGTTCTATGGTCTTTGCCGGTCGTGTCAGACAGTAAAGTAGCTTATTTAGTTAAAGTATATTTATGTTTGGAAAAATTTTTGTGGCCATGGTGTTTGTTCTCTTGTTAGGTGGTGTAGCTTTTTGGTATAGTGAGCGAAATATTCGAGACGAAGTGATATCTCATACAGACCAGTCTCTTAAAGTAGTAGCTACCTTTTACCCGCTCCAGGCTCTCGCTCAGGGGGTAGTTGGTGAATTAGGCACGGTCACTTCTATTGTCCCGGGAGGGGTTGAGCCGCATGATTTTGAGCCTACACCCAAAGATATCAAGGATCTCTACTCAGCTCATCTGGTTATTATCAATGGCGCCGGGATGGACCCTTGGGCTGAGAAGTTGGTACCAGAACTTCAGCAAAAAGGCGTGGCTGTCTTGGTGTTGGCACAATCGGTTGATCTACTTTCTGGTGAGGCTCATCATCACCATGAAGATGCTAATGGTGAGACGCATGAAGAAGACATGCATGACTCAGGAGCAGATCATGAGGTACTGGATCGCCATGAAGATCAAAAAGAAGGAGAGAGTTTTGATCCCCACTTCTGGTTAGATCCGGTAATTGCTGGCACCTTGGTGCAGTCTATGACACAGGTGCTGGTAACGGCACACCCTGATAAACGATCGGTACTTATGGCACAAAGTGAAGCAGTGCTTGAAAAACTGCGTAGTATTGATGCGGCGTATCGTTCTGGGCTTACGAGTTGTACTCATGATGAAGCGGTGACCTCACACAATGCTTTTGCTTACCTTGCCAAGCGTTATGGCTTTGAGACACATGCCCTCTCTGGATTATCACCAGAATCTGAGCCATCAGCAAAACGCCTAGCCGAGATTGCACATGAGGTGAAGGAAGAGGGTATTAAGTATATTTTCTTTGAAACACTGGTGAATCCAAAGCTCTCTGAAACACTCGCTCGGGAGGTGGGCGCTGAGACTTTGGTTTTTAATCCTATTGAAGGGCTCACCACTGAGGAGTTGGCTCAAGGGATAAATTATTTTTCTCTGATGGAGACTAATTTGGCAGCCCTCCGAAAAGCGTTAGAATGTAAGTAATGACTCATTCACTGATTCGGGTTGATTCACTTTCATTTAGCTACCAATCAGAGCTCGTAATTGATGGGGTGAGTTTTGGGGTGGCTCAGGGGGATTACATTGGTCTCGTTGGGCCAAATGGGAGTGGTAAGTCTACTTTGGTGAAACTTATCTTAGGTCTGCTTCCTCTCCAAAAAGGAGCCGTAACACTTTTTGATGCTCCCCAGAAAGATTTTCGTGATTGGGGAAAAATTGGTTACGTTCCTCAGTATGTGTTTCGGAATGATCGCAATTTCCCAGCCACAGTGCGTGAAGTGGTTGAGAGCGGTCACATGGGGAGAGCTCCACTTTGGTGTCAGTTTGGAATTGGGAAATGCCATTCGCTTGAAGAGCCGCTTGCTCTCACCGGAACGACTCATCTCCTAGATCGACGCATCGGAGAGCTTTCTGGAGGGGAGCGGCAGCGAGTGTTTATTGCGAGAGCGCTTGTCTCGAAGCCAGAGCTTTTGATTCTTGATGAGCCAACCACTGGGGTTGACCAAGCGGCTCAGACGGATTTTTATGCTCTCCTCAAGCGGCTTAATGAAGAGCATGGTCTGACTATTCTCCTTATCTCTCATGATCTTGAGGTGGTAGCACACGAAACAAAGACCGCTCTTTGTCTCAATCGAAGTTTGGTATATACTGGCCCATCCCCAGCTCTTCATGATGAAGCAGTGCTCTATAAACTCTTTGGTGATAGAATTCATCATCACTAAATTATGCTCTTCGATTTCTTTCAATATGAATTTTTGACCAGGGCGCTCCTCGCCGGGGTGCTTATTGGTTTTTTGGCACCACTAGTCGGCCTTTTTTTGGTAGTAAGGCGGTTCTCTCTTTTGGCAGACACATTATCCCATGTGTCACTCTTGGGAGTGGCTGTCGCATTGTTTTTCAAGTTGCCACTTTTCTTGGGGGCTCTTTTGGGATCGCTTCTCGGTGGTATGGGGATGGAGTGGCTTAGGCGATCGGGCCGAGTCATGAATGAAGCGGTACTAGCACTCTTTCTTTCTGGGAGTTTGGCTGCGGCCCTCGTGTTTCTGGCCTCAGTTCAGGGAGTTAACCTAAGTCTTTTTTCATATCTTTTTGGGAGCATCACAACAGTTTCATCAATTGATTTATGGTGGCTTTTAGTACTCGTATCAGTGATTGTTCTTTTTATGGTAGTGGCTTATCGAAAACTTTTTCTTATTGCTCTCGATGAAGATTTGGCCAAGGTAGATGGTGTATCAGTTGATTGGTATAATTTCCTCTTTATTCTGCTTGCTTCCCTCGTGGTGGCAGCAGCCTTTCCTATTGTAGGAGTGCTGCTCATTGGAGCACTTATGATTGTGCCAGTTCTCACCGCCATGCAGTGGCGACTGTCATTTCGGCAGACCATGATTTTGGCAGTAATGCTCGCCGAGCTCTCTGTGGTCTCTGGGTTTATTCTTTCTTACCAATTTAGTCTCCCCAGCGGGGCAACTATTGTGCTTACAGCTATCGGCTTTTTTACCCTTTCTTTTATCTGGAACTCATATATTTTGGCTTATATAAGGGTAAAATAGCTATTTTGTATCTATTGCCAAAAATCATTTTTTCGTGTATAATAGTGGCAAACAAATAAGCATACTGCGATAGTTTCAGTGGATGCTTTTTTGTTTCACTTGGTCCCTCAACAATTTGAAATAGGAGTAGTGATGACAATCGCTCAACAGACGACGGTGTCGCTCCGGAACGATCTCCCGAAAAACATTCAGTGGAGCGGACTATCGCTTCAACCCAATGTCGATATGGTGCTCTGGATCGAAAAGTGTTCGGAGCAAGGAACCAATCGCATCGTGCAGGCGGTGCTCGTCAGGCCTGGTCTTAGGTTATCGCTTCAGCCGCTTTGTGATTTCGATCTCGAAACCCTCGGGAACGACTGTGTGAGGCTCGAAACCCTGGGTCGCGAGATGGTTGTCGTTGGCAACCATGTCCGGAGCATCTCGGCTTTTGCGGAACCGACCCAGGTCAAATTTCTCATCGACATTGCTGGCTCAGAGATCGGCTTTGTCGGAGTGACGGGTATTATGGGTCGCTGGGACTGGCTGGTCAATCCAGCAGAATCCGAGGGGGCCATCTACGTTCAGTCTGCCCCTATCAGTCAGGTGTTGGCTCAGGCTGCAGCCTGATTCATCCGGGCTCTTGAAACGGCGGGGAGTGCAAGCATGCGCACCCCGCCGTCAATCATTTTTATACAATATTTGATCCATTTGATTTTCTGAGAATCCTCATGCTAGAGTGCGGTTTCGGGGTGGTAAACCTCGAAAATTTCAGGTCACTCTAGTAGATCGGAGGGTTGTATGTTGATTACCAACGACGAAGTAGTGACGAGTCCCCCGGATTATCGACTGTTTGAGCATATCAGTCTTCAGGTGGAGCTTAGAGACATCACTGGAGGAGTGTTGACGCCTGATTCGCGCTGCGTGGTTTGGATAGCGTTCGGCACTATCTTGAATCCGTCGCAGATCGAGTGCTGTACAAATGACTTCTTGGTAGTGCGTATCCCAGACTATGCCAAGGTGTGGGCACTCTGGGAAAGGATAAACCATTTGCCTCGTGCTTGGAGTTATGGTGAGCTCCTACTCCGCTATTTTCGGCATCAACTGGGTCTCCAGCTTGATTTCAAGATGAGACATGACAAGATGCTCGCGGTGAGAGTCAGTCTTGGAGCAGACCTCGCGAGCTTTGCTCGATTGCCGACTGGATTTGACTATCTTGAATACTTCGGTGAAGTGAATAAACTCAAGGATTGAAAACGGCGGGGAGCGCAGAGCGCACCTCGCCGCAAACATTTTTTGAGAGAGAGTTATTTACCGAGTTTGTGCGGATTATGATTGGGACCCTCCTTCGTTCTTCGAACTTCGGACGGGCAGGCAAGTTTTATCTACTTCTTTTCCTCAAGTTTATGGGGGTTATGATTGGGACAGGTTTTATCGGAGCATCTTTCGGGGATCGTCTTGGTGCCTTCCATCATAAGTGCACCACATTCCTTCCCGTCTTTATCGTCGCGCTTATAAGTACAGAGACTGCCCGTTGGTTTGGCTTTAATGGCGTGCTTACAGTCGGGGTAATTGGAACAGCTGTAGAATATTCCGAAGCGGCCACGACGTTCTGCCATTTCACCTTTATTGCAGACGGGGCACTTTACACCAGTTGTTACCTGGGGAGCATTTTCGTCCTTTTTGATAAATTTGCATTTTGGATAATTGTTGCAGGCAATAAATGATCCGAATCGTCCGCTGCGCTCGACGAGTTCGCCCTTGCCGCACTGAGGGCAGGTTTCACCAGTTCCTTTTGGTCCCTCGACTACTGTCCCTTCGAGAGTGAGCGCTCCTGTACAATCAGGAAATTTGGAACAACTGTAAAATTTACCACTGCGGCCGAGCTTGATAATCATGCTACTTCCGCACACTGGACACTTCATGGTGTCTGGCGCTGGACCGAGGTTGGACATTTTTTCGAGTTTTTCTTTACTCTTTACTTCTTTCGTAAATGGCCCGTAGAAGTTTTTGAGTGTTTTTTCGTATTCTCGTTTGCCCTCGGCGATTTCATCGAGCTCATCTTCCATTTCGGCAGTAAATGTATCCGAAACAAAACGTTCGAAATGAGCAGAAAGAAAATCATCTACTACCTCACCGGTTTCAGTAGGAATAAGGGTGCGGCCATCTTTGACGACATAATTACGGGCTTGGATAGTCTGGATAATCGCTGCGTAGGTTGATGGACGACCGATCCCACGCTTTTCTAGTTCCTTGACGAGTCCTGCTTCGGTATAACGCTTGGGTGGCTCAGTCCATTTTTCTTCGCTGGTCATGTCGAGGAGTGTAAGTGTCTCACCAACGGTTACTTTGAGAAGTTCGGTATCTTCACCACGGGCAGCGATATCTTCGGTGAGCCAACCAGGGAAAACGACGATTGAACCAGTAACAGCGAAAGATGGTACTGTTGTATCCTGAGCTTCGGCAACAATTTTGGTACGGATGAGTTCGGCATCAGCCATCTGAGAACTTATGGCACGAGTGCGAATCAGGGCGTAGAGGCGCTTCTCTTCATCGGTCCGACCATAGATTTTAGTATCAATATGAGTTGGCCTGATAGCTTCATGAGCCTCCTGGGCATTTTTACTTTTCGTCTTGAACGTGCGAGACACAGCATAATTCTCACCATATTGTTTGGAAATGAGAGCAAGAATACTACTGGCAGCATCTTTACTCAAATTGGTTGAGTCGGTACGCATGTAGGTGATGTAACCAGCTTCGTAGAGTTTCTGGGCGATTTTCATGGTACGGCTGGGCGCAAAGCCAAGACGCGAGCTGGCTGCCTGCTGGAGGGTAGAAGTGGTAAAGGGTGGATAGGGACTGCGTTTTCCGGGAGTTTCTTTGACATCAGCTACTTTCCAATGAGTTTTTTTGGATCGTTCTATGAGTACTGCTGCTTCTTGTTGAACGGTGGCCTCATCTTTTTTGGGGCGAGGTTCAGTAGTGTGGGTAAGGGTCAACTGAGCTTTGTGATCATTTTGAAATTGTCCAGTGAAGAGGAAGAAAATTTCAGGAATGAAAGCGCGAATCTCTTTTTCTCGCTCCACCAAAATATGGAGGGCAGGTGACTGGACGCGGCCAGCCGAAAGTCCATAGCGGAGTTTTTTCCAGATGAGACCGGAGAGATCGTAGCCGACGAGACGATCAAGTACGCGCCTCGCTTCTTGAGCCTTACGGAGATTGATATCGAGCGGTCTCGGATGCTGGATGGCTTCTTTGATGGCTGCTGGAGTGATCTCATAAAAGAGTACTCGCGAAGGCTTCTTTAGCTTGGCCGTCTCGGCCACGTGCCAAGCGATCGCTTCTCCCTCACGATCGGGGTCAGTAGCCAGGAGAACCTCTTTACTTTTTTTGGCGAGTCGACTAATTTCTTCGACGATGTGTTCTTTGCCGGGTGAAATCACGTAGTTTGGTTTGAAGCCGTTTTTGATGTCGATAGCTGATTTATTGCTTTTGGGAAGGTCTCGAACATGACCAACTGAAGCCACAACTTTGTATTCGCCATCCAAATATTTTTCAATGGTCTTGGCTTTGGAAGGGGATTCGACGATGAGAAGTTTCATAAGAGAGTCAGCAAAAACAGAAAACGATCAAGAACAAAATTATTATTTGATGCGAATGTATTGCATGTTACCAATATTTTTGATGAGTCCGCGCATCTCGAGTTTTGTGAGCAAGGCAGATCCCCTGGTCGTTTCTAGTCTAGAGGCTTCTAACACCTTGTCAATGTGGAGTGGGTCACGTGAGAGACAGTCAACAATATTTTGCTCTTCCTCGCTGAGGTGGGGGAGTGGGGTGCTCGCTGTCTCGGCCTGAGATGGGAACGCTTCCAACTGTAACTCATTCAAAATATCTTGTACACCAGTGACGAGTTTAGCTCCTTGCTTCAGGAGATTATTGGAACCAGTAGCGAGTGGTGAAAAAATTGATCCAGGGACAGCAAATACTTCCCGATTGAAATCGAGGGCGAGACGAGCGGTGATGAGGCTGCCACTCTCTTCTTTGGCTTCGATAACCACGGTACCCAAAGTCATTCCGGCGATGATCCGATTACGGGCGGGAAAGGTGCCAGTCGTTGGTGGTGTTCCAGGAGCGTATTCGGAGATGAGGGTGCCATGCTGCAAAATCGAATGAGCGAGACGGAGATGGCTTTGCGGAGCAATAGAGGCATCATCAATACCACCACCAAGGATAGCGACAGTGGGCATTTCGGCCAGGAGTGCTCCTTCGTGAGCGAGAGAATCAATACCAAAAGCGAGACCAGAGACAACAGTGATGCCAGCACGCGAGAGCTCACGACTGAGTTCTTCGGCCACTTGTTTCCCATACGGCGAGTAGTCACGTGAACCAACGACAGCAATACAGGGCTTTTCATTCCATTGTCTCCAGTGACCACGTAAGTAGAGGAGAGCTGGTGGACTGGGTATTTCTTGAAGGAGAACGGGGTAATCGGGATCAGTAAAGGGGAGAACTGTAATAGCTGAGCTAATAAGCTTTTCGACTTCGAGCTTCGGGTCAATAAGAGCTCGTTTGGTGTCGATACCGGTAGGGTTAAAGCGACTGGCGAATTTTATGCTCTCCCATGTAGCTTCACTGGCCTCCCAGGCGGCTCTGGCCGATCCAAAGTAAGCCACTGCCTCTCGAAGAGTTTTGCTGCCGCAGCCAGGGAGAGAATTGAGGAGATGAAAGTAAAACGCTTCATTCATATAGAGAGGTCCGAAATGACCCCCATTCTAGGTGAAACAGGGTTTTCGTGCAAATGAGGCAAATCTGACTTTTTCTTGTCTTTTCGCTAGGCTACCCTCAAGTTTGGCTGGAGTCCCTAGCTGAACAATATTTTGAAACTGGAGCAGGTGATGCAATTAGAGATATCTGTTGTTTCTTTGTTCCAATTAAGGCAAGAAGACGATCATTTTTACGCAGACAATGACGATAGCTATCGGCGATACGAAAGAGTTCTTCGTTCCTATTGCCGCATATAGCATGGTTTTATCACTGCTGTGACTACTGTTGTGAGCTGATAAATCCAGGCGACTTCTGTCAGGTTTGGGTGCATGTTTCCTACCCACCGAAAAAAAGTGCTTGGTAAGAGAAGGAAAAATCGTCTGTTGGTTGAGAAAAAGTATGATCCCGAGTGTTCTGATGAGCTCTGCAATATGGAGGAAGAGATGTATCAGCAATGGGAGCGCAAACATTAAGCTAGACGGGATGCAGAACGGAAATCAGCGTAGCGTGCTGACACGGACTCGGGGCTCTTCGCAAAGAGACTCGGGCCCAAAACATTTTGTATACTGAATTTATGAAACAAACCAAACAATGCTGGCTCATGAAAAGTGAACCAGATGAGTACTCTATTAATGATCTCGCACGTGATAAACAGGCACCTTGGTTTGGGGTACGCAATTATCAGGCGAGAAATTTTATGCGAGATACGATGCGAATAGGGGATGAAGTGCTTTTTTATCACTCCAGCTGTCCAGAGCCAGGGGTAGTGGGACTAGCACGCGTAGCGAGTACACCTTATCCCGATGAGACTCAGTTTGATCAGGGTAGTCCTTATTATGATCCCAAGGCTACCCGAGAGCGTCCGCGTTGGATGTTGGTAGAGGTAAAATTTGTTAGAAAATTCAAACGGACTGTCTCACTATCGGTACTTCGCCAAGAAAAAGCTCTGAAAAATCTAGTCATCCTTCGACCAGGCAATCGTCTTTCGATTACCTTAGTAACACAAAAAGAATACCAAACAATTCTCTGGCTCGCTTCTCGTTAAACGAGGGTTATTTCTGAGACGATAGCTGATGTTGCTCTCTGATCGAGTCAATCCAATCCTCGATTGCCCGGTTTACTTCGCGTTGAGCTTCTGAGAGTTGAGGTGCAAAATTTTCCAAAATAATTCGTTCGGCTGTTTGTTTATCAGAGGTGGTGGCAAAAACTCTTTTTATCTCTTGCATAAGTAAGTCAACTCTTTCTTGAGCCTGAAGCAACTCTGTGTAGGCTCTACTTTCTATGATCTCGAGATACTGTTCGGCTGATGGATTGCTACTTTTTTCAAACATAGAGAACCTGTTTACTTATTTAGGGTGACCACATTTTTGCATTGGCCCAGGGCGTAGCATTCGATGTTGTCGATCGTCGTGGAGAGGATTCGTTCGAGTGCTTCTTTGGAATAGAAGGCGATGTGTGGAGTGTAGACGACATTATCTCGACCGAGAAGGGCGTGATCCTTGGCGAGCATCTGCAGTTCTGGTGCACCATCTTGTTTGTTGAGGAGCTCTTTCTCTTCCCGGACGAGGAGCTCGCCCTCCAGGACATCGATGCCTACTCCAGCGAGTATGCCCTGGTCGAGTCCCATCATGAGAGCATCGGTCTCGACGAGTTCGCCGCGGGCAGTATTGATGAGAATAGTACCGGGCTTCATGAGATTGATATTGTGCTGATTGATGAGATGATGAGTCTCTTTGGTGTAGGGAGTGTGAAGAGAAATAATGTCTGATGATTCGAGGAGTTTGTGGAGCGGTACATACTGGAAGTCGAGCACTTCAGAGAGGAATTGATTGGGAAAAGCATCGTAGGCAAGTACCTTCATACCAAAGCCTTTGGCAATCTTGATCACGTGGAGGCCAATCTTGCCAGCGCCGACGACCCCGAGTGTCTTGCCTTTGAGATCAAATCCGCGCAGTCCTTCGATGGCAAAATCACCTGCGAGTCTTCTCACGTGAGATTTGTGGACATTTCTTGAGAGTGCCAAGATGAGAGCAAAGGTGTGTTCGGCTACGGTATTTTCTCCATACGAAGGAACATTGGAAACGAGGATAGAGCGTTCTTTGGCCGCTTCCAGATCGATATGGTCAAAACCAGTAGAGCGAGTGACAATGAGTTTGAGTTTGGGGAGGGCGTGGATGACTTCAGCGGTAACCTTGCTGTAAATAAAGACAGAGAGGACTTCGCACTCAGCGAGTGAGGTGAGGTCTTTTTCTTCGATGGTGCGGTCAAAGAAAAAAAGCTGATGTCCAGCGAACCGCTCTTTGAGAGTTTCTTCTTCCCACTTTTGAATTTCAAAAAAGGCGAGCTGCATAAGCAAACTTTGAATCAGTTATCTCTTCCTAGTATACCCCGGAGGAGAGTGTGATTCAATTGCTTGTTTTTGTTGCTGTAGTTTTTTGATTGCGGAGACCGTGACGAATAATCCACTCGGTAGCTGACGAGAGTCCTTCTTTTTTCCATGCCGCGATAATAGCCTGAGCAAACGCAGGATCTTCTTTCATGAGGTCATTGAGATTGTTGCCGACTGACTTTTGGACAAATCGGTCTCCATCATGACGAAGGTTGGAGAGGATGTTTTGATAGAGTTCTGGATAGCGGAGTGCTACGAGTAATTTTTTGGCCCAAGGGAGTTTGGGCCTCAACCCTTCGCTGGCGAGTCTTCGTACATGGACGCTGTCATCTTGGCTCCAACGGAGCATGAGTCGCATAGTTTTTTGCGGTTCACTTGCCAGCAGTGGCCGAATAGCAAATTCGCCCGTGTAGCGTTGGGTAAGCTCATAAATAAATTGACTAGAGATACTCCAATGATCAGTGCCATGCTGTTCCACGTATCGGCCGAGAGGAGCGAGCCACCAACCATAGAGAAACATACCGTTTGATTCGGCAAGCTTTGGCCCCAAGAGAGAAGTGAAGAGTTGGAGATGCTCATCATATGTACCGGGGAGATGATGATGGAAAGCAGTAGCGTAGGCGTCGAGTCTTTCGCTATAACTTTTCCCGCGTAGAGTCCGTCTCAGTTCAGCGAGAAATTCTTCGGACGAAAAATCAGGTGTGAGAGCGGCTAGCTTTTCGGCGATGAGTTTGGCACAGGCGAGACCGTAGTAGTCTTTGATTTTCTTAGTCATAGGGTTTCTTGTTTTCCTTACTCTAGCATATAGAAAACCGCCTCTCCCAGGAGAAGCGGTTTTTGAATTTTATCGCACTACCAAAGTTACTTCCTCGACGGGACGTCTTACTTTCGGTTTTTTGGCCGCCTCATCATTCTGGTGGCGATACCCGAGGGCAAGTAGGGTCGTCGTAGTAAGGTGCTGGTCACCAAGACCCAGGACGGTATCAACGGCCTGAGGATCAAACCCTTCCATAGCAGCATTATCAATCCCAAGGAGAGAAGCAGTTTCCATCATAATGCCGAGAGGAATGTAAGTTTGGCAGGCAATCCAGCGATCGAGTGAGGCATCATCTTTTGAAGCGATGACTCCATCGAGCATTTGGCGAAAACTAGTGAGTGATTCTACTGGCTGTTCTTGAATCTTGGCAGTCCGGTCAATACGCTCGGCGGCTATGGATTGCCTCACATCGGTGCGACGAGCGATAGCTATGAGATGAGAAGCTTGAGTTACCCGTGGCTGACCATAGCTTGCTTCCTGAATAGCTTGGCGGAGCGTTTGATTTTCGACCACAATAAATTTCCAGGCCTCGAGACCAAAACTTGATGGAGCGAGTCGCCCGCTTTCGAGGATAGTTTCGAGATCAGTGGAACTAATTTTTTTGGCTGGATCAAATGACTGCACGGCAGCACGCCAGTGTAGGGCGTCTAGGATATCCTTTGGTTGCATAGGGGAGTATACTTATGATATAAATGGGGCCTATACTTCGACATGCATAGTGCTATATTTAGTATAGTGTTATGAAAACGAGTCGTCAAGGAAAAGATGAAGAGGGAGTGATGACTTCTGGAGGGAAGTGTCCTAAGCGTGCCCTAAAAATTTTTGGTGATTTCCAGACGCTCTCTATTGTTGAGGCACTTGGTCAAGGCGAACTCCGATACTGCGCTCTTCAGAGAGCACTGGGCGATATGAACCCAGTGACACTTACCAAGAGGCTCAAAATGCTCGAAAGCGAAGGGATTATTGGACGACGGACGGAGGCAATGGATAAACTCTCAGTTTCTTATTACTTGGAGGAGAAGGGGAAGCGGATGCTTCCGATACTCCGAAATATGAGGGATTTTGCGATGCAGTATCTCTAAAAAGGGGTGTTTGGGCGCTGAGAGACTGCTCCACTGAAGAAGATGAGATACATAGGTAACACTCTGAAAGGAGCGGATTTGAAGAA
>CAZRXW010000027.1:0-12472 GCA_964604195.1 uncultured Bdellovibrionales bacterium
CGTACCCCCAGGGAGTTTCGAGCCAGCTACGCTTGGTGACGAAGTCGGGGGGATCAGGCAGATCATCGGTTGCGTCGGTTTCGGTACCGGGGCCGACGCCACCAACCCCATAGCCACCATCGAGATAAACAAGGAGGTTGGTTGATCCAGTTGTCTGGAGACACTTCTGCCAAGTCCCAGAATTGCTCTCGGAGAGATAGGCCCCTTCATTGTTCTTGTGATACCAGACATGACTGTTGCCATCAACACAGTCAACAGGATTTCCTTTCCAGCAAAGGACTCCCCCTCCAGAGACAGCTTCGCAGGAGAATTCACTAAACACGGCTCCGATTGGGCGAGATTCATAGAAGTGACCACTGGCGAGTTTGGTTTTCCCATCAGAAGAAAAAACCGCACACGTGAAATCACTCCCTACTGTGCCATTACCAGTCACAAAGTATCCAAGTGTTCCTGTGTTTCGATTCAGGGCATAGGCAGCCATACGTTGCGACGTGCCCACGCCTGATCTACTATGAACCCCAAAGTGGAGGTGAGCACCTGTGGAAGTACCAGCACCGGGATGTCCCGCCTTCCCGCCAGAGTAAGCAATTGGTTGTCCAGCAATTACCTGTTGCCCTTCTGTAGCGATGAATCCGCTCAGATGGGCATAGATAGTCCAGTAATTTCCGTGATCGACAGCAACATACCAGCCAAAGCCGCCTGTTTTGGTAGCGTCATCGTGGATATGGACCGTCCCGTCTGCTGCCGCAACCACGATACTGCCTACAGGCATAGCAAAGTCCAGATCCGACATGGTACTTGAGGCGCTATGTGTAGGCGTGTCATGGCTGTTTTGGTAACACTCTCTAGCTACTCCGTCAGGGAACGGTAGCTGGACGCTCATGACGCCGTCCGAAGCAACACTGAGAATCTTCATTCTTCCCATCGTTGTCGCATCTTCAGCTGCTATCACTGAAGCACTTTCTCCGCCACCGCAAGCAAGAAGTGTGACAACCGAAAAGACCAGCACAAAAACCTTAAGCAATGCGTTCATTTCTGAACTCCTCAATTGTGAAGGGACCAAAATGGATTCAGCATGAATCCGCCTCAGACACCTCCATAAGCTATGAAAATGTCAGTTGGAGGATTCAAAAAAGAGTCTAATTATCTATCAAGAAAAGATATCGAGCGAAAGACAGCTTGGTATATTTTTCCCATGGCTTCATCCTCACAACCAACATGGACGTAGCTGCGAAAATCACCTGTTGGATAAATGGTGTCATCGAAAACCAGAGTAAATGTATCTGGATCGCACGTACCATTTTTTAGGAAGTTCTCATATCGATTCTTCTTAGCAATCACTTCATCTTTATTACCAAAGATTTTGGACACCTTACCATTAAAAAGCACTGTTTCTGTAGCAAAATCTTTTTCCCGCTCAGCATAATACTCCTTCTCTGATTTGAGAGAATGTAGATTAATCGAAAGCTTATGCTTGTAATCATCAATTAAATATCCCTTTTGTCTTAACTCAAAATGGAACTCATTTGGTCTAGAAGTTGGGTCAACACTCATGTTGTCTAGTTTAATTTCCCAAGGAGAAAATATTTCTTCTGGATATCTGATCTCGATCCCAACTTCTTTATTTTGATATAGTGTCCATTGATTAGTATCGCCATTCCAAGTTTCAGCATACTTTTCAGCTTTTTCTTGATCAGAAATATCCACCGATTGCGATGGTCCTTTGGTTATAATTTCTTCTTGCCCTTTCTGAAGTAGACTATTATTTTTTTTCATCCACACGAAAAACACCCCACCGATAAGCAAGATAAGAACCGCTAAAAAAAGGAATTTTTTACTCATAATAAAGTAGTTGCCTTAAAGAATATATTGGAAAAAGAGTACCAACACCCTACTTTATAGCAAGTAGGATAGATGTGTAAAGATTGACGCTCTTAGAAAAGTATAGCGTTATTTTCCCACTACCAGTACCCCTGTCTTCTCATCTATTTGGAGACCTGAAGTGTCCTCATCTCAGATAATGCCTCCCTTGACTCCCCCTCTTTTTCTTGCTATACTGAGTATGTTGAATTGAGAGCGGGGTGACTCTGGTCACTCCGCTTTCTCTTTTCTTCAAGGTCGTACGTTAATAAAAAACAAAAACAAAACATATTCTATGTCAGATACTACTCCTCTGCCTCTCGAGGCTCACACCGAGGGAGATCAGTGTCCTACCTGTGCTAAGCTCGCTCAGGAAAAACAAGCTAGTGATGAGACATCATTCGCTTTTCTCCTCGCCTTGGTACCGGTGCTCTCTCTCACTTTTTTTGGTCAGGTTGGACTCCTGTAAGAGTCCTTCCTCCCCTTATAGGTTCTTGCCAGGATGGTCCGATCCTGGCTTTTTTTATTACAAAAAATCCCAATAGATATCGGGATTTGTCTTTTTGTCTCTCGCAGATTTTCTACTTTTTTTTCTGAGAACAAGTTTTGCATCGACAGCCGATAGGTTTGATGTAGCCATTGAAGTATTCCTTGCCATAATTATAGGTGATTTCTTCACCGGCTAATATCTTCTTCCTACTCGTAATCATTATTCGGTTACCAATAGTCATAGCCTCACTATTTGGGCGACAGGCATGATTGATATAACGAGTAGTATTCCACCTCGGACTCCCGTCAAGATCCCAACGACTATTTATGTTGAAAATATATTTATTTCGATCCTCAAGATCATCCCCTTCTTGGGTAGAAATAAGCCACCCTCCATACTCAATAATGCGCCGACCTTTTGGAATATCCACTTCAGCAAATAGACCCAGTCCAGCAGAAGAGCGGCCGACTCGCACAGCATAGAACGGTTTGGGGATACGCTTGATACGTTCTGTCATAAGAATAAGGCTAATCATTGGAATACAATGTGGTCCATGATAACAAAGTCCTCTCTTGTAATCAAGAAAAAACAGGGCTCTACCCCTGTTTGAAAGAATGAAAACTGCAAGCTATTTTGAATTCTTCTCTCCATCCATCCGTCGTACCAAGTCACGCATATAATACATTCCCAAAAAAAGAGTTGCTGCCGCTAGTAACCTCGCTGCTGGCGATACGAGTTCACCCCAAGAAAAGAGAGAGAGTCCCGGGATTATTTCCACTACTTCAGCAACACCAGAAAAAATAACTGCCAAAGTATACCACTTGTACGCTGTATCAAGTTCAGCTTCGACTCGCCAGACAATACCCACGACAAACACCAGTGTCAGCAGCAAGATGCCACCCGTAAGAAAACGGAGTACAAGCTCACTAATCTCTATCATGATTTGTCCACCCCCTTTCTCCAAGAAATCATTCCGAAGCGACGAAGTTCTCGTTCCGTAATATGACGAGCACTCTGCAAATAAAGCCAGTATTCTCGCAAAAAGAAGAGAAAGAAACTCACTAGAATACCTAACACTCCAAAAAGAATCCAACCAACATAACTTACTGCCTCAGCATAACTAATAGTACCGTGATCCCCAAGTCGAAAGAGTGGTTTTACCTCAAGTTCAAAAGATGCTGAACGAGTAACGGAAATACCTCGGAAGAAGGCTTCTATCTGAAGGCTATATTTCCCCTCTGGAATATACACTGGTATATCCATAGACCAAGAAAGCCCTGGCCGGCCCCCGGGAGTAACCGATTGAGTTGGAGCAACAAAAACAATCTCTCCCCGTTCATTGACTATTCTTGGTTCAAAAATCGTATCCGAAGCAAAGAGACCTCGTACTGGTTTTATCAAAAACTCAAGCCGATCACCTTGCCTCACTTTGGCCTCTGGAGAAATTATTGTAAGCGTATAGTCAAAAGGAGTTTGGTTTTCTATTTGAGTAATCATCAAAGTATCAGCTTCTTCCTGATCCTCTTCTATTTTCTTGGTATAAAATTCAAGAGTTTCACTCGTTGTACGAGTACTATCATTTGGATCAGTAACCATGACCGTCAAAGTATGTCGCCCAACCTGAAGCCCTCGAGGAGGTTTCCACGAAAAATATCCGTTGGCATTCGCTGAAATTTCTGCTGTGATACTTGGTTTCGTTAGCGTTATATTCACCACTGCATTTGCCACGTTCGTATTCCCTCGAATACGCGGACGAGTATCCTCAACCTTAATAGGGAAAGACCTTGGTGGAGTGATGTTTTTATTGCCAATTCTCGTAAGGGTGAGACTGGCTGGGGGAAGGAGGCTGGAGCAATCAATAGCAGTAGCAGAAACTACTGAAGAAAGAGCGATTCCTGGTGACATCGGACCAAGAGCAGTCACTGTATAGCTATAACTCACATTACCCAGTACAGCTGTATCGGTATATCCAGAACTGGTAAGCCCCGTAGTAAGGACACTACTGTCCCGATCTATATCCCAGGTAGTAGTGGCGGCATCATCTGCCCAATCAAGTACAATTCTTGGGCTCCCCCCCACACAGGTCGGCGTAGCCGTAACCACAGGAACTGATGGTGGGCCAAGTACCACGGCTGTTACGACGATTACCTCATCGGCAAGCGCTCGAATTTTTTGGGCTACATCAAAAGAAAGAAATCCTGGTCCGAGAATAAAAATCAGTGCCAGATAGCCAAAAAGTGACACTCCAAGTACCCAGAAGTGAAGTCGTGCTAGGAAACGAAATTGTCGAGAATGATTCAGTTTCATGAGAAAATTTCTCTCATCATTCTATCATGCATTGAAATTCAGGCATGGCCGCCATTTTCTTGCCACTCAGTAAGAGCGTAGGCTGATCTTTCTAAAGGCGTTGCGGGGCGCAACCTGACCCCTTCTTTGGGAAGAATGGGAAAATGCCTCGAATCATCAAGAGCCATCCCGATAAACCAAATATCTTCTTTACTAGTCATCCACGCAGTACCAAAACGATCAAGCGAAAATGGCCCGGAATAATCAATCATCGTTTTCCGGCCATCATGAAGCATAAAAAACTCATGAAAATATGAGAGGGCGAGTTCACGAACGCTCCGATAGATAGGATCGCGGTAACGAAGAACAGCATGATTTGTTTTGGAAAGAGCTCCCCAATATTTTCCCTTCTTAAAAAGGGTGACTACGTGATCCTCGTCATAGCGCTTGGCTCTCAGGTCAAGGAGCCAAGCCGGCTGCTTATGTACAGCAAGTGCTGCTACCGCCAAAAGAGCCCCTTCGATACACTGAGCTTTTTTTTCTCGAAGTACCAAACGTGGAGAATAGAGTGTATCGCCTTGCTCGCTAAAGTTAGCTGGAAGGGCATCCAAAAAGTCCTGGATTTTTTCCGGGGTAGAAAGCGATGTAAGAATCTTGAGTTCCTGGTGATTAAAACCAAACATACTGCTATAGTATATTGTCTGATTTCTTCTGTGAAAATGGCTGCATTGACAGGAAATTTCACCAAGAATACTATCCCGAGTAAGTACCACTTGGTACGAAATACCTGGAGACAAGCATGCATCACTGGAAATCCCTCCTTGTGCTTCTCTCAGTCATCCTCTGGATTGGCGCAGCCTCAGCCCAGTCAACCATCAACCTAAATCTCCCGACGGGAAAGCACAGTCTTGATCTAGTTACGATTGAAGCATCCGGCCAGTCAGAGATGGGCCCTCGGAAGTATTCACAGAATCACTGCTATGGCACTGCCAATCTCTTCTTCGGTCACTCGGCCCATCCAGGCGGAGATCTCAACGGCAGACTCAATCAAAATAATGGCGGCCATGGCGGGCGCTGCTATCTTGATTTTGAGAAAAATCTCTATGGGATCACGCTCGGACTTCAGAACAGTCAGTACGGCAACACCCTGGTGTTTGGGGTAGGAAAAAGATGAACCATTATTGACCTGGAGACACGCTGGCTCAACAGTATCTCTGTCCCTATCAAGAGAGTAAGGCTCTTTGTAGGAGCTGAAATAGGCAGCATCTACTATGAGAAACGTCTCGGACGTGAAGCCATCTTTTCCCCCTTTGTCTTCCCCAATGTTGCCGCCAGCATCCACATTGGAGAATTCGAAGTAAGCGCTATGCAGATATATCTGCCACAGGGAATCAAGCTCTGGGGACACTCTGTCGAAGTGCCAAATGACGTCTTTGGTGGCTACCAGCCCTACCAGAGCCATCTCGCCAATACCTCTCACTCGCAGGTACGCCCCACCCTCTTCATCAACTATCGGTTCTAACAGAACCAAAAAAGCGTCAGCCAGAACCCTGGCTGACGCTGTTATTTTTGATCAGAAACTAGATCGTTGGATGTCTTTTGGACAAGCATATAGCCAGTAGTTACTGTCAAAAAAATAAAAGCTAGGAGTGACCACTCAGGAATAGATACCCCAAAAAGAGTCCAGTCTCTCTTCGTGCAATCCCCAGTGGCCTGGAAAAGAACGGTGATCCAATCAGTAAACGATTCCATCCACGGAATACACTTCGTGTCTAAACCACGCGGAACCCACTCAATATAGACATTTCGTCCAGCTACTAATCCCCCGAGAAGAGCTAGGACAAACATGGTTGCAAGATATACTTTTTCTCCCCTTCTATGAAGCCATGCTATGAAAGCGATCACTCCAACGCCTCCAAAAAAGAAACGTTGGATAATACAGAGTGGACACGGAGTAAGGCCGACAGCATATTGGAGCACCCAACCAACTGTCAGCATAGAGACGCAAAACAAAGCTATCACGCCAAAAAAATGTCGGGCGTAACCAAAGCACCAAAGAAGTAAGTCTCGCATAGAAGATTAGTGATCCATGTTATGCGTATCGTCTGACTGAGATGCATATCCCCAGTCACGAAGCCAGCCCTTCATCATATCAATTTCTCGACTTTGAGTCGTAACGATATCTTGGCCAAGTTTCTTTAGCTCATTGTGTTTTCCCTGGACCTCTATAAGTTTTGCCATTTCTACGGCCCCCTCATGATGGACTATCATCATCTCAACAAATGCCTTATCAAAAGAATCTCCTGTTTTTCCTTGTAGTCCATCAACCATTTCATTCATGGTCATATCTGCATGGTTAGAGATTCTCTGGTCAACATTTTTTTTCTGAAGAGGATAAGGCTGCCCATCAGCCATGGGGTGGCTATTTTGCCTTCCGAAGATAAGACCTGAGGTAAATGCTATTCCCGTAACTACCAATAGGGCTATCACGTACTGCTTATTCATAGCAACTAAAATGAGAATTAACCTCTTTATTATACCGTTAAAACTAGTCCCGCTAAAAACACCTTCCAAAAATTAAAGAGCTATTTTTCTTTCTTTAGAAGACAGAACTCGAGAGACACTAGGTACCCGAGCGCGCCAATAGACCAAACTTCAAGAATTTCCTCCGTAAGACGCATAAGATGGAGCACAGTACGATGACACTCCTTGGTTGCACATAGAGCGAGATCCACATCTCGCTGAAAAAGTCCATCAGTGAAATCAAGTATAGCTGCCAAGGTGAGCAGGGCAAATATAGCGGCCACCGAGAAACGAAGTCTCCGATCAGCCTTGTTCCATAAAAGAATCAGTAAGGTTCCTAGAGAAAAAAGTAGTAAGGGGAGATAGAGTATTGCCCAAATATAACTAGGGAAATCCTGGAGTAAAACTATGTGGTCACGGAAGTAACCAGCAATCCGTTCGTGAAGATATACTGCATCATCAATACTGAAGAAAAAGAAAATAAGCGATAAAAGTCCCCAGTATACTTTTTTGGTGGCGTGCTGAGTAGCCAAAGCAGCAAGAGCGAGAAAGAGAAACGAAACTGAACTAAGCCAAGTGAGTGGAGCTTGCTCTTTGGTAGCAATAAATATCTTGCTAAAAAATGTGTTTGGGACAACAAAAAACGCTACGAGATCACATACAAGTAGCACAAAACCAAACCCCAAACCTAATATGTATAGTTTTTTGAGAAAACTCTCAGTGAAATACATAAGGTTTATTCAATACCAATTTGACCAATAGAGGCATGATCCCCTACATTCAGAAAATTTGTTACTCCCCGACGGTCAATGTTTTTCAAAGTAATGTTTCGGGTTTTCCCACCATCAATTTCAAAACAAGGTTCAACACCAGGCATACAAGTCATATTTTGAGCAAGAATATCTTGCGCTTCTTCAATCACGTATAAAGGACTCTTGGCGGCTTCTACTCGAATATTATCTAATACGACCTGGTCAGCATGCTTAATACGAACAGCCATTTTGGAATTAGTGAAAGCAATGTTCTCGAAACGGACATTCTCCATATTGGGATTAGCCATGCCATCTATATTTACTACCCCATTCTTCGCACCAGTGCCACTAATATTACGCATGACAATATTTTTGATCAGTGGTTTAAACGAATTATCAGTTTGTAGAGCAGAACTATAGATCAAATTAATATCGAGAGCATCCCCTGACATATGATCCATGGTTACATTTTCAACAAGAACATCCTCTACAAAAGCGCCTCGACTTTCAGTTGTCTTAAGACGGAATCCGTGACGAGTATTTTCGAAATGACTGTCCTGTATTTCGACATCACGCACCCCGCCAGACATCTCACTCCCGATAGAGACACCCGAGCTCCCATGAACAACAGTGATATTTCTAATCCGCACATGTTCGGTAGGTATATTCACCCGACGACCATCTTCATCAATTCCAGACTTGATTGATATAGCATCATCTCCTGTTGAAAAAAAGCAATTCTCGATGAGTACATTCTTGGTTGAATCGAGCGCAATGCCGTCAGTATTGCTGCTCCAGGTCTCGATATGCAAATTCCTCGCAATAAAATTTTCCGAATACAGAGGATGGATAGTCCAAAATGGACCGTTCTCAACGGTAAATCCATCCAAAAGAATATCTCTTGTATTCACAAATTGAATAAACGATGGCCGAATACCTGATTGTTTTTCACCAAACACCCGTTCTGAAACTGATATCCCCTGGCGAGACAGAAGAAAGAGCTTCTGTCTCGCTGTTTCAAAATCGCCAGATCCAGTCCAGTCTTCCCGCTTTTCTCCATTACCAATAAGCTTTCCCCTCCCAGTGATCGCTACGTGCTCCAGATCCTTTCCGTAGATAAGTGGCGAATAATTATAAAACTCAATTCCCTGAAAACGAGTGAGCACTACCGGAAGATAATCATTGAGATTTGTAGTAAAACTTAGCTCAGCCCCCTCCTCAAGGAAGAGATTGATACGACTCCTGAAGGTCACTGCTCCGGTAAGCCACTTGCCTCGAGGAATGACGACTGATCCCCCTCCTTGGGCAGCACAATCATCAATAGCCTTTTTGATAGCCACGGTAGATTTGAAACCATCTTCATCTCGAGCCCCGTAGTCACGGATATCACAAATTTGATGGGGAATACCAGGTACTTCAGGAACTTGAATAGCCACCTTTTCCTTGGGAGAGATAGGCGGAGTCTGAGAAATAACAATTGACTCATCACTCTGAGAGCGATCGTTCCACAAAAGAAACACCCCTACCACTATTACCGATAGTCCTGCCAAAAATAATTTCATAAAAATAAAAAACTTTTTCGAGAGATTTCTTACTCAAACCTCACGCTTACCTTACGGAGTTCGATTCGTTCAGTCAAGACCAGGGTGAGAGTCGGTCTCTTCAGCTATACAATAGTGATACCAAAAATAGTATCGGCCTCGTAGACGCAATCTAAGAACCTAGTAGTGGCAAAAACCTCCCATACCCCTCAGATTCCATGGATTTTTTTGGGACAAAACGAAGTGCTGCGGAGTTCATGCAGTAGCGCCGACCCCCTCTATCTTTTGGCCCGTCAGAGAAAACATGTCCGAGATGATTATCGCCATACTTGCTGCGTACCTCTGTTCGTACACCCCAAAGACTCCAATCTTCCTTTTCAGAAATATACTCTGCGCTTATAGGTTTTACGAAACTCGGCCAGCCAGTACCACTGTCGTATTTATCACTCGATAAGAACAGTGGTTCACCGCTCACAATATCTACATATATCCCGGATTCATAGTTCTGATTGTAAGCATTGTCGAATGGTTTTTCGGTCCCGCCTTCCTGAGTCACTTTATACCCTAGATCTGACAGGGTTTTCTTCAGCTCTTCCTCGCTCGGTTTTACGTATCGAGAGAAATCAATCTCTCGAGAAAGATCTCTACGCTCTTCTGCTCCTTGCCTGTGAGTCGACCCAACGACATCTTCCCAGGTTTTATTCTCAAAATATTTTTTGAGAAATGCATCTCGCCCACTCGACTCGCGATATGCACAGTATTTAGTAGTATTCTGTTCACTATAATTTTGATGGTATGCTTCTGCTGAATAAAAATTTGTGTAGGGCAACACCCTCACGGCAAGCGGTCCATCAAAAATTTTTGCTTCTTCTAGCTCCTGTATAGATTGGATGGCAATAACCCTCTCATCTTCCGACTGATAAAAAATTACCGATTGATAACTTTCACCACGATCATAAAACTGCCCACCAGCATCCGTTGGGTCGATATGCATGAGGTAGTAGCGCACAAGGTCTCGATACGATACCTTCGCTGGATCATAATAGACCTCGACCGTCTCTCTGTGTCCACTCTTTTCACTCGTGACATCGCTATAAGTCGGATCAGCAACATGACCTCCGGCATAACCTGAAATAACTTCAGCTACTCCAGGGACTTTCTGAAAATCACTCTCGGTACACCAAAAACAACCTCCAGCAAAATAGGCTCTCTGACCCTGTTCCAACTCCTTGCTTGTTCTTTCCATATGTTTTTCTGAGTTATGTTTTAAACAACTTTCTCGAGGAATACTTGGTATCTTTATTTCCCCTAATGTTTTTGGTGACCAAAAATGATCCAGGAGAAAATACAAAAAGAGCAATCCAGCTATCCCAACTATCGTCACTGTAATTAACTTCATAAGATCATCTAAACCAATTCAAAGAATCGTAGCCTCAGTATACCAGCTCAAATCCTCTTTTTGGTAACAAAAAATGAGGCCTGCATAAGCCTCAAATTTCAGTGCTCCGTATCATGATACGATGTCAGAACCATTATTCTTCAAGGGTTTTTAATTCTTCATCAGTGATGTTCAACTGATCCAAAACCCAGATGTGCCGAGGATTGGAAGGATCGTATTTCCCTACATCCCATCGACTCATTTCTGGTGCATTCTTAGCAACAGATTCCCATACTGCTATATTGCCTTCACGATAAACAATATCCTTCGTAAAACAAGTCCCTGGAGTTTGAGAATTAGTCCCACGAAATGTTCTGACACAGCGACTCCAAGCAGAATCTGCAGCTTTTTTCTCGGCCTCCTCTTTGACCACACCCCTTAACATGCTCTGGAGTTGATAATATTTTTTCAAAACTTCAAAGGTCTGTCGAAAATCTCTAGGCTGACCATCAACCCCAGTGGCAAGACCGATAGCGAAATGCCCATCAAATCCAGAAAAATCCTTCACCTCACCTTCAAGAACTTGTTCTCTAAGTGTCGCAACCCCCTCCTCGCCTCCCTCATAGCGATCAAGACCGAGTCCAAGCATCTTTAGCCTCGTTCTTTCCCCGCGGATTCTTCGAGCAGCGTGTGTTCCTATTTCGTGTGCTATCAGACCTTTGAGCGCCCGGAAAGAAAGTTTTCTTTTTTCAGGAACTTCTACAGATTTCTTTTCCTGATTAACACTAATACCATTCTTATTTGGATTGATTACTACCATCCACCCTTCAGCTGAAAGCTCCCGAAGCACTACTTCAAAAAGGCTTTTAATTTCTTCAGCCGAAAACTCTTGAGCTGGATCTGCTCCCACATTTACAATATCCCCCACACTTTTCAACGTTGCCTCTTTTGCTACATCCTGAGTTTCCTTCGAAGGAAGATTTATCGAAAAACCTTCTCTACTTTTGAGCAACTGATCAAGATCTCTTCCAGTGTCTTGAATTTCTTGGATACCACTTTCGCCTGCTTTCTTTACAAGACTTCGTACTTTTTCTAAAGAGTACGAGAAAATTTCAGGTGATGGCTTCCCATAAATAAACTCCGTATACCGTTTAAATTTCCGCTGATCCGCTGTAGCCGTAGCTCTCAGTAATCGATTTTCTGCAATTTTTTCGTTTTATCTTCCATCTATACACCTGTTTTACCACTTCATTTTTCTCTCCTCCGAGTACCAGATTCTTCAGGTTTAAGAGGGCCTCTTCACGCCTTGCTATGTCTTCAATATTTAGCAAAGGATAATCAAGATCGGGGTTTTCTTTCTCTCCAATTAAAAATGCTTGTTTTTCTAATTCTCTTTTTTGCCTATCTCCATCTAAATATTCATAGGCCTGAAAACCGCCAATCTTTTCAAATTGGGCATACCAACTTTCATCTAACGCTTCCCGAGAAAATGATTGTGGGAGGTTTTCAAACATAGTTTCAGTATACCAGCTCAAATCCTCTTTTTGGTAACAAAAAATGAGGCCTGCATAAGCCTCAAATTTCAGTGCTCCGCCTACTGAACACTATTAGAACCTCTATACAGGAAGACAGGGAGTCAAAG
>CAZRXW010000028.1:0-12458 GCA_964604195.1 uncultured Bdellovibrionales bacterium
AATTCTTCAAATCCGCTCCTTTCAGAGTGTTACCTATGTATCTCATCTTCTTCATCAAACGTACCATTGCAGCGTCAAGTTGACACTTCCCAATTCCACCAGCCACTACAGAAAAATCTTTCATCTATCCCCAGTCCTCGGTGCTTCTTCCAGAAATTGTAGTAGTGAAGGGAGAGAGGGTTGATACTGCACCATTCCCAAGGAATCCTCTGCTCGGAAAGAACGGTGGATATTCTTCTCTTTCAGGGTACAGTGAAAAATACTCAATCTTACTGTTCTCTTCCAGACAATATGGGATATTGTTCCGGTAAGTGATGTCTTGTTGTTTGAGAAAGTCCAAGGCATTGTCCTGATTGGCGGTACTGCATTGACCAGACAAAGACCCTCTCGTGACATTATGAATGATGGCGCAGAGACCTTGCCTTGTTTGTAGATAAAGAGATGGGCAGTGTCCATCTGGAACTCTTGACCTGGTATTTCATGAACGTAGAGCATTCCTTCCGCTATCTCTTGCTAGCAAGTATAGCCATCAGTGTAGCCAGTGTTGGTTCGCTTCAAGATCTGGTAGAAATGGTGAGATGGAACATGAAAATGATCTCCTCTGTTCCAAAACGTTTGTATCTAGTAGGCCAATTATAGGTGGCCCGACGAGAGACAAAAAAGCCCTTGGGCAACTGCTGTCATGATCACCTATTTGGTGATGATTCTTTGTAGTTTTTTTCTTACAGCAGCATATATCCGGAATCATACGAATTCATATGGTTTTTCGCTAAAAAGAAAACTTTTTTAACTTAAACCCTCCTGTGAAATCGTAAATCTTTTTGTTGCAATGTTAACAATCCCTCTCCTACTAATCCACAAAGGCAGTCCCCGAGCAAGAAGTTGATGCTGTCCCACTCTGAGCTCGGCAAAGCCAAGTGCAACTAATACTACTTGATGCGGTAGTACAAGAAATAGCCTCAGGCCATCCCTCGGTGCAATATGATGAACTAACTACCGAAACACTACCATCACTACCCAGCGTAGCCGCCAAAGTACCACAGGAAGCTTCATTACTTAGCGAAATAACACCTGAAGAACACTTATACGATGGTTCAGACTTTCCCGCAATGCTACAGTTCCAGTCATAACGCTTACCACCACCAATATCTGTAACTACATATGAAGATGCCATGGCTCCACCTCCAATACACAACGGTTCAACCGGTGCACCTGATGCACCATTGGAAGGACCGCAGGCAAGTGGTGTACAATCATTAATCTCACAATGCCAACTGCAAGCGTACGGACAAGCTCCCCGAGCAGCACCATCATCACACTGTTCTCCATTCTCTACTTTATTGTTTCCACAAACATTATCAGTGAAATACTCGATGCAGTTTGCAAATCCTTGACCGTGGTGTGTTCCTGCGAGACAGGTCCAACCGCACCCTGTATCACCGCAGCTACCTGTCTGTCCGTATGTACCAGCTTGACAGGTATAATGAGTCTTCCCACATAATCCTACTCAATAACCTCCTCCCCGCGCTAATCGTCCGAGGTTTCCTGGTAAGTAAAACCACTAGTCTCTATAGACTAGTGGTCAACCGCAACAATACAGGACTACGTACTATCTACTATTGATTCTTCCGGTGACGAAGAAAAAGAACTGCCAGCAAGAGAATCACCCCTCCCACTACTCCTCCCCACAAGAGCCAACGAGAAGATGGCAACTGGTTCATCATGGAGGCACTCTCTTTGGTCACCAATGAAAGAGCGACAACTTTTTGATCAAGCATATCTCCTCCTTTGCCAAGGAGTGTCACACGCAAGGCATTGGTGCAAATGACTGCCCCTGGTAAAGTCAACGAAAATTCTTGTTTGGGCTGTGTTACCACGGTTTCCCCAAGAAGTTCCTGGCAATCCGTTTCATCGGATGCCAACATACTTACTTTCACTTTGAGGTTTTTTTCCAAAAAAGTATTCTCCGCTACCCCAGCCAAAGAAACCAAGAGAGAAACAGTATCTCCCCACTGATACTCTGGCTGACCCAGAGTAACCAATGAGATTCTCGCACCTTCTTCACCGGCTATCTGCCCAGTGAGTGTACTCTTCATCGAAAGTTCTTGACTCTCTTGTCCAAGTACTACAAAAGAATAAACATATTGACCAGGAACCATAGCTGGAGGAAACGAAAGAGTGAGTGAGACACTTTGCCCGCCATCAACAGCTACTGACTCAGCCACAGCTCGAGCTTCGCCATTGAAATCTTGTTTGCCTACTAACAAACCGGTACGTGTCTCTTTACTAGAGTTGGTCACCAAACAATGAAACGTTACAGACTCTCCTTTATTTTGAGAAAAATCCTGTTCACTCCCAACTCCATTTTCTGGTACACACGAAAGTTCTGCCAAAGAAGACTCCTCGGCAAGAACCAAAAATGGTCCCAGGAGAAAGAGAAACGTACCGGTAATAAACCCTGCCCCCCAAGAAGCCACATGATGTTTTGACATACTCTACAACGCTAACTAATTAAACTTTTTAAACTTTATTACCTACAAGAAAAGAGGCCTTTACTCCTCTGCTATTGGCCAATCTCTTTCCAATTGAGATCACGGCAGGTCTTGATACTACAGCTCTGAGTCTGAGGAGTTACCAAACAGGTGGCTGTGGTGCAGGTGCGAGACTGAGTACCATCACCACCAGAGCACGGTGGGCCACAAGGAGTCCATTCCGTACAACTTGGAGTACAGGAGAGAGCGACATCTACCGAATCACTACCGTCAACTGAACCATTGGTGCAGGTAAGAGTGTAGGTCCCTGTGAAGGCAGGAATAGTTTCTCCGGCGCTTGAAGTAGGTCTTGCTCCTGACCAGCCAGGACCAGTAGCTGTACAGCTACTGGCACCACTGGTCGTCCAGCTCAAGGTCATGTTTCCCGACCCGAGATTGAGAGGTCCATCGGAACCATTGATTTTGAGATCAACGGTAACCGGGGGCCCTGCAATCGTCACACTTGCAGTTGTCACATTACCAGCATGATTTAGATGTATTACCGCACTCCCCGCAGAAGTACCCGTTACCCTCCCTTTATTGGAGGTATTATCAACACTCGCATATGTCCCTCCACTCTGCATGGACCATGTGGACGCTCCGTACCAAGTCACATCAAAATTACCATTGCTACTACCCCAATTTGGTATTGCGAGGAGTACCGTACAGTTGGTGGTGGTAAGACCAGTCGGATTATAGAACGCTCTGAATTGTCGTGATTCACCTACTGCTATACTCGGGTTGGTATCGGGACAAATTTTAAGGTTAGAGCCACTACCTCCACCACCGCCACTAATCGTCACACTTGCAGTTGTCACATTACCAGCATGATTTAGATGTATTACCGCACTCCCCGCAGAAGTACCCGTTACCCTCCCTTTATTGGAGGTATTATCAACACTCGCATATGTCCCTCCACTCTGCATGGACCATGTGGACGCTCCGTACCAAGTCACATCAAAATTACCATTGCTACTACCCCAATTTGGTATTGCGAGGAGTACCGTACAGTTGGTGGTGGTAAGACCAGTCGGATTATAGAACGCTCTGAATTGTCGTGATTCACCTACTGCTATACTCGGGTTGGTATCGGGACAAATTTTAAGGTTAGAGCCACTACCTCCACTGCACCCGCTGGTACAACTTACGTTCATACCTCGAAATGATCCGAATACCAAAGTAGTCACCCCGTTTTGAGTTCCACTCGCAAAGTTATTTACACAACCAATATCAGTAATCGAGAGTAATGCGCTACCATTTTGTGGTGCCCCAAGGAAGCGAGCGATTGTCGAAAGATCCGAATCGGTGGTAAAGGGTCCAGTACCCCAGACAGCCCCCCCAAACTGATTAGCCACAACGGACTGTGATACGGGGGCTACAGGACCACTACACCCTCCGCCTCCGCCAGTAAAATTCGCCTGAATCGTATGATTGGCATTGATATTGTTAAAGGTATAACTCCCTACGGCTCCGATATTGGTACCATCGACAAAAACTGAAGCTATACTGTAGCCACTGTTTGGGGTAATGGTAAAGGTTCTACTCGAACCAGCGGCAAGACCACTGATCGCTCCTGATGGAGAGATGGATCCACCACTACCAGCCGTAGCGGTGATAGTGTAGGTGGTGGCGGCACCTTGGCATACACTTCCATTCCATGTATAGCCACTGTTACAAGCGTACTGGCATTTTGACACGGTGTTGGTAGCCGAATAACTATAGGGTGTATTGGCCGAGAGACCGGTATTGTCACCAGCATAGACTGAGGCATTGGCTGGGAGAGTGCCGGTACAAACGAAGCCTCCACCGCCGCCAAGTCCCGTGATCATAATGAGCCTCCAAGGCGTAGTATTGTTCCCTTCGTTTTGTTCATTGATAGCACCAGTGCGGTCAATGATCAGGCGGTAACAGTGCGTACCGTTCTGAAGTTCACCCGCTAGGTAGTCAGCATATGCTGCACTACTCCAATTGGGATTACCAGTTCCTATACCAACAGAACTCCACGGACTTTGTACCACTACTCGACGGCTATCCACCGATGGACTCGAACAACTATTAGCATTGTTCCAATCAATTTCTACTTCTGCTGAGAAGGATACTCCTGCAGGTGTCGTTGCAAAAGCATTGTAGGCCATGCCAGAAAACCGAATACCTGTGGGATTATTAAAACTTGGCCCCCCCGTAAGACCGTCATTTCGAATGATGGAAAGGTCTGGTGTGCCTCCGCCTCCGCCAGTAAAATTCGCCTGAATCGTATGATTGGCATTGATATTGTTAAAGGTATAACTCCCTACGGCTCCGATATTGGTACCATCGACAAAAACTGAAGCTATACTGTAGCCACTGTTTGGGGTAATGGTAAAGGTTCTACTCGAACCAGCGGCAAGACCACTGATCGCTCCTGATGGAGAGATGGATCCACCACTACCAGCCGTAGCGGTGATAGTGTAGGTGGTGGCGGCACACGAAGAATCAACAGGTATGAACACATTGAAAAACCCAGAATAATTTGAATTACCATAAGTATTGGATGCCCGTACCCGGTATTGATACGAATTGCCCTGTGTAATACCTGTATGAACATAGAAGGTATTGGATCCAGTATAGCTAGCACTGCCAACAAGTTGGTAACTAGTAGCTCCGGATACGGCTGGCCACTGAACAGTGATTTTGTCGTCACACCGAACATACCCCAATACTATAGGTGATGGGGTTTCTGGTATTTGTCCTGGGCACAAATCAGGCACTGTAGCCATTACTGGTCCCACAAATGGCGACACACCCTCATCATTCAATGACCTCACTGTATAAGTATGTACCTGTCCAGCCAATCCACGGTCAACATATGATGTAACACTATCAATCAGAAGAGTACTCCCATTTCGACGCAATTCATACTCATCAGCAAAAGCCGCAGCATTCCAAGAGACAGTAATCTGGTTCGTACCACAAGTACCCGCCGTAGCAGTGAGGCCTGTTGGCGCATCAGGAGGATATACCCCACAGGCACTCGGAGCGGTGGCTGCTACTGACCCAGAATATGATGAACTGCCATTCGCATTGGTCGCTCGTACAGTATAGCTATGAGATGAGCCAGCCGAGAGGCTTGTGTGGGCGTAGGATGTACTGGCTCCAGGATAAACTATCGAACCGTTGTCTCGTAGCTGATAACTGGTAGCTCCAGCAACCGCATTCCAAGAAATATCGATCCGTCCGGTATCACAAGCGGCTGGGGTGGCGTTAAGGCCGGTAGGAGTAGATGGGACACCCCCACCACAGGCACTCGGGGCGGTGGCTGCTACCGATCCTGATGAGGAGGAAGTTCCATTGGGACCGACGGCCCGCACCGAGTAGTTATGAGATGAACCAGCGATAAGTCCAGTGTGGGCGTAGGATGTACTGGCTTCAGAATAAACTATCGAACCGTTGTCTCGTAGCTGATAACTGGTAGCTCCAGCAACCGCATTCCAAGAAATATCGATCCGTCCGGTATCACAAGCGGCTGGGGTGGCGTTAAGGCCGGTAGGGATATCATCGTCATCACCACTAGTACAGCACCCTCCACCACCACCGCCAGCAGCAGCGACAACCACATCCACACTGTCGGTATCACTTCCATATGCATTAGAGCAAGTAATGGTATATGTCCAAGTACCGACCCCAAGAGTTGCCCCAAACACGTCTTCACCCGAAGCATTATTAAGTGCTGTTGATCTTACATCGCCTTTTTCACTTGAGACAAGACAACTATCTGCTCCCGTCGAGCTCCAGTATACATTGGCTCTCCCATTCGTACTGATATTAGCAGGTGATCCGGTAGCAATAGCTACTTTGTCCAAACCAATCACAGCCAAAGCCTTTTGCCACCAACTTCTTTCTCCTTGAGTCACCTCTACCCGAGCTTGAATCGTCGCCGTCGGAGCTGACCCACCACTTACTTGACGATCCACCGAACAGTTATCAGTAGGACCAGCACCGTTTGTACAACTCCACGTATAATTAGTTGCATTAGTTGATACAGCACTGGCTGTTCCAATAGCACACAAGGCTATTTTTGCAAGTGCTGTACTATTTCCTGGCGGAGTTGCACGAGCCGTTCCACCATCGGCTGACCCACATTGTGGTTGATAGTAAAGACGACAACCCGCTGTCGTTCCACCACCTGATCCATCACAAGACCAAAATCGTCCAAGATAATATGCCGCATCCGCCCCTCCTGTGTTATAGGGGGCTCCATCAGAAGGAAATGTCGTCGTCGTATACCAGGCCCCAGCATCCGATCCCCACGACCCTACATCGTATGCGCCAGTATTACAGCGGTTTCCATTGGGAATAACTGAATTATTTACATCATAAGTCTTCCCATTAGCAGACCCACAAGAACCACTGACTGATGCAGCACATGCACTTGCTGACGTGACCGATGCAGGACTTGCTGATTTTGAACCACTCGAAAATCCGCCCGTTGAGTTCCATGTTGTGATGGTATATGCATACGATGTATTGTCACTTGGAACAGTATCAGTAAATGAAGTTCCCGACCCATCATATACCTTGCTGCTACCATTACGATATACTTGATAACTCTGTGCGCCTGCAACAGCACTCCAATTGAGATTTATTTGACGACTCCCACAGGTTTGGTTTGCTGCCGCAGTAAAGGTTTCGGGAAGCGCTGGGAGTGCGGCAACGTTACAAACTATATTACTCGGACTCCAGCCAGCAGCCGTACAATTCATGCGGACCGAACCCGTACGCCCACTCACCGTATTAGGAACATCTACATACTGACCAACATTAATCGTTGTCGGACCAACATAGGCATTACACCCAGTGGCCACAGCATCCCATGGTCCCACATTGCCACCAGGCCAGGTGCAAGGGTCCGCGGCCGCGACGTTGAGGGGTATATGCTTCACCACTGGAACAGTGTAATGACTCCCAAGTCCAACCGAAAAACTCAGATTAAATAGTCCCACTGTTCCAGGAGCAAATTTGGGGGTAAAAGTAAGGTCAACTCCTGCCCCTCTGAAATCTTGGGCCGTATAGCATCCCGTCACCAAATCAGAAGTATAACTACCCCCATTAATACCAATACGGACTACTGGACAGAGCGGTTCTACCGGGTGATCTGCACTCCCAATATTCAGATCTACAGTAATTTGCTCGCCAGGATTATAGGTATCTTTGTCGGTACCGAAATTGTAATTGACAAAAGCATCAGCTACGCCCGAAATTGGATTCAGCGTAAATGATCTTGTTCCTGCTTCAGCCACTGGACTTTGCCACATCCCCATCACTATCGCTCCCACAAGGAAAACGAGTACTTTGGCTACCCTGAGCCGCCGCCAAGCCAAAGCCAAGATAATTATTCCCAAAAGCAGCCACGGGAGCATGGTCCACAAGACGGATTTTCCTCGCTCCCAAAAAGTAGCTACTTGATCTTCTGGCATAGCATCTTGATTATGGATTAGAGTACTACTCCTTGAAGTCAGCATCCTCTCCAATCGATGGAGTTCGACTCCATCCGAGAGGAGTCTCACGAGAACTGTGGGCTGTTCACAATCCCTGTCTACCATTAATGTATGGCTAGCAAGATTGGCATTGGTATTCACTCCGACTGTCTGTGCCTCTCCACACATTTCTCCCATCGAGGTAAGCATCATCTCAGTCTGGTATTCTCCCTCTCCATAGAGTTCATAACTAAAAGCGATAGGAAATCTTGCTCCTTTCTCAGCACTCGTTGTCTCGGTATCAGCGATACCGAGAATGCGTCCGCCAATACCAGAAACGAGAAGTGGCGCCCAAAGCGGAGCACTTAATAAAGTCCCCTCCTCATCAGTAAGAGAGAGTTCGAGCCGATAGGCTCCTACCGGAAGCTCTTTGGTTAATGTCAGGCGAGCCTCGGCCTCGTCTACCAACCCCTCCACTTGACTCTCCCCAAGCTCATCTAGGACGAGGTAAGCCGACTTGGTGCGCTTTGCCACAAGTTTGAGAGATGCTTGCTCGCTGACACCCTGCACGGCACAAACAACTTCCGCACGACTCCCTGTGAATCTCTCTGGAGAAATCAATTGGGAAATATTTTTTCCATCGAGAGTACATTCGCTGATCGCTACCTGACTCTGACGAGAAAACTGTCGCGTCGTTACCAATTTTCTGCCAGCCAATTGCCCAAGCTGGTCAACTACTCCTAGGGTTACCCGATAATTCCCGTCGAGAAACGTTGGGGTCGGCAGGCGAAACTCTATTGGTCGCGCCTCTCGTGGCCGAAATACCCACGATTCAGTCAGTCGTTGCACTACGACATTCTTGAGTCTCTCACCATCTTTCTGAGCAAACTCAACGCCAGGGAAATATTCTTCTCTCGTATCACTCTGATTTTCGGCAATCACCGAAAAAATTAGCTCTCCATCTTTCTCTTCAAGCTTGGGCTGGACAAACTCAAGCAGTGAACGAGTAAAACTTGGACCCGTACCCTCTTCGGGCATATCCTCGGCCATTACCGGAGCACTGAGTAAGAAAGAAAAAAGGACTGCGAAGAAAACTATACTGTATTTCATAAAAAATATTGGTTTGGGTACTTTCTTTCTATTTTCTTTAGCTTAGCAATAGTCTTTAAAAAAAGAAAGACCCGTAATCATGCTGCGATGCATAGCTACGGGTCAAAGGTACTCTGAACTCATTCACTACTTTGGTGCCTCCCGACAGAAAGTAGTAAGTAGTCAGCGGATTTCGGTCCGCTCGTACACCGCCAGATTGTAGGGGTCTTCACCAGCGACGATCGACCTCTTGATGGCTCGCTTGTTGCGGTCGATGACGTAGATTTTCTGCGAACCATACCATACCGCCTCACGTGGCCTGGCTACCCACAAGTCACCACTGACAATTTTCATCCCCCGAGGGGTGCCACCATCGAGAGCAATGCGATCAACCTCCTGATGAGTACTGAGGCTCATCACTCGCACCGAGTCGTACCAGTCGGAGACATAGTACACACCCTTCTCTTCATCTGGCAAGATACTGACTGGATACGAGTACTGACCAAAGAGTGCGGACCAGTCAGTGCTTGTAACGGTACCACTAGCGAGATCGACAGTGACCCGTTTCTTGTCACCAGCCACGACGATCAAGAGTTTGGTCTCGTTCTCCACAAAGGCCATATCGAGAGCCACTGAGCCGATATTATTCCAGGTCCGACCCTTGACATGGGTCGTTGCATCGATTTCGGTCAGGGTACCGACCGTGCCGGCGCGGTAGCCATCCCGCATACCACTCCCATTGGACTCAATGATCAAACCGTTCTCGGCAGCAGCCAGCACGTAGAACTTATCCCGATTCTTCGAGTAAACAATTTTCATCGGGGTTTGGTCTGGACCGGCCACGAAATCGGTAGGGCTAGTAAAGATCTGCGTACCATCGGCACTGAAACCAATCAAACGATTTCTTGAGCCGTAGAGGTGCTGGATACCCCAACGACCAGTTACGATGTAGACAGACGACAATGCTTCGATAACCGCAATACCATGAATAGCATGAGCTCGTCCCCAATTCTCTGGTTCAATCACAATTGAGGAAAGGGATTGGCCAGTCTTCACATCGAAACGGTGCAACACAAAAGTCGTATGCTCTGCTCCGATGTAGCCGATCCCGTTCTTGGAGTCCACGGCAATTTGACTCGGAATTAAATAGCCAGGCACAGCTGCAAACTTGACCCGTTTCACCGTGCTGGTAACAGGATCAATGATTGAAGCTGCCTCAGAGGTCCCGTTAGCAAAAGCCCAAGCATTTGCTGAGAGCACTTTGGTTTCAAGTACAGTCACGATGCCTTTCCTCGTCGTAAACGACCAAGTATACGGCAGCATTTCGACCTCTCCTTCGGCCCCTCGAAAACCACTCAGGGATGCCGTGATTTGCGAGTTATCAGGCAGGGTCGTCGCAGTGATCGTCACGATACCTTTCTGGGATCGGTTGGAGCAAGAAAGCGTTCCGACGACGACACCGAAGTTGCCTGTAATCGGTCCCGGCGGGCACACAATTTCTCGATCAAAATTGACGGCGATAGTCACATCTTTGATCTCGATACCCGTCGCTCCGGCGGCTGGCGTGACGCTCGTCACCCGAGGCCGGCAGAGATCCGGCTTGATGTCGCATTTCACCGACGGATCACTGATGAGTTCGTCAGTGTGAGCATAGCGCGTGAGCACATTGCCCACATAGGCACCATAGAGATAGATGCCACCGACATCATCACCAGCCGTCTGAATACCAACATAGTTGCCGGTCTCTGGCCAGTAGCGATAGGTGATCGTCTCCAATCGCCCATCACTATTCCCATCGAGCGTAATGCTCTGCGTTGGTTGATGGCCAGGAAACGTCTCCGGATATCGCCTTTCGGCCCAATCCAGAAATTCGTCCGGGGTGACAGCTCCACCTGATGGAGCTGCTGCAACCTTTGACTGACCATTTATGGAAGCGATCGTAAAGATCACCTGGCCAAAACCCAGAGACCGCCGAGAGGAAGCTACTAATGGTTGACTTCTCGAAAGTGCTCCCGAATGAGTGACTACTTGACCAGTAAAGGCCTGACGAGCAGCCGCCTCTTGGGGCGCTGATGAGAACGCTGGATCTTCGTTCCCACTACAAGCAGTGAGAAGGAGAGAAACCACGGCCAGAGCCGCGGAGAGCGAACAAAAGACCGAGGTTGCCATGACTGGCTCCTATGAGAAAGTTGATTGAGTTGTCAAAACCTCCATCTGAAGGTGGACAACGCTATAAAACCTAGGGAAAACCCTTGATTTTGTTGTCTAAACAGTAGCGAATTTCCCTTATTTTGTCAAATAAAAAACAGCTTATTTCAGCTGTTTTCTACATAATAAAGTTTAACTAGGAAGCCTGCTTGAGAGTACCCCGACCCCTCCATAAACCAAAGGAGTACCTGATAGTTTCTCCAATAAGGATGAACGGGGGAGCTAGAACCGCAATAACTAACAAGACTATCATCACAAGGGTCATTTTCTGTATGACATCAGCTGGCCAATGCTCTACTTTACTCATTTGAAACCAAGGCTGACTCCAAAAAGGTAACTTTTGCTCCTGTTTTTCTACCTGAGCAAGGTTTGGGAGTGATTCCAAATTCTCCCCTGCTCCAGCTGGCGTTTCTGAAAATACTTGCTGATCACTCGTGGTAATAGGCACTACCGTTGGTATAATCTGCGTAGTTGATTCTTGTGGGACAGATGATGGCATTGTTTTTTGTACTTGAACAAAACGAGGTGCACCAAACATCTCTACGGTAATAGTAGCTGTCTCACCATTTAATGTACCACTTTCCACAGCAACACCTGTCTCAGTAAATTTGTTGCTCAATATATTGGCTCGATGTGTCTCGCTTTTCATCCATGCCTTGTGCTGTTTTTCGGCACTAGAATAATTGATGGCCAAATTTTCACCAGCATATTGATAACTATAGCCAGACTGCCTCATCCAATACCAAGGTGTCTCGCCTTTGGGAGAGGTATGCGAAAAATAATCATTCTTGAACATGTGATCAAGCTTGGCCTGAGCCGCACGAGAAAGAGCAGTATTCTCCTGAAGCGGCTCGAGACCTGCTTTGGTACGTTCGCTATTAACCAATTGAAGAATACTAGCCGGAGTAATATCTACCGCCTGTACAGCTACCACTTGGAAGATAGTCGCCGCAAAAATAAAGGCGACAAAAAATAGTCCTTCCGTGGAGTGAGTAAGTTTTTTGATGGAATGGTTCGTGTCTGACATAAAAAAGAAACCAGGGATTTCACCCTGGTTTTTATACTTTTTGGCTCAAGAAAGCCACTTACAAAACCATTATAGCAAATTTTTTCCTCCTTGTCCACTCACCAGACTAAGCCCCCTCCCTAACAAAAAATTTCAATAAACAGACCCGGC
>CAZRXW010000029.1:0-12007 GCA_964604195.1 uncultured Bdellovibrionales bacterium
CGTACGAGGTCTTCGTGGAAAGGAAATCAGTTGCGATTCAAGGTAGAATGTAGGCCAGCTTTTGGGTACTACCCCAAGCAGAAAGAGCAAATTCTCTATCATCATGGGAGTAGGCTGATAACAAAATCATTCCACCACAAACAAGGTCATCTCAAAAAGAGTTTCTTCCGTATTATTGTTTCACGCCAATCACTCTATCCCAAAAAGTAATTGACAGAGAAATGTTTTATTGTGACAATATAGAAGTAAAATAAACGTGTTCGCTTTCGGAACCAAAAACAAACACTTCGTATGCAATTGTCTTCAGAAGAAAACTCTCTTTCACAGTCCTCCGACCAGGCTGCTCGAATACAAGCCCTCCGTGACATGATCGGTAATGCCGAGCGCACTATTCAGAGTGCCAAGGCTATGCTCCTTCAGCTCGAAGGAAAAAAGAAATCAGGTCGACCCAAGAAAATCGAGGGTGAAGCCGAAGGAACCGTTGTTGAGGGAACTTTTGATGGCCAGATCATGATGGGGACCGATGGCCGCCAGTACCCTGTGCCAGCCAACTACGCTTCCAAGTCCAAACTTGTCGAGGGAGACCTCCTCAAACTCACTATCACCCTCGAGGGTTCTTTTGTGTACAAACAAATTAGCCCCGTTGATCGCAAACACGCCATCGGAATTGTCAGTCAGGACGAGGCCGGTAATTATCACGTCCTCGTTGATGGTGAGCCCTACCGAGTGCTCCTGGCTTCCGTCACCTATTTCCGGGTAACTCCCGGTGATGAGGTAGCCGTGGTACTGCCGCGTGATATCGATGCCTCGTGGGTCGCTATCGAAAACGTTCTCCGCAAAGGTTCGATGATGGCTGGAAGTCCTCTCCCTGTAGCGAGTGCCAAACGATCCACTCCCGGAGCCAGCGTTCTCCAAGATCTCTCCCCTCTCTCCCCTCTCTCCCCTCTCTCCCCTCTCTCCCCTCTCTCCCCTGAAAACACACCTTTGCCTACTCCTGCTCCAGCCCCCGTTTCTACCAGTACCGAATCAAGCTCGGCCCTTGATGAGTGGATGCGCGACATGGAAGCGCTCGAAAAAGAATTGGCCACTAAATCCTAATCTGTTTTTCTGCCTCACCTATGAATGAAACCACTCCCTTGACGAGCACCTCCTCAGTCCCCACTGGACTCATCGCTCGCCTCATCAAACAGTTTTCCAAATTCATCATCGTTGGTGGTGTTAATACAGGAATTGATTTTGCTGTACTCAATATCCTCATGTATCTCACTGGGATCACAAGTGGTTTTGGTTTGTTCATCCTCAACTGCATTTCCTTTTCCGTAGCAGTGGTCAACAGTTACTACATGAACAAACGCTGGACATTCAAAGAGGCTGCTGCTGGTATCGCCGACAAGAATGCTGCCGTCCAATTCTCCCAGTTCTTCGTTGTTTCTTTGATCGGTATCACGATCAACGGTCTCATCCTCACTGGTATCACCACACTGATTGCTGCTCCATTTGGTATCAGTGATCAGCTCTGGGCCAATGTCGCCAAGCTCGTCGCCACTGGTGCCTCTCTGGTTTGGAACTTTATTGGCTACAAGCTCTTTGTGTTTAAGCGATAGTTGTCTATTTCCCCGAATCATTCACCCCACTATAACCGGTGGGGTTTTGTTTTGTTCCTGTGATACAATATTGAAAGAAGTCAGGTTTGGCTTTTAGTTTTTTTGTCGCAATTCTTGATTCATAATTCTTGATCCTCCTTCCATGTCCGCAACCTTTTACCGAAAATATAGACCTGATCGCTTTGCTGATGTCATCGGCCAGGAAACTGCTGTTACCGTCCTGACTCAAAGCCTCCTCAAAGATAAAGTATCACACGCTTACCTCCTCACCGGACCACGAGGAACCGGCAAGACCACTCTGGCCCGTCTTTTTGCTGCCGCTCTCAACTGCTCCAAGCGAAAAAAAGCTGAGCCATGTGGAACATGCCCTCACTGTCTCGCTCTCAAAAATCATCAAGCCCTCGACATTATCGAAATAGATGCCGCCTCTCATACCGGAGTCGACAATATTCGTGAGCTGAAAGACACTATCTCCACAGCTCCCGTCCTCGGCCAATACAAAGTCTACATCATTGACGAAGCTCACATGCTCTCGATCGGTGCTTGGAATGCCCTGCTCAAAACACTTGAGGAGCCACCAGCCCATGTCGTTTTTCTGATGGCTACTACCAATATCGGCAAGGTACCCGAAACTATTCTTTCCCGAGCTCTGAGACTCGACCTCAAGCGTTTTCCCCTCGATCAGCTTGTGGCTAAACTGAGAAAAATTGCTCAGGCTGAAAAGCTTGATATCGATGACGAGTCACTCCTCCTCATCGCTCGAAGCGCCCAAGGTGGGATGCGCGATGCCGAAGTGCTCTTTACTCAAATTGCTACCCTCGAGGAATCACCTATCCGCATTGATCGCACTACGCTCCTCTTGGGAGCTACCACCACGAGCACCCTCGCCAATCTCCTCACAGCCATCGGGGAAAAGAATCATGAAACGGCTCTCCGTACTATTCGAGAACTCGGTGAACAAGGCATCAACATGGCTCATTTCTCTGAACATCTCTTGCAATATTTGAGACATGCTCTCTACCTCTCGGTCGACACTACTGGCACCATGTCACTCGAAGCCGACTTTACCGAAAGCGAACAAACCGAGCTCGCTCATCTCGCTACTACTCTTGGCAGCGAGCGCATTGTCGAGTGTCTCGAACGTTTCCAAGAGGCCGAAGCTGCCATGAAATACAGTCCTATCCCCGAGCTCCCTTTTGAAATCGCTGTCGTCAAACTGATCTCCCCCGTGCGAGAAGAGTCAGCTGCATCGGCTCCAAATACTCCTCCGAGTCCGACAACCTCCGCACCTTCAGGAACTCGCCCCCCCCAGCCCACCCCTCGTGTGACACCCTCCCCCTCACAGCCAAAAACAACTATTGTTCAGTCGTCCGTCGTCAAAGATACTGCGCCAGTCGATACCAATAGTCTCGCCAAGGTAACCACCCGGTGGCCAGCGGTAGTAGCTCACGCCAAAAGCCTCAATGCCTCACTCGGACTCGCTCTTTCCACCACCGAACTCTCTCTCGAGGGAGGAGTAGCTGCCCTCAAGGTAAAATATCCCTTCCACAAAGACCGACTAGAGAAGCCCGAAAATCGCTTGACCATCGACACTGCCTTTGCTACGATTTTGGGGTTTCGTGTCCCCTGGGAAGTGCGAGTGACCGAAGCAGCACCGACGAGCAGTCGCCCGCCTATCATCGATCAGGCACTCGAAGCACTCGGCGGGAAACTCGTACCAAACGAGTCATAAAATACGCATTGGGGAGTAGCTCGTCGCGCCTGTAGCGCGCCGGAGCAAGCCAAGTGGTTTATCTCGGCTGAACATCATGAAGACGGATAAGGCAGGACATATGAAAGGAACGGTATACATTCTCCTAAGTCTGAAAGATAGGCGAACTTATATTGGATCAACAGCGGACTTGAAAAGAAGGATTAATGAACATAATTTGGGTAATAATATTTCTACAAAAAATCGACGGCCATTCACCCTTGTCTATAGTGAAAATTATGATAATCTCATGAGGGCACGGCAGAGAGAAAAATATCTAAAATCAAGAAATGGCCGTCGAGAAGTAAAAAAGATTTTAACAAACATTGGGGAGTAGCCAAGTGGTAAGGCAGGGGCCTTTGAAGCCTCCATACGTAGGTTCGATCCCTACCTCCCCAGCTACCATTCAAAAAAAGCCCTCCAGATTTAAAGGGGCTTTTTTTATTACTATTTCTTTACCGCTGTATAGAGGACAAGCCGTTTTTCGCCATCCGCATATAGTACTTCTTCGCGGATAGAAGAAAAATACCGGGCAAGACATCCATCGAGCGTCGCCAGATCAACGAAGACTTCTTCGGATTGGGAAGAACGGTCAGGATTCGGCATGACTGGGGTAAGAAGAACGAGTCCGCCATGTGAATTCAGGAGCTGGACAATTTTCTGGAAAAAGAGATCAGGCTTCTCTATGAAGGCAATGACGAACTTTACGAAAATAAGATCGAACGCTGTATTCGTGGGAAATTCAAAGGTTTCAAAATCACCTATAATGAATTCTCCTTTGGAAAGCTTTCTCGCTGCCTCGATCCCGACTTCGGAAACATCAATTCCGACTGTTGATATTCCACGTGACTCTAACTGAGCCATAAGCTGCCCTTCGCCACAACCGATATCCAGGGCAGATTGGGTGTTTGGAAATTTCTCGAGAATACTATGAATCTGCTCCTCGCTAAAATGCAGGAATGACTCCCGCTTTTGGGAAGTATAAAATGAATTCCACTTTTCCTTTTGCTTCATAGAGTAACAAAAAAAAATTGAGGGCGAGCACATTGCATGTGAGCAATGCGCCCGCCCGTTGGCTGTTGGTTCAGGCCTTGACGTCGAACTCGCCCTTCTTGACGGCATCGACGAAGGAAGCCCATTCGTCGGCGGTGAAGCCGAGAGTCGTCTTGGACGGATCCTTGGTGTCGCGCACCGCAACGCCTTCGGCAGTGATCGCAACTGCGACACAGTTGAACACGCCGCCGGTGCTGCAGGCTTTCGGAACCTGAAAGGCCCCATCTTGCACATTCATGATAAGAACTCCTACGGTGAGGTGGTGTACGTCCGACGAAACTGCCGAACGTACTCTTTATAGCATGGCTCTACAGTATTCGCAATAATATTGACAATTCTAAAATTTTAGGGGTATTGTACAGTCAATCTTTAACTCCAAGGAGTGTTCCAATGGGACATACCCGAAAGATGTCGCCTCAGCAGCGCGAGAGACTCGGTCTTCTGCTGAGGGAAAGCGTTCCTGAGCTATCGTTCCTTGAAGCAGAGTCGGCGATACAGGCCAGTGGTACGCTCTTACAGGGCGTACATGCAGCTTTTGAGCCCTTTCTCAGGGCACCCCGAGTCAACGTGACGCCACTGGCAGATGAGGAGGTCCTACCGGGGGATCTTGTTGTAGAAGTCGACTATCGAAAAGAGGGTGCTATCAGCCACCTTCTCCAAGCCGGCAACTATGACTGGACGAATAGTGACATTTCGGATGAACACTTCCCTCAAAAGAAGATCGGACGAACTTCAGTTGCGATTCGACTCCTATGCTTCGATCAGGTTATTTCCAGTCAGGAAGTCCTCGCTAGACTCAAGCAAGATAGGCTCCGACCGGCAAACCCGGCTGAAGTTCTCGCTCTGGGAGCAAAGTATCCGAGCCTGCAGCGACAGTTCCCCGTAATCGCTTTGGGGCAAACCTGGCTGCTACCGAACAAAGACCAAATGGTTGTTTGTTTGGCTTGGCACAGCATGCTTCGGAGAGTTCACCTGCTCTGCAGGTTTAGGAGAGACTGGCCGGCCCACTGCCGATTCGCTGCCGTAGCAAGATGATCACGAAAAGGTAGCGAAACCCACCATTAGACACCATGGAAACCGTGGTGTCATTTTATTTGAAATTGAGCTAGAATAGTTCCAACTTCGTCCCATAGGGACAGCTAATGTACTTTTGAGGCTTTTCTAAGCCTCTTTTTAGTATGGACAAAATTATAAAAATATGCTATTATTTTTCGTTACGAGTATTCTCGCTACCGCACGTTCCCGGCGTTATGGGAAAGTTCCTTTTGAGAATTCTTCATGAACCTCAGTAAAGTTCGAGCCCGACGCTTCTGGCTACGTTGGGAAAGTGCAGGAGCTCTCAGCACCATCAGTGGCCCTGTCCCGAGCTACCGTCAGATCCTCAACCACCTGAGCAACGAGAACCACCTACACACGGTGATGATCTCGCGGGTCATGTATGCCATCCAATGGCTCCCGGACGCTGTCCTCACCATGGACAACGGCATCACTCGGGAACAGGTCCAAAGCCAGACGATCTACTGGCAGATCGGCCTGCTCCACCGAGTGAGCAACACCGAGTCCGCCCATGGGCTCCTCCCGGAGGGAATGCTTGTCGAAATCAACCACATACTCGAAGAGATTGCGACAGAGGGCTTCCGCACAGCGAACGACTCCCTCTCGCGGTGTCACCCCGAGATGCAACTCGGCGAGGCGTGGCTGTGCAATGCCGACGACGAGGGTTGGGAGAGCATTAGCTTTCAGTCCAAGCGTTGCGGCGTGATCGCCTACAGCCGCTGGCACGATCCCGTCGATGGACTCTTCCCGGTCTTCGTCAGGAGGGACGAATACGTGGCACGTGGCAGCCCTGGCGCCTTGGCTCGTTGACCACAACTACAACTGTGCATCGCACACCTGAACGGCCCGCTCCCCAGCAGGCGATTTTGTTTTTTGTTTAAGTGATTTTCATATACTGAAGTCACCCTCACTTTGTTCCACAATCCCAGCCAACATTTAGATAACAAGGAACAAACCAAAGAAAAAGAGTGTCCGCCCACTTGGCTGCGACACTCATTTGGTTGTCACCGATCTTCCTTCTAGAGGTCTTCTGGCTTGAGCACCTGTTCTTTGCAGGCAGCTAGAAAGGCTCGTGACTGCTCGAGTGGCGACCGAGGGGTCTGGAAAACAGCGAGGAGTGCCTGGCGCAAAAACAAGATAGCTCCTGGACTCCGAATGAACCAGCGTTTCTGGGGATCCATACCCGACAGCACTATCACATCTTCGTCAAAACGCCCGACAATCTTCTTTTGTGTGTAGCCATTGTCACGCGACAGTGCAGCATTTTTGATGAAGTCACTCCCCTCCTGACACTCCGCAAAAGTGGGGAGGAACGATTCACCGGGTGCCGCCTCAAGGATACCACTCCACCCAGAGAGCAGCAGCCAGACCAAGATTCTCAGCATGATAAACTCCTTTCGGTATCAAAGAGCCTTGTCATGGAACTAGTGGTCATGCCCCAAAGAGCTGATTTGTTATATCATTGAAAAGAAATCAGCGTCAATTCTTCCGTCTCCCACCTATGTCAACCTTTAGTGAACGCGTCGTCAAACTCGCCCTCTCCATCCCTCCCGGGAGAATTACCACCTATGGTCGTATTGCTCGAGCAGCAGGTGGCGGACCTATGGCCTCACAGAGTATCACCAGTATCTTGGGTAAGGCCTGGGATAAAGGAGAGCAGTCTATCCCCTGGCACCGAATTGTCTATGCCGATGGCCGTATTTGGGTAGACAAGGAGCACCGGGCCGAGCGAATGAAGCTCTACCAAAAAGAAGGGATCGTTATTGATGCTAGCGGCCGCATTGCCAATTTTCACGACCTTCTCTGGGAATTTCGGTAGCTCTCCCCACCCCTCTATCGGAAAAACCATCCTTGTGCTATGCTCCAGCTAAGCCTTCGGGCTTTCGTAATAGAGTCGAGTTTCGAAGTGTGCGTAATATCTACCATTGAAATATTTTGCTATGCCAACAGGCGTTATCAAAAAGAAGGTTGAAGGAAAGGGTTTTGGTTTCATTGGCGTCGAAGGACAAGAGAAGGATCTCTTCTTCCATGCCAAAGAACTCATGGGAGTTACTTTCGATGAGCTTCGTGAAGGTGACCAGGTCTCTTTCGAGGTTTCTCAGAGTGAAAAAGGGCCTGCCGCTACCGGTGTCACTCGTGCCTAAGCGATCGGTATCAAAAAAATAGCACTCTCTTATGGGAGCGCTGTTTTTTTATTGTGACACCTTGCCTTCTCACTTACTGACACGCCTCCCTTGCCATCGTTTAAAGAAGTGAGAGAATAGAGAAGGATCCTCTCCAAAAAAATTAAAGAGTACCTATGCACAAACCATCCGGTTTTCGGGATTATTGTATTGCTGTTCTACTAGCAGCGGTGGTGTTTGTTTTCTTCAGTCTCTACCTTGTGACACGCCGTGGTTATTTTTTTGATGCACCGGTAACTGCTGATCCGCTCTTTGTCCCCAACAAAGCTATTGCCTGTGCCGGCATGACGCTCCTTGCCTTTACTTTTCTCCTCGGACCTCTCTCTCGTTATTTCAATCGTTGGGACCATCTCCTTGCCTACCGCAAAGAAATAGGGATCGTCGGTGGATTCCTCGCTGTCTTTCATGCTTTTGTTAGCTACTATCTTCTCCCGCTCAAGTTTCCTCAGACTAAGTATAGCCTTGATAATCTCTACACTCTAGCTGGTCTTATCGGAGTATCCCTCCTTGTCTTCCTCTTTATCATCTCACTCAAACGAGTTATCGCTCTCATGAATGGTCAAGTTTGGTGGCTACTCCAGCGCTGGGGACTTCGTCTTGCCGTTATTGCCACTATCATCCATGTCTTTGTCATGAAATGGGCTGGTTGGGTCAAATGGGTCAAGCAGGGCGGTGGCAAAGCAACTGCTGAACTTGCCAATCCCTGGATGCCTGGCCTTGGCATCCTCGCTTCACTTTTTATTGCCTGGGTCGTCATTGTCCGACTGTATGAGACTATTTTCCTCTTCAAAGACCTTGGCTGGAAACCAAAAGAGATCACCATGGATGAAACTCTGCGACTACGCGGTCGCCGCTTTATGCAACTGAGTTTTCTCCTGATGATTGCTGGGTATATTTTCCTGGTAAGCCGCTGGACCAACTAGAACTGAACCATACCAAAAACTATTATCTTCGATCTCGATGGAACACTTGTCGATGTTGTTTTTTTTAGAAATATTCAATACCCTCACTGACGATTTCTCATATTCAAAAATAACTCCGGAAGAAATCACTTCTATCAAAGAAAAAATCTGGGCTGGTTTTTGTTTATCAAACATGGCCTGTACTTCTGGCGCTATCGAGAATTTTCACAAAGGAGGCAGTGGCTCTGTCTCGAGCATCTCGAAATTATAAAGTGGTTCCTGGTATGCCAGGGCTCTTCCTCAAGCTACAAGAGAGTGGCTGCACTATAGGAGTCCTCTCTTCCAACTCGATCGAAGCCACCAAAAAACTCCTGGTTCACAAAAACCTCCAGACTGAAAATCGTTACCGCCTCACTGTCGAAATAAGGCTGCTGCTCTCAAAAATACCCTTCTCAGCCAAAAAATAGACCCACGAGGCACTCTCTACGTAGGTGACGAGCTCCACGACATCCGCGCTTGTCAAAAAGCGGGTACCACTATTATTGCCATTACCTAGGGACTCAACAGCAAAAAGTCGTCGTACAAACCAAAGTCCCAACCGTCGACTTAGTAGCCGAGCTCGAACAAATATTGACTCAACAGTAGATACTACCAGCTCTTGCCATCAAAAAACTCCGGTTTGAGCGAAATGAGCTCAACACCATCAAGACATCGGACGTTGACCGCAATAGTCTCATTTTCTTGAGCGTCCTTCCCTCTTCCAAAGCCCTGTACACCACAGGTTTTGCAGAAAAGATGGGCAATAAATTTACGATTGAATCGATACTCTGTCAGCATCTCTTTTCCCTGAAGGAGACGGAACTGACTCGCTGGGACAAAGGTGAGAAGAAAACCTTTCCGGGCACAATGAGAACAGTTGCAGTCAAGCACTTTGGCAAGATTAGTGTCTACTTCAAACTTGACCGAACCACAATGACAACTTCCTGCATAGGTCTTCATAAAAAATGTATTTCTAAATATTACGAGATCTTCTCTGTACCATTTTCGGCTTGAGTAGCTCGCCGATCGCGCCAATACTCAAAGACTCCCGGAAGAATTGAGAGGAAGATAATAAGGAGAACGATAGGGAGTAGGTACCGGTCGATATTTTCGACCAACCCCCCAAGATAATAAGCAAGTGTCGTGAGTCCCACAGACCAAAGCAATGCTCCGACAAAGTTGTAGAGCATAAAGGTCCCGTAGTGCATCTTGGCTACTCCAGCTACAATCGGAGCAAAGGTGCGGATAATGGGGGCAAATCGGGCTAAGACAATCATCTTGGGACCATGACGATCATAGAATTTTTTGGCCTTGATAAGATGCGATTTCTTAAAAAGCAGTGAGTCCTCTCGAGAAAATATCTTTGGCCCAACATAACCACCAAACCAATACCCCACCAAATTGCCCGTAAAAGCAGCTACAAAGAGCCCGACCAAAAGGATCGGCAGAGAGAAAAAACCTTGGGCCGCCAAAATACCTGCCACAAAGAGGAGACTATCTCCGGGAAAGAAAAACCCCAAGAATAGCCCTGTCTCCGCAAACACAATACCAAAAAGACCAACATAACCAATAGCCTTGATTATCTCCACCATGTCGAGCCCAAAGAAGGTCATACTCCAAAAATTATCAAAGCTGCCACGTTATTTACTCGTCATTGCTATATTATACACCACCCAACTAAACCATACCGTTTACTAACGGAATAACTGATATTGAAGGAACCAGACCAAAATAGCTATCACATAACCTACCAAAGCCGGCAAAGAAGCGATCTCGAGATACTTCTTAAATGAGAGCTCTTTGACGATTCCCATCGCCACCACCCCAGCCGCTGAACCGATAACAAGCATGGACCCACCTGTCCCCACGGCTATGGCGAGCATCACCCAGATAGCCGGATCAGCAGAATGAACAATATCGATAGCTGCTGCTGTCAATGGAATATTATCCACAATGGCTGAAAAAGCACCTAGAAATGAGTTGCCAATAACATACCCTATCAAGCTCGGATTACTTCCAAAAACTGACTGGGAGATGAAAGACAAGACATGGAGATGTTTGAGCGCACCGACTGCTAGGAGTATCCCGATAAAGAAGAGGATACTCGCAAGGTCAGTCCGCTTCAATATCTTTTCTACATCAAGAGAAAGATGACTCTGGTGAGTACGAATTTTTGAGAAAAAAGTAACCAGTGCCCCGACGACTCCTATCCCGAAAAGGAGTCCGATGTATGGTGGGAGACCAAAGAAATGAGCCAATACTGGAAAGATAAATGAAATGAACGTGGCCGTAATCACAATCCGTTCTGAGCGAAGCAACGAGAACTTTTCTGGCTCATCCTCGTACTTATCCTTAGTATCTTTTTCCAGCTGATGTACCAAAAGAAACGTACTCGCCACAAACAAAGCTAGCACAGGTAAAAATCCCCAAACAATTACCTCCGCAGCTGTAAACTTCCCGGCGAGCCACAACATAATGGTCGTTACATCGCCAATGGGCGAAAAGGCACCACCAGCATTCGCCGCAATTACAATTCCAGCTGCGGCAACCAAGAGATTCTTCCCACTAAAAAAACGCCGCGCAATCTGGAGCATCACAATAGTCGTCGTCAAGTTGTCGATCACAGCCGAAAGAAAAAAAGCCAACGTACCGATAAGCCAGAGCTGATGCACATCAGTCAGATGGAGTGCCTGCAGTCGCATGTAGACGAGGTCAAAGAAGCGGTAGTGGATAAGGATCTCAACCAGGGTCATAGCCGCCAAAAGAAAGACGATCAGACCAAATATTTCTGACCCAATCTCATGTAAAGCGAGCTCTGCCGCATGCCCCTCCATAAATCCAATCAGGATCCAGAGAGCCGCCCCGAGCGCGGTCGCTGTGACTGCTTTGTGCATATTGAAACGATGCTCAAGCGTGATAAGAAGATAGCCGGCACCAAAAAGCATGGATGCAAGTACGGTCATAGGAAAAACAGAAAAGAGAACACGTGACCCGAGAGCACTCTCGAGTGATCTATTCTTCTTTCCGAAAATTAATTTTGATTACTTCAAAAACTGAAGAAACTTTGTATTTTTAAGACCTTCACAGGCTACACCTAACCTATTTTTTTAGCAACCCCATCCAGACATTATTTGGTTAATAGAATATAAGGCCACCCAACAAAAACAACAAGGTATTCATCTCACGTACAGATGTCAAACCACCGGCTACATTGGGTCATTAGATGGCTTCAAAATGTTTTTAATGTAGGTGACTTCCAAGACCTTGCCTCGGTACTTGGGAGTCCAGACAATGTGGTACTGGCAACTGTATGTGCAGTAACTGAGTTGGGTAGACACGGCGATTACTCATAAGTAAAATCACCTCCTTTCCTTGGGGTGATTTTCTTTGTTTCCGTGCTACGCGTCAAACGCACACACC
>CAZRXW010000030.1:0-11743 GCA_964604195.1 uncultured Bdellovibrionales bacterium
CCAGACACCCATCAAAGCCAGTCATTTGTCACCTATGTACTCATCTTGTACAATTATTTGACATACCAAAAAAAGTGTGTTACCATCCTCAAGCGGTTCTCGGCCAAGCTAGAGGCGAGAACTTGAGGTGATGGAGCTGGTGGAAATCAGTTTTGTCTATACAACGAACCCGTCAATTTAGGAGATATGCAAACATGACGGATCAACGATTGGGCGGATTCTGCCCGCGAGTACTTGGGGCTTTTCTGCTCAAGGCGGAGGCTTTTCTTCGGAGTTCGGGGAGTGTCTATAGCGGCCTCCTCAAGATTGCCGAAGAGGTGGCGGCATACAACTTGGCCTATGCAACCGTCCTCATCAAGATGGCCCGGGGTTCTCCCCTCTGCCAAAGCTGGTTCTTCTATGCTTTCGAGAGGATGGTCTACGCAGCGCTGGCTCCTCCGACTCGGTTGAAATCATGAAGTTGAAGCTCACAGAGGATGAAGCTTGGCGACTCGCTCGATTGATCGCTGGTCTGAAGCGTGCTGGAAGAGGTGCCAAGGCCACAAGGCTTTCCGCGATGCTTCAACCGCTAGCCTGTAGGCGTTTCAAGCCTTCCAATAGCCATGGCGTCAAGACCCGTCTGAGGACCCGCTCTCGCTAACCTGTACTTTCTCGGCAAGGCCCGAGATCAAGAGACCCTGCTGCGCATTGTCGTGGTAGGGTCTCAAAATTTTTTATGCTACACTAAGGTCTGAACTTTTTATGTATGCCATATCCAGCCCTGAGAAAAATAGCTCCAGATTTTTGCCTCTTAGATCAGGAGGGGAAAGAACATACTTTGAAACAGTATCGAGGCAAATGGATCATTATCTACTTTTATCCCAAAGATGACACTCCAGGCTGTACGATAGAGGCCTGTAGCTTTCGTGATAACTTCAGTGCCTTGAGACATGCTGGAGTGGTGGTGCTTGGTGTTTCGGTAGATTCGGTCAAAAAGCATGCCAAGTTTGTAGAAAAATATGAGCTTCCATTCACGTTGCTTTCCGATGAGGACAAAGGGGTGGTCAATCTCTACGGTGTGTGGGGGAAGAAAAAATTTATGGGCCGTGAATATATGGGGACCAATCGGGTATCATTTCTCATTAATCCCAAGGGGAAACTGATAAAAATTTATGATCCCGTTAAACCAGTTGAACACGTAGAGGAAGTTCTTTCTGATATGAAATCACTTAGTAAATAGAGCTATGCGATTTTTTGTTACTGATACCAAGCCTGTTGATGTCATGGTACAGCTTATCCCTGGTTCGGCCGAACATTTTATTCAGGAAGGCCAACAACTCACGCTGGTCCTTGGTTTTGAGGAAAAAGACAAGCTTACTTTGAGAGTCCTGCGTTTGTTGGTTCGTAAGGCGGTACAGAGTGTCAGACAGAAACAATGTCGAGAGGTGGGATTTATTCTTCCTGAGTGGCAGATCGGACCATACCTAACGAACGAAGAGGAGCTGGGGGAAATGTTGGCGGTCAATGTGCTTTTGGCAAATTATGCTTTTCATTCTTATAAAACTCCTCCCAAAGAAGGATTCTCTTTTCTTGAAAAGGTATATTTTTTTGGTGCCCAGAATAAAAAAGTTGTTATTGGAGCGGTCAAAAAAGCACAAGTCATCGGTGAGGAAGTGAATAGGGCCAGATCCATTGCTAATGAGCCAGCGGGAAACATGACACCTGAACATTTGGTGCGCCATGCCAAACGTTGTTTTGAAAAACTGCCTATAAAGGTAACAGTGTTTGATGAGAAGCGACTGATCAAGGAAAATATGGCAGGAATACTTGCTGTGGGTAAGGGATCAGAAGCCAAACCTCGCTTTATTATTGCCGAATATTGCCACGGCAAGAAAACAGAAGTGCCTGTAGTGCTGATTGGTAAGGGCGTAACGTTTGATTCTGGCGGTATCAATCTCAAACCCTCTGATGCTATTTTGGGGATGAACATGGATATGTCCGGGGCCGCCACCGTCCTCCACGTCCTCTGTGCAGTTGCTCGACTGAGAATAAAGAAAAATATTATCGTTCTTATTCCAGCAGTGGAGAATATGATCTCTGGGCGCAGTTATCGTCCCGGGGATATTATTCGTACAGCATCTGGCAAAACTATTGAAGTGCAGAATACTGATGCTGAGGGACGGATTATTCTTGCTGATGCTCTTCATTATGCGAAGCGTTATCAGCCGAGCTTAGTTATTGATGTGGCCACATTGACTGGTGCAGCCATGGTTGCTTTGGGGGAGCGAGCCTCGGCACTTTTTACTGAAGATGAAAAACTTGAGAGCGCCTTGCGCCATATTGGTACGCAGGTAGGAGATCCGGTGTGGCCGATGCCGCTTTGGGATGAATACCTTGAAGATATTCGAGGGATTTATGCTGACATTGGTAATGTAGGAACCACTCGATATGGTGGAGCGGTTACGGCAGCCATTTTTTTGAAACAATTTGTTGATTATCCTTGGGTTCATCTTGATATCGCACCGAGAATGACAGCTGCTGCCAGCGAACAGCTTGCAAAGGGATCTCTTGGCGCCGGTGTCCAACTTATAGTACGATTCTTGTTAGCTAAACAATAAACTTGCGGGGATATGTCTTCTCGATACTTGGATACTCAAGCTATTGAACGAGAGCTCAAAGCTGCTTTTGAGGAGTTTCAGATCGCTACACAGGAAATTGAGCAAAGAACGGGTGATTTAGAGCAAGACTTTATTCAAGTTCTTGAGGTGGAAAAAATGAAAAGGGTAAAAAAGAAACTTGGAACGGTATGAGTCATTTTGAAGATTTTTCTGAAGTAGTTGGTGATGAGGAAGCAGGAAGGAATTTTTCATTGGAGCAAGGACCACCATTGAGTACTTTTCAGAAGATCCTAGAAGAAATTGAGATTCTTCAACAGGAGGATGACTCTTCTATCAAAAGATTGAAAGTAGTAATAGGGCAGTTGGAAGCTAGTGAAGAGGTGCAGGTTGCTAAAGAAGAGGCAGACTACGTTGCTCGGTTGGCAGCACTAGAAAAGCAAGCGGAAGGGGCTCAGATGAAACTTCAAGAACGGATACGCCGAGTTCTGCTTTCGGTAGTGACAGCCGCCACGCTTCAGGGGGTTCCGGGCAAGGCCGAAACTATTTCGACCAATGCTGATTCAGTGGTAGCCACTCAGAATTCTACAGAAACGAGAGAGACAGCTAGTCTTTCTGAAAAATTGCGTTCCCCAGAGCTCATTTATCAAGATATTTTTGATACCCAGTCATCTCTTAATGTTGCATCGAAAAAACTGAATAAAGAGTCCTTTTCTCCTGAAGAGTTAGTGATAGTGCATGAGCTAGCTAAAAGAGCACGAATGAGTAAAGAGGAATGGGCGATAGTCTCAGGTAAGAATACGACTGGTCGTTTCACTTTTCAGTTATTTCAAGGGACCGAAGATGGCGTATTTTTTTCTCTTGAGGCTATGAAGAAAATGGATGTGACACGTTTCGATGTTGCACATACGCATCCTCTTTCAACTGAAGATTTAGAGAACCATGATCATGAGTCGGGTACCCGCAAGCGTTTCCTCTACCCCCCGAGTGCAGATGATATCAGAACCTGCCTGGTGAATAAAAATCCCTTTAAAGTACACCGAGTAATCGATGCTAGTGGAATGTGGGAATATCAGTGCGACAAGCAGAATCCCTTTGTGGTCGAGGCTACAACTTCTTTGCAACGCTTAGGAGAAGCTTTTGATCAGCTGAGTCAAGAATATAAGTTGATAACCGAAGAGAGACAGCGGCTGCTAAGAATAGTAGAAACTTTGTATGCTAACTCATTTGCAGTAGTTACTTTGGTCCAATATTTTGCTGCTCTTGAGGAACGGTATCCTGGGATAGATGCCGCAGGGACACGAGCTATCAACGAACATGCCGAACGAGCTAAGAAATTGTTTGTTGTCTTGATGCGTAATGACCTATCTGTCGAGTGGATCAGGAGAAATATGAATAAGTGGACAGATAGTGAATTGGCTACTCGTCTGCAGTTCTTTGTGCAAGAGGCTGAAGAGAATGGAGTATTTATGTCGTATACTCCTTTTAAAGAGATATCAAAACGGGAGGAAAAGAAATAAGAAATATTTTAAATAAGGCATTGTTTGATTACTACCCGGTCCTTGTCAGGTCTGATGGTTATAGTATACTAATAGTGTCATCCTTCCACGTAAGTATCCATCATCTTTGGCTTGACGCCCCTAGATTTTGGTCTATATCTTGTGGAAGGACCGACGCTCGCGAGCAGGCCACGCAACGACGCGGCCGCTTTTTTATTTACCGAAAGAACAAGTTTGTATTTTTTCTCTGGATGACCCCTCTCTGCGGAGGGTCTTTTTCTATACCAGGAAACCCCACCCGGAATGAGTCCTATCACAGAGGACGAATGGAGGGTGGGGATGAATGGAACGATTACGAGCTCATTCTGATGAGTGAAGCCATTCTCACGCTTGAGCGTGCCGCACAAGGAAACCCCGGGCGGCTAGCCCGGGGAGGAGGTCGTTATCGAGCGGAGTGACGATATCAAAGAGTTAAACTCGGCAGTAGTTTATTGCCAAAAACAGGCGAGCGAAGCAAGGCCGTGGTGGGAGCGAGCTCCCGAGTGAAAACTATTTATTTTTTCTCGGAGATTGCTTTTGGATTGGATAGGTAATCTTTGTTCTTTTAGGAGAGAAATCCTTTATTCAAGCCAATGTTGCGTTCTGTACGAGAGTGGTATAGAATGGTGATTAAGGACAGAAAAGTGGTGAAAAGTGGTGATTTTCACAGAAAAGCTTTATCTGTCCGGCTTTCACTCCTCATTGCTCGAGAACGCTTATGTTCATCGGTGAGTACCAACATTCCATCGATCCCAAGAAGCGTCTCGCTCTTCCATCGAAGTTTCGAGGAGAACTTGGCAGTCGAGTCATTGTAACTCGAGGTCTCGATGGTGCCCTTATTATTTATCCGATGAAAGTGTGGGAGGAACTGGCTGCAAAACTTGGCAGTCTTCCTATCGGAGAAAATGGGAAACGCAGTTTTACGAGACTGATGCTTGCAGGAGCAAGTGATGTCGAACTTGATGGACAAGGAAGAGTGCTTCTTCCGGAATACCTCAAGGAATCTGCGGGTCTTAAGAAAGAGGTGACGGTAGTAGGTCTCTATAACCGATTGGAAATATGGGACAGTGCTCAGTGGAAGCGATACAAACACCAAGCTGAAAAAAATACCGAAAAAATTGCCAACGAACTTGGGGCACTCGGTATTTATTAAGGCAATACACGAGTACCTCGAAAACTTATGGATACACCGAATGATCAGGTTCATATTCCTGTGCTGCTCACGTCAGTTTTGGGGCTTGCTGCTATCCGTCCGGGTATGAGTGTGGTAGATGCTACCCTTGGTGGCGGCGGCTACACATTGGCTCTTCTTGAGGCCGTAGGACCACAGGGACGAGTAATGGCTTTTGATTGGGATAAGCAAGCGATAGAAGGTTTTCTCCAGAACATGCCGTCTGTAGCCAAGCAGGCTTTCGAAGAGAAGAGGCTTGTTTTGGTTCCTGAGTCTTATTCCACACTGAGGGAAGCTATGGCTCGGAGCAATTGGCAGGGAGCTCATGTGATCGTAGCTGATTTGGGACTCTCATCGATCCAACTCGATGACCCAATGCGCGGTCTGAGTTTTCAGAAAGATGGCCCGCTTGATATGAGGCTGAGTTCTCACGAGACGGTGACGGCTGCTGATATCGTCAATACCTGGTCAGAAGAATCTCTCGGTGAACTGTTCCGAGTGTACGCTGATGAAGGCGAATCAGAGCGTATCGCTCATGCCATTGTTTTGACCCGAAAGAAGGAGCCTATTTTCCGGACAGGGGAGCTTGCTGAACTCGTTCGGTCCAATGTTGTCGTAGCGCGTCGAAGAGCAAAGATTCATCCTGCGACAAAGGTTTTCCAGGCACTCAGGATGGCAGTCAATAGTGAGAGAGAGCATCTCCAGTCATTTCTCAGGCAGGGTTTGGAACAACTCTTTCCAGCTGGGAAATTTCTGGTAGTAACCTTTCACTCTGGTGAAGACGTCTTGGTGAAACAGATTTTTCGAGAGTTATCACAGGATGGGCAAGCAGTGCTGCTCACGAAAAAACCTCTTCAGCCTAATCAGGAAGAGATTATTGCCAATCCACGTTCGAGAAGTGCCAAACTTCGCGGTATCCAAAAGCTGGTTTCAAACGAGGAGTCTCGGTAGGGGAACAAAAATCAATATCAAAACAATTCTTATATGCGTGCGCGAGTAATCCCAACAAGGGGGGTGTGTCGAAAGCCACAGTCAATTGGTAGTTGGCTGGTTTCCGGGACATCCCATATGTTTCTTGTGTTGACGGTTGCTTTTTTCTTTGGCGTTGGAGGAATGTATGTATTTGCTGTCAACGAGCGGGCTGTCTATGGATATGATATTCGTACGCTTGAGAAAGAACTGACCGTTCTCAAGAAAGAAAATGCTCAATTGAGATTACGTGAGGCAGAAGGTCGTTCGCTTTTGAAAGTTGAAGCAGGAAGTGCTACTCTCCGCATGGAGAGGGCGGATCCGATTGATCAGGTTACGGTTGAGAAAAGTGGTCCGGTCGCCTATCGCTAAATTCTGAAGTCTTTCTGCAATGCGCTCCCGTCATCGCTCAACATTATTAAAAGGTACTGAGCAGGCGGGTTCAGTTTTTTTATGGCGGTCGAGACTTCTTTTTGGGGTTTTGACTCTTGCTGCGGGGATTATCTTTAGTCGTTTTATTTTTTTACAGATTGTCGATCGGGATCGATTTGTTGCTTTAGCTGAAGAGCAGCATGTTATGTCGCAAGCACTGATTGCTACCCGAGGTGAGATTTTCCTTCGTGATGGCGATAGCCTGTATCCTGCAGCGGTCAATCGAGAATACAAAATGGTTTATGCTGTGCCAAAACTTATTGAGGATCAAAATGGGACTGCTCTAGCTGTAGCAACCGTACTTGGGCTTGATGAAGCCAAGGTGCGTGAACGTATCGCTGATCGCCATGATCCTTTCGAAATTTTGAAGAAGAGAATAAGTCCCGAGGAAGAAGCTCGGATCAAAGAGCTTCATCTTAAGGGAATAAATTTTTTGCCAGAAACCTATCGTTTTTATCCAGCAGAGTCTCTCGCTTCCAAGGTGGTAGGTTTTGTTGGTCCGGGTGATGCTGGAGAAATAGGTATTTATGGGGTCGAGGCGAGTTGGAATGGTGAACTCTCTGGGAAAAATGGTTATGTTTCTCAGGAGCGTGATGCGGCTGGTCGGTGGATTAGTCTTTCCGAGCGTGATCATACAGAAGCTCAAGATGGCCAGGGGATTGTGCTTACTCTTGATCGAGTAGTGCAGCACGAAGTCGAAAAGATTCTTCGGGAGGGTTTGGAACAATACCGGGCAGACAGTGCGAGCGCTGTAGTGGTAGAGCCAAAAACGGGTAAGATTTTGGCCTTGGCAGTGGTCCCGGACTTCAACCCAAATGAATACGGTAAGGTTGAAGATCTTAGTCTTTTTATGAACCAAAATGTGAGCATACCCTATGAGCCTGGTTCGATCATGAAACCGATTACTATGGCCATTGGACTTGATGCTGGTAAAGTGAGTCCTCATACCGAGTATGTCGATACGGGATCGGTGGCAGAGGCTGGATACACTATCAACAATGCAGAAAATAAAGTCTATGGTCGGAGTAGCATGATGAAAGTTCTCGAAGAATCGATTAATACCGGAATGATATTTGTAGAACGGCTGGTGGGTAATGGTGATTTTCGCGAGGCTCTGAAGCGGTTTGGTTTTGGAATGAAGACGGGCGTGAAGCTTCCTGCCGAGCACGCTGGCAATTTGAAGAATTTGGATAATCTCAAGGCTAACTTGCAGTTTTATACAGCTTCGTTTGGCCAGGGTATTACCGCTACTCCGATCCAACTCGTGATGGCGTATGCTGCTATGGCTAATGATGGGGTTCTTATGCAGCCGCAGATAGTTGATAGGTTTGTGCGGTCTGATGGAAGTATTGTTTCGGTGGAACCTCAGGAAGTCCGTCGAGTGATAAGTCAGGAGGCAAGTCACCAGATTGGAGAAATGCTACGGGGTGTCGTGGTACGTGGTCATGGAAAGCGAGCTGATGTCCCAGGCTATTTGGTAGGGGGAAAAACTGGCACTGCTCAGGTGGCCAAGCAAAATGAAAAAGGCTATGAGGAGGGCCAAACGATAGGCTCCTTTGCTGGTTATGCGCCTATCAATGACCCGAAGTTTGCTATACTCGTAAAGTTTGATAATCCAAAAGATGTCATCTGGGCCGAATCGAGTGCAGCTCCAACCTTTGGGAAGATTATGCAGTTTCTTTTGAATTACGCCCGGGTTCAGCCAACAGAGCCAATCTCATCTCCCAAACCATAACTCTTTTTATGCAGAAATTTATTCAGTCTATTATCACTATCCTGGCGAAAGTTATCCTTCGTCGGCATCAGCCGATTGTTGTTGGGATAACTGGATCTGTAGGAAAGAGTAGTAGTAAGGAAGCGGTTGCTTTGGTTCTTTCCAAAAATTTTGTAGTACGATCCTCTGTCGGTAATCTGAACAATGAATGGGGTGTTCCACTCACTGTTATTGGAGTAGCGAGTCCTGGCCGCTCACTGACTGGCTGGATAAAGGTATTGGGTCAAGGACTCACTCAGGCTTTGTTCCCAGTGAAGTATCCAGAAGTGTTAGTTCTGGAGATGGGAGTAGATCATCCTGGCGATATGGACCATCTTCTTTCGATGACGGGTGCACCTCATATCGGTGTCCTCACTCACGTTTCGGGTAGTCATTTGGAATTTTTTGGCAGCGTTACAGCTATTGGCAAAGAAAAAGGAAAATTATTGGCAGCGATTGAGGAGACTGGCACGGCCATCGTTAACGCTGACAATGAGGCAGCTCTCAAAGAATCTGGTCGAACAAAGGCCAAAGTGTTGACATATGGTTTTGCTAAGGAGGCTCTCGTGCGAGCCGAACATCTCAGAGTTATCCAGGAGAATGGACAGGTAGAGGGGGTGAGTTTCAAGCTTAATTATAATGGCAAAAGTATCCCGGTTCGTCTCCCGGGTATTCTCGGTAATCATCAGGTAAATAGCATTCTTTCGGCAGTAGCGGTAGGTATTGCCATGAAGATGAATCTGGTTGATATTGGGAGCGCACTTCTTAATTTTCGCCCACTTCCCGGACGCCTCCAGGTGCTTCCTGGGAAGAGTGATTTGGTTCTCTTAGAAGATAGTTACAATGCTTCGCCTGCATCTATCCGCGCAGCCCTCTCAACTTTGCGAGAAATTATTGCTCCACGTAAAGTAGTCATTTTGGGTGATGTATTGGAAATTGGACCCAGCAAACTTGATGAGCACCGTAAGTTGGCTCCTGATATTATTGGTTCAGGCGCGACGGTTTTTGTAGGGGTAGGGCAGTATATGGATCACTTGGCAGCTGCTCTTCACGGCACCACTTTTCCAGAAAAATCAATCTATCATTTCGATAATTGCGAAATTGCTCTAAGGTCGCTTCCTTCCATTTTGCGGAGTGGTGATTTGGTCTTGATCAAGGGTTCACAGGGAATCCGAATGGAAAAAATATCAGAAGCGCTGCTTGATGAGTCGATTGATGCACAGACAGTCTTGCCTCGTCAGAGTGCAGCCTGGCGAGCCAAACCTTTTGTCCCACCTACCGAGTGGGAAGTGTAGCTGTTGATTTTTGGTTCTAATAAGTATAGATAGATTACATTTCAATATATTTTTCTTGTGTCGTCAATATTTACATTTTTACCCCACTTGCTACAGTAGGGTGTCACACAATCCTTATGGAAAAAAAATATCTCCGAAATTTAGTTTTAGTAACCGTTGCTCTCGCGGTACTGGTGGTTTTTTTTGTGGTGAGGAAAAATCAGAATAGCTCTCAGCTAACAGTTGAGAATGTCTTTCCTCAGATTCCTTATATTAATCAGGGTGATTCGCTCCCTTCTGACTGGAAAACGTATAACAACAAAGACTATGGTTTTGAAGTAAAGTATCCAGAAAATTGGACTGCAGAAGAGTTTAACTCGGCTGGCGTTGGACTACCTGTTGATTGCAAAGTAACTCCAGAAAAATGTACAAACTTTTCAGTTAAGTTTTTTTCTTCCGATCCGAAGCAACGTATTGTAGTTTTTGAAACTTCAAAGAAAGATCCTAATTCACAATCAAAAGATGATTCCAAGCCAGAAGGGTGGTCATCTTGGGATAAGAGTATTGCTGGACACAACTTTGTAAAAAATAGTTCATACTTTCCAATTTATGAGTCATGCTGGGTGACGGCTAATCGTCCGGATACAGCTAGTCTACGAAATGACGTAAATGGATATTTTTTCACTTTTTATGAAGTCCCAGAATTTATGTCTGGAGATGATGTTGAAAAATATTGTTTGCAGGAAATTCCTGACGAAACCTTCGACAAAATAGTAGGGAGTTTTATTGTAACACCTTAGGTTTCCCTAAATACAAAGAAGATACGTATTATGAAGTGCATTCGTAATGTGCACTTCTTGTGCGTACCTTTTTGTTAGCTCATTGAAAATTTGTGAAGGAGTGTTACCATGATTGACCGTCTCATCAAGACGATCTGGTTTGTCGCCTTGCTTTGGGGCGGCCTGATCAGCAGTGTGTTTGCTTGCCCAGGTGGCACCATGAGTACTGGCTGGTGCTGGCCGACAGGCGCCGGAAAATGGACCAATGATTTGGCCTGGAATGGCAGCAACTCCGGATTTCCAGGTACTCGTCATTTGGCGAAGGATGTGGATGCTGATGAGAACGATCCGGTCTATGCCATGGACTATGGTGTGGTATTGATCGTTCGCGAAGATGTGAACTTCTATGGTGGTGCATCCGGATGCAATCCAACGCCTCAGAGCATCAAAGGTGGTGGAGCGGTTGTGAGGTACTATAACTCGACTGGAAAGGCTATAGATGTGCTGTACGCTCATATCAAGGAACTTCAAGTACAACGCGGGAACCTTGTGGTTCCGGGCCAGGTGATCGCAAAGGTCCGCAATTACACCTGGTGTGGAAATCGGATGGATCATCTTCACCTCGGGGTAGCTTTCCCAGCGAGGACGATGTCTTACTACGATGGCTCTGGTTCAGGTGATGTTTGGGCTGGTTACGGAACTTCAGATCGTGGGTTTGTTAATCCAGAGACTTTCTTTGCTAGCAACACTGCTGGTAAAAAGATCTACGGCTGTAACCCGTCCCAAGAGCGCTGCCTGCTCAAGATTAACGGTCCCATCGGCTGGTTTCCGCCAGTGAGTGACTGTACCCGAGCCTCCCAGTGGTTCAATATGGCGACAGTGAACGGCGAGAAGGTGACAGTCGGTTCCACGACCAAGTCCGCCTGTCCACTCGTCTGCTACGCCAACTGATATGAAGGAGATCTATCGTGAGATCACTATTGCGAGTAGCAGGGATTTTCCTCTGCTTAGTACTCCTCAGTTGTGGTGGAGAGAACGATGGGGATGATGTCGTCGGAAAGCAGACCACAACTACCGATTCCCGCATGCAGGTCCAGTCATCTGGCGACTGTGGCGAAGTGGCAATTGTAGGTGTTGGCCCTGGTCTCGAGATTGAATCCACTGACTCTCCCACTCCCGATCCCCCCGACTTCGTCACCAAGCGTAGCTGGCTCGAAACTCCCTGGGGGTACG
>CAZRXW010000031.1:0-11675 GCA_964604195.1 uncultured Bdellovibrionales bacterium
GGCTGTAGCATGGCACAAACCTCATGTTTCAACACCTAGGATTTTTCATTAGCTCTAAAAATGCATAGCTGTAGCTAGCGTTAAAGCTAAAAACAACAGACCGCCAAGTACAATAAAATTTTTCTTCATAACAACTAAAAAACAATCCTCACGAAGTCTTTTTTACCAACCTGAAGCACTTTCCCATTGTCAGTATCAGGATTTAACAAGCGGGTCTCAATCATCCTCACCCCATCGATATATACCCCTCCCTGCTCTATCTTTCTCCGAGCCTCACCTCGACTCGAAGCAAATCCTGCTCCAATAATATAGTCCAAAATAGTTTCATGCGCATTCAAAGCCTCACTCCAACATACTTTCTGTTCAGGGATATTTTCTGGAAGTTGACCCTTGCTGAAGGTTTCTACAAAATACTCTACTGCTTTTTTAGCTTCATCAGTACCGTGATACATCTTCACGATTTCTTCGGCCAACCTCAGTTTAGCATCCCGCGGATTAGGCAAAGCTACAATCTCTTTTGCCTCTTGGAGCGGTACACGAGTGCAGTGTACAAAATATGTTTCGATGAGTTCATCCGGAATACTCATGACCTTCCCAAACATGTCATTGGAGGCATCGGTAAGATTGATCGTATTACCCCAGGAGGAGCTCATCTTGCGACTATCAGTTCCCAAAATAAGATTGGTCATGAGGATGTCCTGAGGCGCTTGGTCATATTGGGGCTGGAGCGTCCGGCCAGCCAACAAATTGAACCGCTGGTCCGTCCCTCCGAGTTCTACATCAGCCTGCACCACTACGCTATCATACCCCTGCATCAACGGATACAAGAGCTCACGAAGTGAAATGCGTTTACCGGCCTCCAAACGCTTTTTGACATTCTCCCTGGCAATAAATTCGGCCAACGAAAACTGATCGGCTTGCTCGCCAATTTCCTGATAGGTAAGCTTTCCAAGCCATTCGGTATTATACCGAACTTCTACCTGATCAATATGCAACAACTTGGCTGCTTGGTCGACATAAGTCTTGAGATTCTCAGTGATCACCTTCCGAGAAAGCATAGGCCTTTCGGACTCCTTATCCGATGTATCACCAATAATCCCCGTGAAGTCACCTACAATAAGAATGACATCGCAACCAAGTTCTTGAAAATCACGAAGTTTCAGAAGTGGGATAGATCGTCCCAAATGAATATTGGGACTAGTAGGATCAATCCCCAATTTCACCCTGAGTTTCTCACCGGCCAAAAGCCGCGCCTTGAGATGCTCCCGATCGATCACCTCAGCTACTCCCCGACTGAGGAGCTCTTCAATTTTTTGTTCTCGATTTTCCATAATCCTATATTACCACCCCACTTCCCGATAACCGATACCCCGACGGATATGTGCCAATGTTTCGCGGATATAGGGAATGGTATTTTCCGGCAACCGATCTAGAGAAAACCACTCCAATCCCCCACATTTCTCCGGCTCCAGATTCTTCACCTCACCCTCCCAATGCTCTGCTTCAAAAAAACCATCGATGCGTTCCGAACCATCAAAATCAGATTGGCGATGAATAATATGTTTTAAGTAAACCTGTTTGGGATCCAAGACAATACCGATTTCCTCCCGTATTTCCCGACAGAGTGCCTGAGTCATGCTTTCCCCGGCCTCTACATGCCCCGCAGGAAGACCCCACTCGCCATCACAGTATCCGGTATTCTGACGCAGTGCAAACAATACTTGATCGTCCCGCTTGAGAATAAGGTACGAAGCCAAAATAGTAGTCGGCAAATGTTTCCCCATACCTAAAACTTTTTCAAGTATACCGTTTATTAAATTCCCAGCTTCCTTTTAGCAAGCCGATACTGATCATCTGACATCATCCCAGCGCGCTTCATATTCTCGAGCTGCTCCAAAATCTCCTTCTTATGCTTCTGAACATTTTCTGGTTTCAAAGCCTTCTGCATCATCTTGGCCCGTTCTTCCGGTGGCATTGCCAAAATACGCTTCATAGCAAAACGCTGGAGCATATTCATATCCTTAGCCTCAGGCATAGCCTCGAGAGCCGCCTCTAGTTTTTTCTGTTCTTCTTCTTTCTTTGGATCTTTTTTAAACGGATTCCATTGCATATAGCTTGATAGTCAATTTTTACAGCAGTCCTTCAATCAATTTCCTCTAATCAACTCTTTTCATCTTTAGACGGTAACGCGTCACAAGCAGAGCCGAAGCAATGAAAATCGAAGAATAGGTACCAAAGCCGACGCCAACGAGAAGTGCTACCGCAAACCAACGCACTGCTTGTCCACCCAAAAGAGCAATAGCAATAAGTACAATAATAACCGTCAGTGAAGTATTAAGTGACCGGACAATAGTCTCATTGAGAGAATGATTCACAATCGTTTCAAAATCAGTTTTGCTCCGAGAGCGAAGTAGGTTCTCGCGCACGCGATCATATACTACGATCGTGTCATTGACCGAATAGCCAAGAATAGTAAGGAGAGCAGCAATAAAGGGCACACCGATTTCAATACCATAGAAGTGTCCCAGAACACTAAAGACACCAACGGTAATGAGAACATCATGGGCCAGAGCGATGATCGCCCCCAAGCCATACTCCCAAGAACTAATCGGTTGGGAAACACGACGAAACGCCCAGGCAATATAGAGCGCAATGCCCAGAAGAGCAAAAAGTGTTCCCGTGAAAGCTTGTCGTTTGATTTGGCCAGAAACCGACGCACCAATAAAATCAACCCTAAGCTGTTTTAGATCCTTATCAAAATTCTTGAGTTCGGCAATCACCTGATCATTGGTAGTCTCGTCAGAAGAAAGATAACGAAGCAGCATGCCAAAACTTTCTGTCGGCTGGACCGAGAGACTCTGTAAATTGAGCGGGGTAAGCTTCTCACGCACAAGGTCAGCTGTCGGCGCTAGCTCTGAAGTAAATTGCACCTCCATAAGCGTCCCACCCTTGAAATCAATACCCAGGCGAAGTCCCCACACTGCGACAGCCACCGCACTCGCCAAAGTAAGGAGGAGTGAGAAAGAGTAAAAATAAATTCGTTTGTTGATAAAATTCACAGTCATACTTTTGCATCAAGAGGTGAAGCTGGTTTTTTGGGTGTAGAGAGAATCCATGGGTAACGCTCCATCCAGTCAGAGAAAAAGAAATCCACCATAATCCGCACCAATACCACCGCGGTAAACAATGAGAGCAACACACCAAGGGCAAGGGTGATAGCAAAACCTTTGACGAAGCCAGTCCCAATCCCCATCAAAACCAAAGTAGTGATAATAGTCGAAAGATGTCCATCACGAATCGATGGCCAGGCTCGCCGAAATCCTTCACGAAGTGATGTCCGCATCGATTTTCCAAAAGAAAATTCCTCACGAGTACGCTCAAAAATAAGTACGTTGGCATCTACCGCAATCCCAATAGAGAGAATGAATCCAGCAATACCTGAAAGAGTAAGGGTCATCGGAAAAGGAGTAAAGTTCGAAAGCTTAAAGAGGGCCAGTAGCATCGCTGAGTAGAGAAGAAGGGCGATCACGGCGATCAATCCCAGAAAGCGATAGAAGAACACCATAAAGACAGCGACTGCAGCCAGTCCAATCACTCCAGCATATACACTCATGTCCAAAGCCGTCTTCCCGAGGCTCGCATCGATTGACTGTTGAGAAACAAGGTTAATGGGTACCGGAAGGGCTCCTTCATTGAATCGTTTAACCAAAGCATTAGCTTCCGGGAGAGAGAAGTCGCCTGTGATCACTGCCTGACCATTGAGAATCTCCGTCTGGACTGTTGGTTGACTAATGATGTACTGATCGAGAAAAATAGCCACTGGCTTGCCAACATTGCGCTTGGTAATATCAGCAAAGAGTTTGGCGCCCTCATCATCAAAGCGAAGACCAATTTGTGGCGCCCCCAACCCCTGACTCTGATAATCAACAAAAGCATCCTTGAGATTTTTACCCGAAAGCCCTGTAGCCTTAAATTGCTTCTGCGGAAAATCTGACAGATTATACTTCGGGAAAAGAATATGAGCGATCTTCACTTCACGGTCATCCCCCTCCCCTCGCTCATCGAGCTTCTTCAAGATATGCCAACCAAAAGTTGTCTCAACGAGTTCTGGCCAGACACTTCCCTTGGTAAAGCTGGGATCAAAAGTAACCTTATCAAAGGCTTCCACATAAAAACCCTTCTTCTGAAAATCATACTCACCACCATTATCTTTTGAACCAGGATCTTGACTCCATGTTTTGGCTACCTCAGCAAAATCAGCACCATTTCTGGTGTTTTCAAGTATCTTGCCAGCGGTATCGAGTGACTGGGAATTGTAATCATCAATCTCCTTCTGAGCTTCTTCCCCGGCTAATTCTCGAAATTCAAGAAAAGGAGTTTCTTTGATAAGTTTCTTGGCTTCTTCAACATCTTTTACCCCAGGAAGCTCTACAATAATCCTATTTTCACTCCCTGATTTGGAAAGCTGCACCAATGGTTCACCGACACCAAACGCATTCACGCGACGCTCAATCACTGCTACTGCAGCTTCCAGTGCCTCGGCCTGTTTATTATCCGCAACATCCTTCACGTCAGCGAGATATTCAAGATGGATACCACCCTCTAGATCAAGGCCGTAATTCATTTTGAGGTTCCCCAAAAATTGCTCTACAGGCGGAGCAAAAGAAACCAAACGCGGATAAGCAATCAAGACTGAAACAAGCCCTAAAAGTACTACTCCAGCAAAGTGCCAACGAGTTTTCTGTCTAGCATTCATAGGGACTAGCATAGCGGAAAACTGAGTTACCGGCAAGTTTGTAACTCTAGACAAAAATTGATGCTATCAAAAACCACCCAAAGAAAAAACACCACTGTAAAAGGTGTTTTCCCGACCAAACTACAACTAAATCTTGATATCATTCATGACGTCTTCGAAAGTTCGTGGTGCCGAACTTTCCCCAACGCTTGGCTCGGAGACTACAGAGGGAGCGACCGTCTCCCCTGCTGACGATCCAGCTTCTGCCGAATAATCACGTCGTACCCGAGTAGAACCCTCCGGTTCATTAATCTTAAGATTTACCCGAGCGTTATTTCGAGCGCCAATGACCCGAAGCAGTGTACGAAGAGCTTTGGCAGTCATCCCTTCACGACCAATAACCATGCCCATATCTTCCTGATGCACATCAAGAGTGATAAGCACTCCCATCTCATCAATCTTCCTATCAACCTTTACCTGATCCGGGTGATCTACGAGCATTTTCACCACGTACTCGATAAACTCCTTATCACGTGCAGCATCTGTCATATACATGCATTACCCTTAAATTAATGAGCGAAAGATATTTTTGTCTTTCACTCATATTGTACGAAGAAAAGAGAACGACTGTCAACGGAGGAACGGGTGAAAAAAATTTCATTGATTCCTCTCTTATTCTTCTCTATACTGAGGCTATTATGAAGATTATCCAATCTTGGCACACCACTACATCCTGGACCAAGACAGTCGGTGGTTTTTTACTCTCCGCTACCCTCCTCCTTGTTTTGACACTTTTTGGATGGATGCATACAACCATGGTTGCTTTAGCTTTGTTCCCACTCTTCTTCGGTATCTTTGCTGGAATGTTTCAACTTCTCCATCAAAGAGATTGGTGGCGGATGAGTATCGTTTTTGGATTACTTTTCGCCAGCGCTGTCAATCTCTCGGGTGAAGTGCCCAGTATTTTTTCTGGAAGAGACCAAGGGTCTATCGCCCTCGCTGCTTGGGAACTGTCCCAAAATGGACAGCTCCACTTCTCGTCCCCCGTTGTTCAGTCTTTCTTTGCCATATACGGTGATGGAACCGCGCTCAATTTTCCAGGCTTTGCCTACACCAAAAGTGGCTCCCTACTCACTCAGTTCCCCCTAGGATACATTGCTTGGCTTGGTGGCTTTGTAGGCTGGCTTGGTCTGGCTGGATTTCATGTAGCTAATGCCTTCCTCTTCGTACTTGCTGGCTGGACATTTTTCGAAATTACAAGTCGCATCGTTCGTTACCCACTCGCTCTCATCGGAACACTGCTCTTTAGCCTAAGCTTCTTCCCTATATGGATGCTTCATTTTACCCTCAGTGAACATCTCGCTCTCCTTCTCTTCCTCTCGCTTTCCTTGGGACTTATCGAACTTCTCAAAGAGCCTTCTCAAAAAAACTTTGTCCTTGTTTTTCTCGCAGCGGGCCTATTTGTATTTACCCGTATTGAGGGGTTCATACTATTCCCTCTCGCCTTCTTTATTATCCTTCTCGTGCCAACCACTCGTACCTGGATCATGCGTCAGCCAAAAGCCATGACTTTATTTCTCCCCTCTGTTTTGCTTGGCTTTATTTTTCTCCGTGATTTTTTTGTAAATCTCCCGTTCTATACAATCATGGCTAAAGTTATCATTAAGGAATGGCACCTATTTTCTTCGTTTGGAACAGGGGCCACCACAGCAGCAGCTGCTTATCAACCAGAAAATCTTTTCTCCATTGTCAGCCACTATCACCTTGGCCATGTTTTCCTTGCTGGCGCTGCCGGCCTTCTTCTCGCTTACTGGAAGCGCCATCAAACTACGCTCATTGTTTTTGTGCTTGCCCTCCCGACCTTTATCTACCTCCTCGATGCGAATATCACTCCAGATCATCCCTGGATGCTTCGTCGTTACTATTTCACTCTCTGGCCAGCCTTTATCATTGGTCTTCTCTTTCTCTGGCACATCATTGAGGAACGCTTTTCCAAGCTAAAGTCGCGAGCTGGTCTTCTCTCTCTTGCACTTATTCTTGTCACCCTCCATGCTACACCAGCTTCAACTGCCTGGAGACTTGACGAATATTCTCATCTCTACGAAACCACTCTTACATTAGCCGATAGACTCACCGGGCGTGATCTCATTTTGGTTGACCGACTGGCCTCAGGTAGCCCCTTTCATTTGCTTGCCGGACCACTCCACTCCATACTTGGAAAACAAGCAGCCTACTTCTTCAATCACGAGGATCTCCAACGTCTCGATCTTCAATCATACGAACGAGTATTCTTCCTTGGCTCTCAGTCCGCCAAAAATGATTTGGAAAAAAATTCACATTTTCACTTTCAAGAACAAGCATCGTTTAATTTTATCCTCCCCACAACCTCTACCACCGAATCCTCTTTTCCTCAAATCAAAGAGACAAAAACCCGTGCCACCCTTTTTGAGTTGATACAATCGAAATAGCTATGGCGCTCCCAACACTCTCACCACAACAGATGGCCCTCTATCAAAAACTCCGCCTCCTTCTTTGGATAGGCATGCTCTCTAGCGGCATACTTTTTTCACTCTCTGTCCTTTTTCCTCAGATTGTTCATTTTCTTGACCTCAATGAACCAGGTTCGTTAAAGCTTGCCGACCTCGAATTCTCTTCGAGTACTAATCCCGATTTTACAATCAGTGGGAAAATTGCCCCGACATCGACAGTTACTGCTGTTGCTAGCCATCTCGGTGATTTTTCTTCTATAGATTTTCGCATTACCCTCGAACATGATTCTTTTCTGCCAGCATCAATCACGACTACACTTCGTCGAGCCAATCGGGCTGCCTTCCTTCCCAGGGGTGAGCCGATCGTTGCCTCCCCCAATCCAACTATTTATCAGATTAGCAATACGTACTATCTCCTCCAAGACAACATCCTGATTCCCTTCATTAGTGAAGCAGCCTACCGATCACGCTACCCAGAAGGACACACTATTGTCAAAGCAGACGCTACTATCTTCAATCTCTATACTAAAGGAGAGGATCCTATTGGCTTCCGTATTGGTTCCTTGCTCTCATTTGCGGATGGCGTATATATTGTCACAAGCGAAACAGAAATGAGACCAGTAGGAAGCGCTGAGATATTCCTCGCGCTAGGCTATCGCTTTGAGGATGTTACAGCAGTAAGCGAAGAAGAACTTGGTATTTACAAGCGTGGCCGTATCACTCTCCTCAATACACCATACAGTGAAGGCACCCTCTTTGAAGATACCAGCAGCAACACCGTGTTTATGATTGATCAGGGAAATCTCCGGGCTGTACTTGATCCAACTTATCTCAAATTTCTTCTTGGAGAACAAACCCCTATTGCTATCCATACCGAAGATGCTACCGAGTACATTGACTGCAATTTGCAAAAAAACATTTTTCCTCGATCATATTCATGTACAGCTACTATCGATTCTTTCAAGGATAATTTGGGTTATAGCTACGAATTTGTTTTTGGTCAAAATGCCAATCAGCCTATTGAAATTAAAACGATGCGCGTAATATTCGACACTCACGTTACACTAGAAAACGCCCATCGCCTACTTGCTAAAATCAAACAACGTCTCCTCGAGCGCTTTGGACTTACCTCGCCCAACTAGATGATAGCCACGTCTATGATATTTTCTCAAAAAATCCTTGATTGGACCCATCGCCTCAGACAGAACGGGCTCCTCTCTATTATTACCCTTCTTCTCTCAGAGCTTGTGGTAGTGCTGTGGCTAAGTTTCTTTGCTCTCTTTGCCCTAGAAATGCTTCTTCCTACCTTTGTCCTTGCACGCCTCTCTTTGGCCAAATACTTTTTCTGGCTCCTCCTTGGTACCCTTGCTACTCTCAAGCTCCGCCAAGAAACATCAATAGCCTATTTTGATATACCCAAGAAAATTTGGTTTCCTGCTATTATTTTGGGATGGTTTTTTGTACTCATTCTTACTCTGCTAGCACTCGTACATTTCTCTTTAATTGGTGGTACTATTTTCTTTTCCCTCTACACTGGACTCAGTTTTTTGCTCTGGCACTGGCTTATCGATGAGTCTCTCTAGATTTTTTGATCCTTAGCTTAATTCGGCAAGATCGAGCACTTCGTCGATACGGATACTCGCGACAAAGTCAGGAACGTGAGAGACCAATATCATAGTTCCCTTGTAGTTATGAAACGCCTCTGCCATTACTGGAACATGGCGAAAATTAATATGATTGGTCGGCTCATCAAGGATTAGCAGTTCGGGCTTTTCGACATAAAGCCTAGCAAGCATCAGGAGCCCCTTTTGTCCTTCAGAGAGACTCTCAACTTTGTTTTTGACGAGTTCCGCTGGTATAAGAAATTTGGCGGCCGTCTGATAAACGAGCTCCATATTCTTATCCTGCATTACAGCCATAAGCTCTTCCCCTACAGTCTTATCGAAATCAAGACTCGAGAAATCCTGACGATAGTATCCTACCTTGATCCCTGGTGTGATCACTGTCCGTTCGGTATCGCCACGTGCCAATGACTCAAGGAATGTACTCTTACCAATACCATTGGGTCCCGTTACTAAAAGATGAGTGTTTCGTTTCAAGATCTTATTAACCTGCTTTATAGCTGGACCATACATCCCCTGCACGGAAACCGTTTTGATATTAATAATCGGCCCAACAATATCGCTACACTCAATAGTAAAAGGTGAGAGTGTCTTATCCTCGCGACGGATATCAACTTTATTTTCTTCGAGCTCATCAGCAAGGGTGCGCATCCGCTTGGCTACCGCCCGAAGCTTTCCTCCCTTATTGGCGAAAACATTGGCTTGATCTTTCTTTTCTTGGATAGTCCGTTCCAAACGAACATTCTCACGCTGCTCTTTTTCGATCCGCTTGGCAATTTCCTCAACGACTGTATAGTAGTCGCCAGTATACTGTTCGAGCGTATGGGTAAAAACATCGAGATAAAGCACGCCTTCAGTAAACGCATTGAGAAAGTCCGCGTCATGAGAAATCACCAGGCAGGTTTTCTCATACTCAATAAGGAACTGGGTCAAATGAGCAATGCCTTCAGCATCAAGATTATTGGTTGGTTCATCAAGAAGGAGGATGTCCGGTTCTTGAATTAGGGCTGATGCGAGGAGGAGTCTAGCCTGCTGACCACCAGAAAACTGACGGATTTTTTTCTCAAGATCCACTACCGTAAGATGCACTACTTCAAGTACCTCTTGGATTTCCCTTGGAAGTTCCCAGTCTGGAGCATCAGTATAGCGAGCAAAAAAATCCTGTACCGAAAGATCAAGTTCCTCACGAGGAATAACCTGTCTCGCAATAGCCACCGTACTCCCCGAATCAAGCGAGATCCTCCCTTCCATGGGCTTTAGTTCACCAGTAAGGAGTTTAAACAAAGAACTTTTTCCTGCTCCATTCTGGCCCATCAGAGTAAATTTTGCTCCGCGACGCAAGCCAAAACTTACCCCATCAAGAATAGGTTTCCCGTGACGATATTCAAAGCTCACATTATCAAATCGTAAAACAACGTTGTCGCGTGCCATAGATCACAAATAAAGAGCGCTCCCTCTTTGGTTACTGAATTCCGTTCGGAAACGGAAGTAAACCCTCGTTTCACTCATTCCATTGGTAAATAAAAACGCCGGAAAACGGCGAAAGTAGTATGACACAGTTTTTTGAAAGAAGCAAGATTTATTGCCGAATATACTCCAAGGTTTCCTCGGCGCATTTATCCCAAGAAAATTGCTCGAGCTGCCCTTGCCCTGCTTGAATCAGGCTCTTTCTCAACGCCTCATCTTGCCACAGCAAACACATCTTCTTGGCTATATCATCGACATTCACTGCATCAACATAGAGTGCTCCATTCCCAGCTACCTCCCGCAAACTCGAGTTATCCGCCGTTAAGACCGGAGCCCCTGATGCAAAAGCCTCAAGAATAGGAATCCCAAAGCCCTCGTACAGTGATGGAAACATAAAGGCTCGCGCCCCTTGATATAAAGTACGTAGATCCCCAAATGATACTCGACCAGTCAAAATAATATCATCGTGATACACACTCTTTTCTCTCGTGGTCAGAATTTCATCCGAAAGCCAGGCGGCTTCACCCGCCAGAACGAGTTTAGCTTCAGGGTATGTTTGTTTCATTACTTCAAAAGCTTGGATCAGTCGGACAAGATTTTTGCGCGGTTGAAGAGCTCCGACATACAAGAAATAACCGTTAGCTGTTAGCTTATAACCTCTTAGCTTTTCGGATACTTCAGACTCAGAGAGTCGCACTCCAAAAAACTGCGTGTCGAAACCATGATGAATCACCTGAATTTTTGACTCGGAAATGTTTGGAAAAAACTCCAAAAGATCACGTTTGGTTGATTCAGAAACAACAATCAGCTTGTTGGCTCGCTTGAGCACGGTCTCAAGCATAAAATCAAGCTTCCACCGATCACGCACCGGGAAGGTTTCAGGATAGCGTTTCCAGGCGAGATCATGAATAGTCGCCGTTACTTCAATCGAGGCCGGAAGGAAAACTGGTGCTGCTTGAATCGGCAGGAAAAGTTTTTCTGGTTGTGTCCGATACATTTCCCAAGCAAACCTCGTCTGCATCCACGCTTTGGGAAATGAAATCGACTCCACTGTATAGTGAGGAAACTCTGGCGGGGTCAGGTTGGGATTAAAATCTTTTTGCCTGTGGTACAAAATAAATTCGTCTGCCCTATCTATCCTGCCAAAACGTTTCAAAAGTTCCAGTAAATAAACTCGCGTCCCATCAATACGGGCATGATCCAAATCACTCGCCTGAACAGCAATACGCATAAAGTATCTAATCTCTTAGTCTGAAAATCCAATGTATCCTCTCATATCTTCTCACACCCAGCTCATATTGACAAACAATTGTACAAGATGAGTACATAGGTGACAAATGACTGGCTTTGATGGGTGTCTGG
>CAZRXW010000032.1:0-10592 GCA_964604195.1 uncultured Bdellovibrionales bacterium
CGTACGAGGTCTTCGTGGAAAGGAAATCAGTTGCGATTCAAGGTAGAATGTAGGTCAATGAAGACAAGATTAGGATTAAGCCAATACTCAATCCTAATAGAACATTACCCACATAGATATCTACTAAGTAATGATCTACATTCCCAATAATAACCAAAGGTAGTAACGGCAATAAATATATTGTTCCACGTGGAACAATATATTTAAAGAAACTATATAAAAGAAAAATGGAGAGCACAATACTTCCCAAATAGCCATATTCAAAAACTATTTTATAAAAAATATTGTGGATTGGTTGCCATTGCCAAAATATATGATTTTTTAATTGAAGCAAATAAACATCGTTTCCAAGACCGTGACCCAATAAATTAAGCTCGTAATCGTGGTAATTAGCAAAAATATCACCCCTTTCTGAAAATGATTTTTGCCAACCATTATTAGTAAATACAACAATCAATAATAGTACGGCTATTAATAGTAGTATTTGTTCCACGTGGAACTTTTTAAAAATATTCCACTTTTGTTCCACGTGGAACAAAATAAACATGAAAGATAGGCAGAAAGCAAGAATCGCGCTTTTTGATTGAGAAATATATATAGAATAAAGACAAATAAGAGCAAAAGCGATAAAAAATATTTGTTCCACGTGGAACTTTTTAAAAATATTCCACTTTTGTTCCACGTGGAACACAGGCAGTCTCAGAACACTATAATATATGACAAACAGGATGACTACATAGCCACCGAATATATTGGGATGGAGGAATGTCCCATAAGATCGCAACTGTTTCCCAGAATCAGAATCTATTTCTGCTACTCCAGATATCTCCGTTGATAGTATCTGTTCACCAAGATAGTAGATTCCCACAGAGCTATCGCTCATATACTGAGCTAAAGCAATTGATAACTGGAGAGAAGTCACCACAAACAATATCACTATGAAAATACGAGTTTTGTTCCACGTGGAACATGACTTATCAACAATAAAATAATAGTAGGTGATAAATGCCACTAATCCAACCCGAAGTATGGATAAAAAAGCATCTATCCAAAGGGTTTTACTAGGTGCTATAGAGAAATTGATCAAAGTATATACAAGAAGAAAGATAAGCACTGAATGTTCCACGTGGAACATCTTTTTGATGTCTTTTATTGACTTTATTATCTTTTCATGTTTTAATATACTTATTATGCACATCAAAAGAAGTGCATCAGCCATGTAGAAAGTCACGTCCAGATACTCATTGAATAAACCTCCTGTTATATTGGGGATGATGACGTTTCTCCAGGTAAAGGGGAAGGCAACAAAAAAAGCATACCAGTACGTCCGATAACTCCCTTTTCCCCAAAAATAAACTTCGAACATGGATTGCATAGTAGGCTAGTATACTAAAGATACGAATTTATCGCTATTATCCGTTGACGAATACTCCCAAGTCTGTATGATAGGAGAGTACCAAAAATAGTCCGTGACTAGGCTGGTAGCATGTCTGCTATATGGAACAAATTGGGCCGTTAGCTCATTTGGTAGAGCGCATCCATGGCATGGATGAGGTGACCGGTTCGATCCCGGTACGGTCCACCAATAAATCTAGAGCATTCTAGATTTTAATTTTATACAAAAAAGAAACTTAACCACGTCCTTGTAATCTATAGCTTTATCTTTTAAGATAGAAGCGTAGACTCTGTATATGCGAGGAGTCCCGGTTTCAAAAAGAGAAATTCTCACTATCCAAAAGTTACGTCAAACAGGACATAGCCTATCTGAAATTCGCCGTATAGTAAAAAGGGGGGAGTAGCGCCGTTTTTAAATACATTCAAGGGATTCAGGTACTGGAACAGTATCAGTCCCTACTCAAATCAAAGGGGATCAGAGTGAGAGCAGCGCAATCCTGGGAAAAAGCCCACCGATATTCGTACACTATCTACCCGTCCCTCCAAAAAAATCTCCTCCCTCTTGTAGCTGCTATGCTTTACTGGGGAGAAGGCAACAAACGAGAATTGAATCTTATCAACAGCGACGCCGATCTAGTACGAATCTTTCTTCAAGGGCTACTCTCTCGGGGTACAGCAGTCAGATATTATAATCCACCTACGCCTCTACGAAGATATAGACGAGATATCGGCAAAAAAATTTTGGTCACAGAAACTCAATCTCCCGCCAAGCTCTATAAAAAGTACGAATTGGATCAAAGGGAAAAAACAAGGAAAGCTCCCATACGGCATGTGCCGTATTCGGGTAAGGAAAGGGGAGTCTTATTTTAAAGTACTCATGACATCTATTGATAGAATAAAAAATATATGTTAGCCTGATGAACTTGCACCCGTAGTTCAACGGATAGAACAAGGGACTCCTAAGCCCTAGATACAGGTTCGATTCCTGTCGGGAGCACACAAAGCAACCAGTTTATGTCTGACCGTATTACAAAAATTAATGAGCTTATCCATTCTATTACAGGAGAGCTTTTAGAGCGGGCTGTTTCCTGGAAACAGGGGATTTTTGTCACCGTAGTGAGAGTTGAGACGGCCCATAATCTCCGCTCGACCAAAGTATTCGTGAGTGTATTTCCTGAAACAGAGACTCGTTATGCCATGGAAACTCTCCGTCATGAACAAAAAAATCTCGAGCAAAAACTTCGGCTGAGGCTCGCTACCAAACCGTTACCTAAACTTTTTTTTGCTATTGACACCTCTAATCAAGGACTCGACGAAATAGAAAAGATACTCAAACAGATTCACTCCGAATAATCACCTGCCACACATTCTTTTCATGCGCTATTTTGGTAAAGAGTTTCGTACACTCGAATATGTTATCGATCATGGCCACCAATTCCTTCTCGTGGCCCACAAAAGACCAGACCCAGATACTGTCGGGGCAAATTTAGCGTTAAAATGGTATCTTGAATCAGTTGGAAAAACAGTTGATATTGTCTGTTTTGATCCATTCCCAGAACTCCTCAGGTCTCTCTTTGGCGACGTTATCTTCTACCATCCCGATCAAGTAGACTGGACAATGTATTCCACGGTAATTGCTACCGATTCTGTCGATCGAGGATTTCATCTATTAGCTGATCGCATCGCCGAGGATCAGGTAATCGTCCTCATTGATCACCACCCGGACATCACTCTTTCTGGTGATATCGTTATGATTGATCCACAATATTCTTCCTCAAGTGAGCTCATCTACCTTTTTTTAAATCATATCAAGGCAAAAATTACTCGACCCATTGCCACAGCTCTCCTGACTGGCATTCTCTTTGATACAGGCAATTTCCAGCATTCCAGCGTTTCTCCACAAGTGATGGATATTGCTTCTCAGCTCATGAAGCTCGGAGCTCCTCTTGCTAAGATATCCAACACCCTCTTCACTAACAAACAAATATCAGCTATGAAACTTTGGGGGAAAGCTTTTGAGAAGGCTCGCTTCATTCCAGAAAATGGCCTCTTGGTTACTGCAGTAACTCAATATGATATTGCTGAATGTGAAGCTACTCCCGACGATATCTACCAAGTAGCCTCAATCCTTTCAACAGTACCTGAAGCTAAATTTGCTCTCGTACTTTCAGAACGTGACCAGGATACTGTTCGTGGAAGTCTACGTGCCTCTGAACACTATGGAATAGATGTCTCTGCTATCGCTCACCAATTTGGCGGGGGAGGGCACAAGCTAGCAAGTGGCTTTGAGGTAAAAGGAAAGATCAAAGAAACTCCTCGGGGTTGGAGTATTGTCTAGATTTCTCTGCGTTACAAATTTCTTGATCACCGCTATCCAGTAGATCCGGTACTAAAAACTTTTCGTTTTACCTATGACAAAAAGCGACCGACTCACTATTCTCAATACCAAAATGATTCTTGAATGCCAATGCTCGTTACGAGAAACTGCTACTCAGGCTGTTCCTGGCGATGGTAATCCTGATGCTGACATTGTCTTTATTGGTGAAGCCCCCGGAAAAAATGAGGATCTCCAAGGGAAACCCTTCATTGGTGCTGCTGGTAAATTTCTTTCGGAAATGCTCGCCTCCATTAACCTCAAGCGAGAAGATATCTACATAACCAACATCGTAAAATACCGGCCGCCCAATAATCGTGACCCTGAGCCACAAGAAATTGAGGCCTGCAAAGAGTGGCTTCATGAGCAGATAAAAATTATTGAACCAAAAATTATTATCACTCTCGGAAGACATGCTCTCGAACACTTTATTCCCGGTAAGAAAATCTCCGAAGTACACGGACAAGCTTTCCGTCGAAATTTTAAAGACATTGGTGAACAGGTATTTTTTTCTCTCTACCACCCAGCTGCAGCGCTCTACAACGGCTCTATGAGAACCACTCTCCTTGCTGATTTTCAAAAAATTCCCAACGTACTCAAGGCTCTTCAGCCAAAAAAATAACCCTGACTTCTCAGGGTTTTCTTATTTTGCCACCAGCGTAAAGATTACCACTTCTGTTTTTGTACCGAGCCGTTGTGGTGGCCCCCAGCTTCCCGCCCCACTCGTTGTATAAACAGCGAGGTTTTTAAAATATTTCAGACCATAATCAAAACCATGGTAGATAAACTCAGTTACTAAGCTAAACGGCCACATCTGTCCACGATGGGTATGTCCACAAAGCATAAGGTGTCCACCAAGTGACTCGATCATCTCCATATGACGGGGAATATGTTTGAGCACAATAGTAGGGAGAGCAGAATCAATATCGAGATGTTTCAAAGTCATGGCCGTAGCTGCTTCTGTGCGAGTCGTCATAAAATCAAGGCCGACTATCTGAAGTCCGTTAATTACCACCTTTTTATCATTAATAATTCGAAATCCATGCGCCTCAAGAGATCGTAAAAAATCAGCTTTCTTTCCATACTCCTCATGATTGCCTGAAACAAAGTAAGCTGGCGTATGGCCCGTCACCACATGAAATGGTGCCGTTACAAGATCAGCCTCAATAGGGGGGCCATCAAAAAAGTCGCCGCCCATGAGAATGAGGTCCGGCTTCTCCTTCTCAAGAATATCTGTTATTTGCCGAGCTGAATGCTCTCGATGAATATTGCCAAAATGAGTATCCGCGAAGAAAAACAATTTCTTGCCCTGCCAAGCTACTGGCAAATGAGGGAGGGGGATCGTTTTTTGGATAACCTGTATCTCTTTTCCTTTTTTCCAAGCATAAATGCTCAGGCCAAATGCTCCTATATATATTCCCCAGGCCGCCAACGCAAGCATGGGAAAATGGAGGAACCAAGAAATAATTTCTAGGAGAGCAATTACCGTCGCTCCCAAAAATAAGAAATGAACTGTTCCAAGCCAGAGTGCTCCCATTCGATAAGCAAAACGACTCAAATGACCAGGAAATAATCTCGTAGCAATATTAGAGAGCAAAAAAGAAAAAGAGGAAAGAAAAAATCCCCAAAAAACATAGTACTCGGCTATTCCCTCCAACTGAAAATAGTAACTCACTGATTGAAAAATGATCCAGTGAACCAACGTGATGAGAAGCTGAATAAGAATAAGAAAGACAAGGAGTCCCATAGGTAATGTTTTTATTGTAACAAAGAATCCTCATTGACGCTCAGACCAGGCTTTGCTAGGCTTCTCATGTTATGAAAAAATGAGATATGGTCGCGTGGCCGAGCGGTTAGGCACGGGTCTGCAAAACCCTTTACTCCGGTTCAACTCCGGACGCGACCTCACAAAATGCCGCGGTGGCGGAATGGTATACGCAGAGGACTTAAAATCCTCGGTTCGTAAGAGCATGTGGGTTCGAGTCCCACCCGCGGCACAACAAAACTTAGGTTTCACAAACTATAAAAAATTGAGGTTCAAAAGTATACTTCCGATCCAGAGATGAGGACGCCCCCCCCGGGGGGGGTACCTGTGATAAATTACCGTCATCTCTTGCTGTGCAGTCATCTGTGCAAGAAGGCATACAACAAGCTAGAGGGGGACCGAAATCACGCGGCACCACCCCACCTATCCGTGAACTCCCAGGCTTCGGTAAGCTCAGAGCCCACAAAGGAGAGTCCTGTGTAGAGAGCTGATGCCAGCACCGTCAATGCACCGCCAAACAAGTGGGCAGGACTACCACCATCAGCCAATTGTTCATGGAAAACCTCCGTAATCAGAAAGGGAAACTTCGATGAATTCCAGAATCGTTAATTTTGGAATTCAATGGAAGTGGGGAGGGAAGACCCCTCCCCAGACCATCAGCCTAGCGGAAAACACAGCTGTACACAACTAATCCACAATTTCAGCTTCGAGGTGCTGGCGACCAAAAGCAAACGCTTCTTTCTTGGTCTCCATATAGATATCGATCTTATTACCTTTGATGGCACCACCACGGTCTTCACAACGATACTCACCCATTCCTTCGATCTGTATCTTCGTACCAAAAGGGAGTTCTCTCGGACAAGCCAGGGTTCGATTTTCAGCAACCCTGATACCTGAAGCCGTAATACCATCAGACTTCCCACACTCATCAGCAGCAGCGGTATAGGCCGAGGCATTAATAGTAAACTTTTTTCCAACTTCAAGATTCTTCCACAAATGAGCCTGCTTTTCCTTCCAACGAAGAAGAATCCTGTCTTCCTTTGAAAGCTCTTGAGAAACCACCGTCTCCTCCTGGGGCTTAAGAAAAGTCCAGTCAACAAGGAAAGGATCCTCAGTAAAATCGTATTCTTTCGAAAGAGGTAATTCTGTAGCAACCGAAGCCTGAAGAGGAGCTACTGGGATACTAGTGATACCAACAATACCGATAAATACCAGCACTTTGGTAATACGCATAGGAAACCTTTACACATAAGCTCACAAGAAGAAGGAAAACATAAACCTTTTCTTGTCAGGCCTGCTTTGAAAGCATGACAAATAATAATAGCATATATTTATATTTATGTCAATATTTAAAACGTCATCTGCTCCTCTAGAACTTGAAATGAAAGTCATTATTTTGGCTTATTTATGGGATAAATTTAGATAAAACACTCAGGGAGAGCGTTTCCTCCCGCCTCAATCAGGCTCAAAAAATCACTGTCCACTGATTGCAAAACCGTTGAACCCCTGTTGATAAGTCGTGTATAAATACAAAAACCCCTCAGGAGGGGTTCTTTCCGAGCTATTCGTCCCTACTACAAAACCTCTCGTAATAACTTTGCCACCTTGAGTGGGGTAGTTAATGCTTTGACCAAATAGAAGTGAGTCTCAAACTCACCTGCCTTCTTGAAAGATCCCTCCTCATCAACATTAGAAAGAATAATAACCGGGATCCTTTTGAGGACCTTATCTTCACCCAGAGCCTTGAGAACATCAAAACCACTCTTCACTGGCATCTGGAGATCCAAAAGAATTGCATCCGGTTTTTCTTTACGAATCACTTCGAGACCTTCTTCACCATTGGTAGCAAGGAGAACTTCAAATCCTTCACGAGAAAGTTCAAGGCTGTATATCTCACGCAGATAAGCCTCGTCATCAACAAGAAGTACTCTTTTTTTGGTAGAAGAAAAAATCATATTACATTAGAGAAGATATTTCATTATCAGTATATCACGCTCTCTCAAAAGAAAAACGGCTCAACCAGAAATACATCCTGTCGAGCCATGTCGTTTTACCCCGTGCTCCTTGCCCTCCTAGTGTCGTGAGGGACGAAGATTCTTCACCCAAATGGCAAACGGTCCGAAAAATGCCCCAAAGGCGAACGCCCAGAAGAGCAGCTCCTCGCCTGTTTGGCGCGATCCACGCCTCACATAATAGGAAGACAGCTCCGAAGCCAGCGCCTGACCATTACCAGTGAGGATGCCGAGGTAGATCCCCGGTAGGGTAGTCAGGAGGATCGCTGAGAAGAAGCCTCCTTTGACCATGAGCCCAATGAGCGCTGGCCTCAGTCCAGCAATCAGGGCAACCATCGTGAAAAGACCTACCGTCGTTGCTGACACTGACATCATCCGTAGCGGACCGAAGTAAACGAGCGCTGTCATAAAAAGCCCAGCGAAAATGACGAGGTACTTCAAAGGGCGGTAGCGACTCATCAGCTCTTGGCTCACGCCTTGATCTAGGACAAGCAACTTCTTCCCCAGCACCAAAGCAGCCAAGCATCCGAGAAAACTCCAGCCAAAGACTACGCTGGCTAGAATGAACCACGAAGGATTCGTGTGTGGCTGCCAGAAATCACTGGTGTACCACCAATTCAGGAGCGGCGCCCCAATAGTGGCGTACCGACTGATCCAAAGCTGGTAATGTCTCGTCTCCCACTGCACCGCGTACGTCAGGCACCAGAAGAAGAAGGACAGCAGCGCAAAGAGTGGGAAGGCATAGTCAGAAGGAACGACGAACATATCTGTCTCCTCGTTGAGGAAATATGAACGCCTGTACTCTAGCTGGCTTCGGCTTATATTGTCAACATAAAACAAGGTCTCGGTAAGCCTCATTTTTTGAGTGAGCTGGATGATAGGTATGGTAAGGACTGAAATAGAGAAATGGGAGTCAACCACGAGAAGCAACAACACCTAATCCACCCTCTGCTTCTATTGGAAAATCCAATGGCCATTGTAGATCTGTATTAAACGGCCTAATACACTTAAACACATTCGTGTTTGGAACAACTTCTAGTCTCACCTTCATATTGTGGCCAACTAATTCAAACACTATTGGCCCAATCACAAAGATAGATCTCCAAGCAAATCGCCCAGCTTCTCTTTCTTTCTTGGCATGTTCATGTATCTCTCTTGCCACACTTACATAAGGGATCTGCTTTGTTTCAAAAAAACATATTGGTTCATTAATATCGCCAGCATACTTCATTCGCCATCCCAAATTCACCAATACTTTATTTGAAAAGTTCTTCTTCTGATAAATATCATCAAATAAATCCTGGGTAAACTTTATTCCGCCAGGAACAGACTGATTTAACATGAGCACGGTTTTTTGCGACCAAAAGGCTAAAAGGTTTTGCTTGTTTTCATCTATCAAAAAATCCTCTAACCTTACCATTTGAGAAATTATTGGCTTTACCTGATTTTCCAGCTCTGCCATCCAACCATGGTTGCATTCAGCACAGACAATCTTTACCTTGTGCTGAAATATTTTTGAAGGCCAAATTTTACTCGTTTCGCTAGTAAACTTATTAGTAACCCTAGGTTTTTCAGGATAGAGAACCTTAAGCCAATCGGGTAGCACATGTTCTCTTGTTAGGATTCCATCTTCTTTGCAAAATATACATCTCATATTTAAAACTTGATCGATATATAGCAGACTCGCAATAGTATCATGCTATATTATCCCTCTACCAAACAAAAACAGCCACTTCCGAGGCCGTTTCTGCTACTTGGAGCGGGTAAGGGGAGTCGAACCCCTATCTAGTCCTTGGCAAGGACTCATAATAGCCGCTATACGATACCCGCCTTCGCAAAGTCTGCAGCGAGCTAACCCGCTTTGACTTCGTCTGGCACAGAAATTGTACATTTTTATTTTTGCGCCCTCAACTCTCACTGTGGGACTGGATGGATTCGAACCATCGACCAACAGGTTATGCTTCTCACTATTGCTTTCGCAACTTTTTCAATTTGTGAGCTGGACTATCCCTTCACCCCAAACGGGGGGTCTGCCGTCTAGTCTCTACACCTTCCCATGAATTGATGGGCTTGGCTCGGGATTGTCATGCGATTATAAACTTAATCGTTTAGATTTCCCCGAATTTGACAGAGTATCATTCAAGAATTACTCCTTGAACAGCCCTGCTAGTTCGCATAAATTATGCTATCATAAAGTTATGAATAAAACCATAACTTGCGCTGTTTGTGAAAAACGGTTATCTGGTAAACAAACTCTATACTGTTCTGTTTACTGCAAAAACCAAGTCCACCAATCTTATACTGCTCAACAAGAACGTGGTTGGATAAGAAAGAAAGCGCTCGTAGGCCAATTAGGTGGCCGATGTTCAAGATGCGGCTATAAGAAAAACTTATCCGCACTTGCTTTTCACCACACCGATCCAAATCGAAAAAGTTTCCAACTGGATATTCGATCTCTTTCCAACCGAAAGCAGTCTCAGATTGATAAAGAGCTTCAGAAGTGCATTCTAATTTGCAACAACTGTCACACAGAACTTCACAATCCAAAACACAATTTATAATGAACTTTTGAGCCCGCTGCTCTAACCGCTGAGCTACAGTCCCAAACAATAACCGACAAATTCAACCCCGTACCTCCAACAGGACAGAGATCAAACACGTCTGACTTTGTTGTTGGTTACAAGTTGTAAATTGCAAGCTACTGCTGGTGCCGGGGGGCAGAATTGAACTGCCGACGCAAGGATTTTCAGTCCTTCGCTCTACCACTGAGCTACCCCGGCGAAACATTTCCCATTATCTCGAAACTGCAGAAAAAATCAACCTTCAGAATACTCCATCGTGTGTGCTGAGGGGCTCGGTCACGAGTCTTGCTCAGTGCAAGCTCTCGATCCCGCCTCGCGGTTTGTCGGTAGACAAACATCGCTCCGGCTTTCTCGTTCTCACGCAAGTGAAGCAGTTCACTTGCTAGCCCTACCACTCATTACATTCGGGTGTGCGTGCTGAGGGACTCGAACCCCCGACCCTCTCGGTGTAAACGAGATGCTCT
>CAZRXW010000033.1:0-10568 GCA_964604195.1 uncultured Bdellovibrionales bacterium
GGCTGTAGCATGGCACAAACCTCATGTTTCAACACCTAGGATTTTTCATTAGCTCGATAGTATTTACTTGTTTGAAGGTGAATTCTGGGATCTGTGAGTTCTTGACAAATAATACTAGTAGTAGTATATCAAAGAGAATCATCAGAAATCTGATGGTGTGCACATTCCAACCCGGCACAAATACGTGCCATTTTAGGAGCGTCACATGGCTACACTGACCACCCGCATCCAGGCCTCGACAGGTACCCTCATCCAGTTCCCCAAGAACTGGGATGCCATTCGTGGCCGTATTGATGCCATCAAGTTCACCCCGGGTCACGACTTCCCTGGCGATGGCAAGGTGTCGCCGAATTTCACCCGCCGAGCCCCCGAATGGGACCCAAAGCATCCGCTCGTCAAGAACATGACGGCCCTCGGGGCGTATTTCCATGACGACCCTCTGGATCCCATGTACTTCGTTGGAACCGAGACGGTCGTGGTCGAGCGCCCTGATCCCAAGAACAAGGACAAGAGGCGCAAGATGCGCCAGGAAGTCGCAGTGTGGAAAGGGCGGACCTGGGTGTACCTGAAGGAGACCTCGGGTATCAATGCACCTCGCGCATGGGTTCGGACTGCCCAACGACCAGATCACAAGGTCGTTGCTGAAGAGGAAGATGGTGAGGTGATCCCACCCACCAACACATGACGGCGAGAACATCGCCAAAAAGAACAGATTCATCAAAACCCACCCGAGCATCCAGAAAGGAGATGATTCGGGTGAATTATTTTTTTAGAAAAATTTACAACAAAAAACTGGCCTCGTGCCAGCCATCTTTCATAGAAAACCGAAAGCCCTCAATGCAGGAGGATGGGTCTGGATCCCCGTAAATGAGCTTGTCGGAAAAATTCATTTTCCCAGTAAACCAGGTGGGTTCCAATGTTCGCCCTCCATTCTGAAGGCTCTAAAACTATTATAGCACAACGTTTCTTGGGGGAATGGTATACTAGGATAAACAAAAAAATGTGTTGAATTTATCTTTCTTTCGAGGATGGCGGGATGCCTCCGTGAGCGTACTTGTGGGGGCACTTTTGTGTGGACTGGTTTTCCCTAGTTTTTTTGGTTCATTCCAGAAATATAGCTCTCTCCTTCTTCAAATCGTTTTTTTTCTGACAAGCCTCAGAATGAGCTTTCATGGCGTGTGGGCGGAATTTCGATCTTGGAAAACTATTCTTTGGATTTCGGTTTGGATGCTTATCTTACTGCCAGGGTTGGTTTTTGTTCTTTTTTATCCCTTTTCACCAGAGCTCAGGTCATCTATCATTTTATTGGCTGCCATGCCTGTTGGGATGACTACGCCACTATTGACCCAACTTCTTCAACTCAATGTATCATTAGCTCTTGCTCTTACATTGGCAACATCTGTTTTGGCACCAGTATCAGTACCAATAATAATTAATTTTCTGATACCATCTATCGGGGCTGTTGATGTAAATCATCTGATGAATACTCTTATACAGGTCATTGTTATTCCGTTTGGCTTGGCTCAAGTGGTACGAACATTCTTTCCAAATGTTGTTCACGGAACCAGGGTGTGGCACAAGCCTTGCTCACTTGCATTCGTTGGTCTCTTGATTGCTGCTATTGCTGGGCATTATCAAGGTGAGTTACTGCAGCGATTCACGTTGGAATATGGCCTGGGTCTTTTGGTAATGACACTCTTTTTTCTGGGGGTTCATTTTATTGGCTATTGGATAGTCTGGTGGCGTGGGAGGAAAGATAGGTTGACAATTACTTTTTCAGTTGTCTATATGAATTTTACGCTGGCTATTTTTATTGCAGAGAGGTTTTTTAGTGACCCTACAGTAATTTTCTATACGATCCTTTCGATTCTTCCCTGGAATATTGGTATGTTTATCTTTCAGCAAATTATTCACCGACGTAACCATTGATAATGTATCTATGCAACTCAAGGAACTTTTTAAGATCGCCTCGCTACCAGTAATACTTGCCTCGCTTTGTTGTCTTTCGCCCCTCATTCTGGTTATGCTGGGGCTCTCCACGGTTGGATTTGCTGCGTCACTCGCAGACTCGTTTTATAGTGAGTACAAATGGTATTTTCGTCTTGCAGGATCCATTGCTCTCGTCGGAGCGTATGTTGTCTATCTTCGCAAACAAGGAGTGTGTACGTTTGATCAAGTCAAGCGCGAACGCAACAAAATCATTAATCAATTTCTCCTACTCGTTATCACGGGCATTATCGGGTACCTTTTCTTCCTTTATGTGGTGGTTCATTATGCGGGGGTGTGGTTCAAAATTTGGGAGTAAATAACCGATTCTCTTGACAGATTGGTTAAAAATTGATAGTCTTTACATTTAATCCATTATCCTCTCATTCATGAATTTTCATACGCTTGGTATTCCACCGAGCCTTCTCAATATCCTTGATCAGTTCAAACTTACCGAGCCAACCCCCATTCAGGCTCAGGCTATTCCTATTGCCTTAACCGGCAAGGATGTGATGGGTATTGCTCAGACCGGAACAGGGAAGACACTTGCTTTTGGTGTCCCGCTCCTGGCTCAGGTTTTGGTCGATCGAACCAAGCAGGGTTTGGTCGTTTTACCGACCCGCGAACTTGCACTCCAGGTACATGAGTCACTCATGCGTTTTGGGAAGCCACTTGGTTTCCGTGCGGCTGTTCTTATTGGTGGGGATAATATGGAGAAACAGAAGCGCCAACTACGGGCCAATCCACATATTTTGATTGCGACACCAGGCCGCCTCAATGATCACCTCATACAAAAGACGGTTGCACTTGATCGAGTAAAAATTCTCGTTCTTGATGAAGCTGATCATATGCTCGATATGGGTTTCGCGCCACAGATTGCTCAGATAGTGAAACATGTACCACGAGAGCGACAGACGATGCTTTTCTCTGCGACGATGCCGCAGGAGGTGATTGCACTGGCTACTTCATATATGAAGCTTCCACTTCGAGTGGAAGTGTCACCACCCGGGAAAACAGCTGATAAGATTGCTCAGGAGATTTTCTTTGTGCCGCATATGGAGAAGCTGGAACTCCTGGTAAAGATCTTAAATGAGAATGTGGGGAGTACCTTGGTTTTTACTCGGACCAAGTATATTGCTAAACGGATAGCCCTTTCTCTCCGTAACAAAGGATTTACTGCGGCCGAGATTCATTCCAATCGCTCGCTCTCTCAGCGTCGCGAAGCCCTTGATGGATTTAAATCAGGCCGTTATCGCGTGCTCGTCGCGACCGATATCGCGGCACGTGGTATCGACGTTTCGGGTATCGCGCTCGTTATCAATTATGATCTTCCGGAAAAGCCAGAAGACTATGTGCATCGTATCGGGCGTACCGCGCGGGCCGGCCGCGAAGGCAAGGCTATTTCACTCGCTACTCCAGACCAGCGGGGACATATCCGCTCGATCGAACGCTTGATCAGTATTTCACTCCCTATTAGCGGAGGACATGATTTGGTCGCTGGTATGAGTGATGCGGCTGTTATTCGTCGTCCACGCTCCAGTCGTCCTCGTAACTCTCGTCATTTTGGTCGCCGGCGATAGTACGACTGTACAAAGGGTAGCTCTTTGTGCTAGTTTCAGGGCAACCTCAACTCTTCGAGGAGAGAATCAATGAAGGTAAGAGAACTTGCTCGTCGTCGCGCTCATCGAGAAGTAGCGATTCTGATGACTTGTGACGATCCGCGACTTGCTATAGAGCGGCCCTGTCTTGCAGGATGCATAGATATTTTGGCGCCGAAGGTGTGGGATGCGGTTGTCTGGCGCTTCCACCGCGGAAACCGTCTGAACAATCTGACCGATCAGAAGATCCGGTTTCAGCCACCCAAGGATGGTCAGCGTGGCGTGGTCGGACGTGTCACCCTGAGCTACCGCATCGATGGTGAGGAACAAGAATACCGTCGCTGTTTCACGGTGCGGAGACGAAGCCTCTTACCTTTCAAACACCAACTCACTTTTCTCATCGGAGTGGTTTGAAGGTTGTCTCAAGTTGTACTCCCTTCCGTGGCGTTGCTGCGGGAGGGAAGATTTTTATGAGACAATATTATATATGTGGGCTTGGATTATTTTTCTATTGATTTTTGAAGGGCTCATTGGTGGAGCGTGGTTTTGGTTTGATCAAAAGAATCAGGATGGCCAATCGATAGCTTTTGAAAATGATATCCCTCCGGTTTTCCAAGAAGATACTTCGAGCATGATAGGGCCGGTGCCAGCTCTCCCCGTAGAGCCTCCCAAACCGGTTATTAGAGACACTGTCTATGTTGTTCCCTTTACCTCGCAGGCCCCGACTGGCGAGTGGAGTCTCAGTGCTTTCCAAGATGGTTGCGAAGAAACATCGGCCATGATGGTGTGGATGGCTCGAGAAGGGAAGTATCTTTCACGTGAGGAAGTGAAGGCCAAGCTCTTGAATATGGCTTTGTTTCAAACAAAACTCATTGGTCATGGCGTCGATACGAATGTAAGTGACACTAATAAGTATCTCTTGAAAGAATATTTTTGGATTACAGACGGAGAGGTAGTGTATGATTTTACTTTGGATGAACTGAAAGAAGCAGTGATGAAGGGCATGGTGATCGTTCCGACCAATGGAAGGGCGCTCAAGAACCCAAACTTTATGGCGTCGGGACCTCTGCAACACATGCTTGTTATTATCGGGTACGATGTGGAGGAACGAGAATTTATCACCAATGATCCAGGGACGCGTAAAGGGGAGGGGTATCGCTATACTGAACAAATCCTCTACGGCGCCATTCGCGAATATCCGACAGGGAAGCACCTCCCTATCACTACCGAACGCAAAGCAATGATTCTTGTGCCATTTACAACAGAGGATTGATTTTTTGAGTATTTGTGATAGGGTAAGCCTATCGTTTTCCTACTTACCCGCGGAGGTTTCTGATGGCTACTGAACGGAAGACGTTGTTTTTCGCTGAACCAATCACGACGGAAGCAGCTGAGCGAATTGGAGCTTACCTTGCCGAGCGTCAGATTGCCTCTAACTGGCGTGAGGGTGTTGAGGACACGGACGGTAAATCCCATCAAGGCTGGGATGGACTTGATCTCAGAACGATGCGGCTCATTCGCTCTATGCAGCGCCAGGACAGTAGAGTGCTTGTGGACTACTGGGAACATGATAGCACGAGTGGTTCCAAGCTGCGGTCTGCGAAATTCATCGTTATCACGGCGCCTGGTCTCAGGCTTCGGCGATCTGCCGAGATGAAGCGAGTGGTTAAGCAGATCCTGAAGCGAGCCACTGTCTGACTCTATGCCGGCCCCCAGGAAATCCTTGGGCCGGCACAAACATTTTTATACCCAATACTCTATACTAAATACCAGATACTACATTGATCATGGCCATAGTCCGATCGAGAAATATTTTTGATCCAACGAGCGAGACAGTCTTCAAACTGTCGCGGAGTAAACTAGAGCTTCTCCTCGAGTGCTCACGGTGTTTTTATATTGACCGGAGGCTCGGGATTGGTCGGCCAACCGGACCACCATTCAATCTCAATAAAGCCGTGGATACACTTCTCAAGAAAGAATTCGATATTCATCGAGCAGCTGGCACACAACATCCGTTTTTAGCACGATACGGAGTTGACGCTCGTCCTGTGGATCATGAAGAGCTCGATATTTGGCGGGAAAATTTCCAGGGGGTACAGTATCATCATCAACCGACCAATCTTATTATTACTGGCGCGATCGATGACTTGTGGATCAATTCTCGCGACGAATATGTTGTAGTTGATTACAAAGCGACAAGCAAGGATGAAGTAATTGATAAGCTCAATGATACTTGGCACCATCAGTATCGTCGTCAGATGGAAATCTATCAGTGGCTCCTCCGAGCAAATGGCTATCGTGTTTCGCCGACAGGGTATTTTGTCTACTGTAATGCAGGCACAGATAAAACAGCTTTCGATGGGAAACTCGAATTCGATGTTCGTCTCATTGCTTATGAAGGGAGTGATGATTGGGTGGAAGGGGTTATTTATCGAGCCAAAGAGTGTCTGATGGGGAGTACTTTGCCCCAAGCTTCACCGGTTTGTGATTACTGTACTTTTGCTGAGGTGAGGGCAAGAGTTGAAAAGTGATAAAAAAGCGCCGCGGGTATGTGGTTAACACCTTTGGCGCAAGAGGGATGACCTGAATGGCGCGCTATCCCTGCAGGAGTTGATTATTCCCGATCACTCGGAGGGAGCTGGGCATCACGTGGATTCCAGGCGCGACGATTGTCTCGCCAGGCTCCTGGTACTGGCAGGTTGGCCATGACTACCCGTTGCTTCACCGATGAAGGTTTTGGCAGCATCTTCGGGAGTTTTCGGCAAACCATACCGCGTACAGCGTTGAAGCAAAACTGGTACGGCTCGTGGCCCGGGTAGATGTGGAGTTGTGCGGCTGCAGCTGGAAACTGTCGTCGGAAATTAGCGTAGTCGAACGGCTTCCCAGCCTGATCTGCCATGAGTACTAGGACGTGATCACGGACGGCGTACACATAATCCGGATGATTGTGCTTGGCCATTCCTGTCTCCTAATTTGGAAGTTGCAATTGCGTACAGTGTACATTCTTTACACGTTACTGTCAAGATGATAGAATGGCTCTCCATGTCGAAGCCCTGGTTAAAGAAAATCAGCATTGAAATATTTCTCAAAAAGAACCCGTTGCCGGAAATACCAGGGGTATATTTCTTCTTGGATGAAAATGGCACAATTCTCTATATTGGCAAAGCGACTATTCTTGCTGATCGAGTCAGGAGTTATTTTGGTGATGACCTCGATGTCACGCGCGGACCCAAGCTTGTCCTTATGCGCGAACGAGCCAAATATATTGCCTGGAGGTCACTCGACTCAGTCCTTGAGTCGCTCCTTCTCGAAGGTCAACTTATCAAAAAGTACCAACCAGTTTTTAATACGGATGCCAAGGATGACAAGAGCTATAACTATCTTGTCATTACTGATGAGGCCTTTCCTCGGATTTTGGTAGCGCGTGAGCGAGATATTATTGCTGAAAAAATTTCCTACAAAATCAAAGAGCAGTTTGGTCCGTATCCACGAGGGGGAGCACTTCAGACGGCTCTCAAAATTGTGCGGCACATTTTTCCCTATCGAGACAAATGTATTCCGCACGCTGAACTGAGTGAAAAAGAGCGATCTCAGATAAAACCTTGTTTTCATGCCCAGATTGGACTCTGTCCCGGGGTATGTACTGGTGTGATCTCTAAGGGTGAATACCGAAAGCAGATTAAGCGGATAAGTTGGTTCTTTGCCGGCAAGAAAGCTGATCTCGTCAAACGGCTCGAGCGTGAAATGCATGTGGCAGCCAAAGCACTCAAGTTTGAGCAAGCCAATGAAATAAAAAAACTCCTCTTTGATATCGGGCATATTCGTGATGTAGCATTGTTGAAAGCTGATCGAGATGAAAGTTCATCGGCGCGAATTGAGGCGTATGATGCTGCTCATTTTCAGGGGGAAGCGAGTGTAGGAGTTATGACTGTCGTGCAGCATGCTATACCCAAGAAAAGTGAATACCGTCTCTTTAAACTCCGTGGCGAACATGGCGGCAATGACCTCTCGGCCCTCGAAGAAATTTTGACGAGGCGTTTTGCTCATAAGGAATGGATACTTCCTGAACTCTTGGTAGTGGATGGGGCCTTCCTTCAGTCGGAAGTAGCCGCCAAAGTCTTGAAACGGAATAAGTTAACTATTCCGATTGTGGGAGTGGTCAAAGACGAGAAACATCGACCCAAGAAGGTGATTGGCCCACGCATGCTCGTCAAGCGATTTGAGCAGGACATTCTCCTCGCCAATGCCGAAGCTCATCGTTTTGCTATTGGCTTCCACCGTAAGAAAAAACGTCAGTCTTTCCTTCAGGGCTAACCATGTAATTTAAAACGCTATCGCTGATTATGTTACATGATTTGGAAAAAGCTTATCTAAGCTTTTTCTTAGAGTTTGGCATAATTGATGTGGCATACCGCAGGTTGACAGCGCAGAAAAAAGTGAGAGAGCAAAAGTCTGGTATACTGAAAAAGTAAATTTACTTTTGTATGACAGAATCACCAGACTGGTACGCGATAGGTCAAGAACGGAGAGCCAAGCGACAAGATATTCTCGAGGAGTCGGGGGTATCGTTTCGTGACATCCGGATCAAATCTCTCAACCAAGAGATGGTCTCGACCGAAGATGCTACAACACTCATTACTAAGGGTCGGCTAGATGAAGTACCAGGAGAAGCACTGATACTGCCTGAGGCGAGCTTGGGCCGAGTTTATGATTCACTCAAAACACTGGACGAGCTTGATATCCAGGCTACTGGATTTCAGGGGAAGAGTCCCGAGCATCGGCAAGCGTATCGGCAGGCCAGGAAACGAGCCAAATCCCAAGAGCAACAGAGAGAAGTAGAAGCCGAGACACTAGAGTCGAAACTCTTCACAGAGCTCGCGAGTATCGATGCCTTTCTCGCTCGTCTCAAACGCGAAGAATACAAAGCCCTTCGTAACCCGCATCCGAAACTGGCTGAAAAATTGCGGAATGGCGCCGAACTTGAGCAAAGCGTCAAAGTACGTCTCTCCCAGATCGAAGCTGATCCCAATCTGGCTCTGTATGCCCGTGAATACCAGTTGAGAAAGTATCGAGAGGCTCTCGAACAATCTCATTTTGTCCAAACTGAGAGTCGCACCAAATATATCGAAGAAATTGAGACTTTGGTCAAACAAGGGAAACCAATTCTCCTCGAGGGTCATACTGGCACTGGCAAAAGCGAATTGGCCCGAATTGCCGCGCGAGAATTGACTGGGATCGCTCCTGAAGTGGTTTATTGCAATCCTCAGACCCGCCAATCCGACATCTGGGGCAAGCAGGCGCTCAAAAATAAAGATGGTGTACCAGTAACTGAAGTCGACTTTGGCCCCCTGGTCCGAGCCATGGAGAGTGGCTCACTGTGTCTTTTTGACGAATTTAATGAGCTTGACCCGAGACAGCGGCAGGTGCTGAAGTATCTCTACAATGCGCGGCCGGGTGATAGTATCGATGCCCCAGGTGACGGCAAAGTCACAATCCGTGAGGGCTTTGGGCTCATCATGACGGCTAATCTCAAAAGCGAAAAATACAAAGCCAAGGGTGAACTTGAGCCTCAGGAAGCCCGCGTTTTCTTGGACTCTGCCCTTCGAGTCGAGTATATGGAGGCCCCCGAACTCTATGACGTGGCCCTCACCGCGCTTTCCGATAACGATGGCCGACTTCTCCTTACCCAAGAGGAAGCCGAGGTAACGCTCCGACACTTGGTCGATGCTATTCACGATATCCAAACCGCCTATACCAAGAGCATCCCTGCCATGTATGGCACGGATCAGGAACTAGGTGGCGCCACTGGGATTGGTAAAAAGAAACGCCCTAGTCTCGAGAAATACGTCATCGATCCTGGGATGATGGTGCGGCTCCTCCAAGGTTTCCGAATCGACCGGATGAAATATGGGACACATCTGCGGGATTTTCTCGATAGTGCCTTGGCGCGCACCCTTACTGGAGATCGGGTGAGCGAGGACGACAAACGGCTCGCTCTCTTTATGCTGGCTAAGCACGGTTTTCTCCAAAATGAAACGACGTGGAAGAGTCTTGATCTGGACCAGAGTAGCGGGCGGCTCAACCCAAGTATTTTCCCCAAGCTTGCCGTGACACCCATACCGGAAGAAGTGGGTCTCATAACGCTCTCTCCCGAAACAGTGGCCCGGATTGATCCCTATCACCAGAGAAAGATAACGGTCGCGGATGCTCTGGCGGAGTTTGGTGACACGATGGATCGGAGCGTCCGGGAGGCTCTCGGAGAGACAGAGCGGAAATCTGGCGAAATATCACTAGCCGAAGCCGAGACAATTATGGGGGAACAATGTCTGGGGCCGACGGCTATTCGTGAAACCTTTGGCGTGACGCTTGATACCCTTCCCGCCATTCCTTTCGACCAGCAAATGCTCATTGAGGCGAAGCAGAGAGGAACTATCCTCGTACTTCAGATTGATCGCCTGGCCGATGGTACGCCCCTCTCAGGAAAGAGTATACATGAGCGATTTGGTCAACAAAAAGATGGCAAGAAATTTTTGCATGATACTACTTGGTACCAAGATGAGACTTTTTTTACCGCCGAAACACCCAGTGTCGGCTGGCGACTGGTCGCACCGGATGTCCTTACTGGTACCAAAAGCAAAAACTATTTTGATCAGACAGAAGCTCTTCGAGTTGAGGTCGAAAAGATATTCATCGGTGGGACCATGCCGAGCGCTTACCAAGAAGCTATCCGTGAATGGGATCAAGCCAAAGGCGCCATCAGTCCGCTCATGAATGACGCGAGTTGGAAAGAGGCCGCCGAAAAGCTCTCCCGACTCAAGCTCAATGACTTGTGTCGAGAGAGTTTTATTGAAAGGCTCTACCTCATGAAGTTGGCCAATCATACCAAAGGAGAGCGAATACTACCGAGATCCTATACCTGGACGCGTTCGCGCTCCTCGGATGGGAACCTCGTCAATGTTGGTAACTTGGATGGCGATGGCGCGA
>CAZRXW010000034.1:0-10078 GCA_964604195.1 uncultured Bdellovibrionales bacterium
GATTCAGGATTTTTTGGGGGGAATACATTTGTGTCGGCACTTCGTGCCGACCCCAATTCGGCTTCAAAATGCGATTTCGATTTCTGGCGGTGTTTGTTGGACAAAGTTCGAAACTATTTCGAGCAAAATCCAAATGATTAAAAATACTAATGCGGACTCGGCAGGGCGAAACAATTTGTCTGGGGGAAAGGATTCGCCCTGCCTCGACTGATTTCCCGCCCGCAGGAGGGGTCTGGGGAGGAATGCGGGCGGGATTTCGGCGGGATTCTAATTTTTTTTCCAAAATGATTTTCGGACATGAAATAAGTATAACCTAATTTGGGTTATACCACAATAGGTTATAACATATAAGTATAGATATGCCAGATTCAATTTATAAAAAAGAGTACCAAACAGTTATTAAGCGTCTAAAAGAAGCTCGTATTGAGAGTGGCTTAAAGCAAGAAGAGGTCGCAAATAAGTTAGGCAAACCTCAATCTTATGTTTCTAAAATTGAACGAGGAGAAAGGCGTGTTGATATTGCTGAAATTAAACTTTTTGCAAAAGTCTACCAAAAATCAATAGATTATTTTATATGAATATAAACATAGAATCATTAAAGCAAGATTTAATAAATACAACTGTACCGAAACCACTTTCTGGTACTCTTTCAGGTCACGCCGCAGGAGAACCCTTTGATAAACATGTGTTTAAGTTTATAAAAGAAAAGTATCCAAATGATACTTTTAGACAGTATGAGTACTTGAATAAGATTTATTTAGATAATCCGACTATTGTATCTGTTGATGATAGGTGGTCTTTATTACAACCTACATCAGTAGCATTTTTATTGAATAGAGGAAAACAAGTAACTCAAACATGGTCGCCAACTTCTATTTTTGCAGAAAAACAAAATGACACTGCTGATATTTTAGTGGTGAAGGATAATTTCTATAACATAATTGATGTTAAGACATTTAGCACTGAAAGGAATGGGCAACCACCAAATATTATTTCTGCTTATAAATTGGCAAAAATGTGTGCTTTGATGTTAGAGGAAAATAATTTTTCATCACACAATATTACCTACATTGGTATTGCGTGGGAGCTCGTTGGAGAAAATCTCAAGTGTACCGATGTTGCAATAAAAGAACTCTTCAAAACTGACCCTTCAAATCTTTATATAAATTGGGCGGCTGCTATGCAAGTGCAGTTTCATGTTAGCAGTTTAGACCAATCTTATGGTGGGGACGTTAAACAATGGTGTTTAGACTACTTAAACACATTTGTTAGCCAAGCACATGATCGTGCGGACACCATGATAAAAAAGTTTGTTAAACCCTTTCAAAAATTCTTAGAATAGTGCAGAAACTTTTTGGTTAAGATTCTCTAAAATATATTCGTCATTTGTTTCAATATAACTCTTGCATAAAGACGATATTTCTTCATGCAATTTTTTGTCTGCTGGATTGCTCCAGTCAATAAGTCTTATTGGAATACTGGCAAGTGGTTTTTCAGAAAACTCAACAATATTTCCCTTAACAACCCCTTTATGTTTCAACCACTCAAAAACATACTCACTGCTCAATAAAGCAAGAATATAATAAATACTTTCCTTAACATTTGATTTAGGAAATATTGCTGTTACATCTTGTGTTGGGAATATACCACTCGGAACATAAGAAAAACGGAAATATTGTTTATGAGAAATTCTTTCTTTGCATGGGACAAATATTCTTTCCTTCTCTTGTTTAAATAAGTTAAAGCTCCTTAAAAAAACCCATTCCCAGTAGTTAATTTTTCTATTGTAGTTATATCGTAATTCTAATTTTTCTTTATGACTCTTTAATAATTCATAGAAGGTGGGGTATTTTTCTTTCAAATCATCCTCAGTTTCAACATCTCCATTCAAAAATATATAGCTTGTAATATCCTTATGGATAAAACGCTCCATATTTTTTGCCTTAACAACAGATATTGTCGCTTTTTTTTCTTTTTGACTCAGCTTAACTTCTTTAGGTATTTGAAATGCTTTATCGAGTCCACTAACCATTCCATTCCCAATATCAGCTATATCCCCAAGTGTTATATATTTTTTTTCTTCTCCAAATAATGAGTCTGCTACAACAGAAACACACTTGTCTTCATAAATCTTTAATTTATCGCCAATTTTATTGGGTGCTAACATCCACCTTTCACCAACTTCAAACTGGTCTCTTTCGAAAACCTCAATTTTTTTGTCCGAAATACTGTTCTTAATTTTTGATAGTGTTTCCTCAGTTAATCTTTGGGTTGAAAGGTACTTTGTAATTTTAATTTTTTGTTTTTTAACCTTACTGTCATTCGTTTTGATAAATTTGAAAATCAAGATAGACGAAGCAACCTTATCAAAAATTGGTGTTTCGTTAAAATGAACAATTTCAGAAAACACCCCGTTTTTTACTAGATAATCTCTTAAAACTTCAGCATGTTTCGTATTTATCCAATACTCGGGTGTAATAAATATTAACTCTCCACCATCATTAAGTAGTTCAACCGATTTCAAAACAAAAATACAAAGATAATCACAAAGACTATTGAAATATTTTTGCCAAAGTTTATTAGTCTCTAACTCCTGTTTGAGTTCTTGATCGAGATTTTTCCACCTGATATATGGCGGATTGCCAATTATCAAATCATATCTATCTTTAATATCAGCACTAACAAAACTTTCAAAAAAAATAGGAGCCTCAGTAATTTTTTTTAAAGTTTTGTCCACCTCATATCCTACGATATGTTTATATCCTTTTTCATCAAGTAGTTTCAAGAAAATACCTTCTCCACAAGCTGGTTCTAAAATCTTCCCATTTTTTGAAACCGAAGAAAGACCAATCATAAAATCGGCTACATGTTCTGGTGTAAAATATTGTCCTAGATTTTTTGTAGTTTTTTTCATAACCTATATTGGTATTATAATCGATTTAGTTGACTAAGTAAAATCAGTTGACTAATATCCTAAAATCGACTTTAATATATGTATGTATAGTAAAACTGAAGCAGCGTACAAAATTCTTAAGGAATCTAAAAAACCACTTCATGTAGCGGATATTATTAAAATTGCTCTTGAGAAAAAACTAATCAAGACAAAAGGCAAAACACCAGAATCCACTCTTGCGGTTGATTTACTCTTAGAAAATAGACGGAGAACAGAAAAGGGAGCAAAATTAAGGTTTGTTAAGGTTGGTTCTGGTACATGGGGGCTAACTGAGTGGAAATAGTTTTGTCCGAAAATCATTTTGGAAAAAAAAATTAGAATCCCGCCGAAATCCCGCCCGCATTCCTCCCCAGACCCCTCCTGCGGGCGGGAAATCAGTCGAGGCAGGGCGAATCCTTTCCCCCAGACAAATTGTTTCGCCCTGCCGAGTCCGCATTAGTAATTTTCATCATTTGGATTTTGCTCGAAATAGTTTCGAACTTTGTCCAACAAACACCGCATCAAGCACGTAGTATCAAAGGTAACCCAAGAGCCTCGAATATGTATAACAAAAAAACAGCAGGGTTTGGGGTACTCAAAAGAACACCACCGAAACAACAAGTAAAACTAGTCCCATAGGAGGCAGGACCGAGCATATTAGTGCCACACGATTCCTTATTAAACAATCTCCACCTCGCAATGTCCACAGAATTCCAAACGAAGAAATTAGAGACATCATAAAAAGCCCAACAAGCGCGATAGACGACAGATTAGCCAGTGATCTACTGCCAGAAAACGCGCCGTGCAATCCAACAAGGATAAGAACAAGGAATCCTGATATTTATTGCTGCAAAAACTCCCCAGAATATCATGAACATTACCCGTTTCTTTTTTGACATATTCCTGTTAGTCCTGTAACAAAAACATGTTTTTCGCTCGATCTTGAAATGCTAACAGCCGAGAGCCTGCAAACACTGCTGTCGAGGTATTCCTTCTGGCGCCTGATCACACACCTTAGCATCACACTGTTGCTTTTTGATCGCTTCCAAGTCATTGATCGTTTTCCCATTATCTATAACACCCGATTGTACTCCAACCTCCATGAACTCTATATCGGATGGTTTGGAAAATACGCCCGAATCAACCCTCCATGGCTTACAGTCAAAAGTTACGTCTTCATCAATACCATTTCCATCTTTAGAAGAAAAAAGTTTGCCCTGCTCTTCAGCCGTTACTTGAGACTTCATACCCTGAGGAAAAAATGGCCCCCAAAGATAATTGTAACCACTATCACGGATAAGATGAGCTTCCATTGGCCCAGCTCCACTTTGTTGAATTGTGAAATCCCCACGAATGCGCGCTGCATTCTCCGCAAGATACACGGTACCAGAAGAAATATTTGTCCCGTCATTCTGTTCAAAGGTACACTCAAGATTTTTCTTTCCCAACACAAGTGCAGCAAATGAACCACTTGTTGCGTCACTATACTCTTCCACTTGTACCGCTAGCTCATTCTCCGTATTCTCCGTATTCCCTTGCTCTGTATTCGCCAATCTCGGAGAAGAAAGAAAAGAATATGCGGAATAACTACCACCTACCACTACCATTCCAAAAACTATCAAAAAAATAGGATTTTTCATATGGAAGTAAGCACATCAATTAAAACAAAACATTGTCAAAAATAAATATCGGAACTGGAAGTAAGCCTCAGATTAACAGACGCACCACCAAAGTATCAATTCTTGTACAGTACTTTCACCTGAAAGAGAAGGTACCAGCCAATTATTCCGCCGATTACTGCGCCAACAATATTGAAAGCAAGGATATTACCCGCAAAAGAAACGAGGGTGGCATAGAAAACTAAATGCCACGCATGAGCTGACCGCTTGAAAAGCCCTGGCACTGCCCAAGCCTCCAATCCTACCGCTATAACACCAGTAATCAATGATACCAGTGCCATGTACCCAAAACCACTTCCCATCATCATGCCCATTCCTGCTGTCATAGCACCAAAACCAAGAAGTACCGGAAGAGAGATCACGAAAAGCACTACTCCAACAATCACTAAATATGGCGCAATAGTAGCCAAGAACTCTTTCCCCCCCATTGGAATTTGAAATGGGGCTTTAGTTACCATGACGCCATCAAGCCAAGCTTCAAACTGACTCACATACCCGAGCACTTTTTCTTTCGTTTCAGATCCATTACTTCCTGCGCCCACTTCTGGATTGGGTGTGACCGGAGGCTGCGGGGCTCCTGGCACCGTCTGGTTATCCATAAAATTGACATTAATGAGTTAACTTCTTCCCACTAGTATACACCCTCACCCCAGAAAAACCAGTAGCTCCTCTAGAGGACTCTGCGGGGGAGAATATAAATATAAGCAGCGCTAGCGAAACAAAAAGAGCTCATAATAATAAAAAGGGTAGTAAAGCCCAGGAAAGCAGCCGTTACGCTTCCTAAAAGAGCTCCTAGTGAAAGAGCAAAGTAGTTCATTGATTCCCAAGCTCCCCACTGAGATCCGGAATGTTTCGGGTCAAGATGTTTGGAATACAGTGCATCAAATGAAGGTGAGTACACTGCTTCTCCTAAACCAATGACCACCTGTACCAAGAGGAGTCCGATCATTGTTTCAATTTGGGTATACAGGAGAAATCCAATTCCCATAATGGCATAACCAAGGGCCATCACCAGTTCATTTCCTCGAATATGATCACTAAGTTTTCCAAAGAAATATACGACGATACCGGCGGTAGCCGTAAAAACTCCTGCTGCTATACCAGTATCAAGAATATCCCCACCGATATCCTGAACAAAAAGAGCATAAATTGGCCCAAGCATTGCCGCTGAAAGCAATACAAGACCGTTGGTAATCAAGAGAACCTTTAAAGCAAAGTGCTTATGGCTCATAGAAAAACTTAACGAATCGTGCGCATGCCAACGAGTCGCATCGTGTCTGATTCTGGAGTTCGGCCAAAAAAGACCGTTACCTGATCTCCACTCTCTAATCTAGATTCGGACTTTAGTCGTTCAATAAGGCGTTCTATCATCGAGTCCAAATCGCGGTCATCATGAAAGAGATATGGCTGAACACCCCACACTAAAGCAAGTTCTTTCCAAGTAGCCAGTTCATTGGTCGCCACATAGATAGTGGCATCTGGTCGAAAGTGCGAAAGGAGTCTCGCGGTAAACCCACTCATCGAGAGTACCAGTATCGCCTTAGCATTAAAACTCTGACTCAGCTCGTAGACACTGCGGATCATGACTGCGTATTCGGTATACGTATTGAGATCAAGCGCTTGATAGAGATCGTTATACGGCGACTCTTCTGTCTTTTCGATAATCTCTCGCATGGTTGCAATAGTCTCTACTGGGTATTTACCACTTGCCGATTCCTCAGAAAGCATTACCGCATCCGTGTGATCAATCACGGCATTGGAAACATCTGACACCTCCGCTCTCGTTGGTCTTGGATGAGCAACCATACTCTGCATCATTTGAGTTGCTACAATAACCGGACGCATCGCTTTGAGACTCTCAGCAATAATCTGCTTTTGGAGCAACACGACTTCGCTTTCTGGCATCTCAATACCAAGATCTCCGCGAGCTACCATCACCGCATCACTCGCTTCAATAATTTGTCTCAATTCTCCCAAAGCAGCCTTCCGCTCGATCTTGGCACACAACTTGGGATACGTTGGCCTCACAGGGGCCAACTCCTTCACCTTGGCCCGTACCATAGCAATATCATGGGCTGAACCAACAAAAGAAAGTCCGACATATTCAATGCCGAGCTCAAGTATAAAGGCAAGATCAGCAATATCTTTTTCGGAAAGAATAGGAAGATCTATTATCGTATCAGGCAAGATCACCCCCTTACGGGGCTTGATCGTACCATCATTCTTGGCTATCACTTTAACAATTTTTTGCTCACCCTCAGTTACTTCCAGTTCTACGAGACCATCATCAATAAGGATACGTTCCCCTGCTTTGAGACGTTCTACCAATCCTGGGGTATCAAGAAATACGACCTGATCTTCAACTGAGAAACGGCTCCTCTCTGAAAGATCAGCGACGGTCAAAATGAATCCCTGTTTAAAAGAGAGGGGGAAACCTACTTCAGTCCGAATACGTGGTCCCTGGAGATCTCCCAGTACAGCGACCGGGGTGCCCAGTTCATCTGAAAGTTCTCGAAGTACCGCCACTACTTCTCGGCACCAATCATGTTTAGCATGAGAAAAATTAATCCGAGCAACATTCATGCCAGAGAGAATCATATCACGAAGAATTTCTTTTTTGTCGGAAGCTAGTCCAAGCGTAGCTACTATTTTTGTTTGTTTCATGATGAAAAAATACAGAATACAAAATCGGACAACCTCATTATCCATTGCGCTCATCTATTCTACACGCTTTCCAAAAAATGAAGAAGCGGTCACCAGGAATTCCTAGTAACCGCTTCAGTATGCCTCAATGAGGACTTACTTCTTGCGCCACGGAGCAACCACTGTCTCCGAACACTGGCGAGACTGTACCCCACCACGCTCTTGATACTGACACTGGGCGAGAGTAGCCCGCTCCTCCTTGGTGATCTCGCGTTCAAGGAACGCGATTTCATCCACCACCTTCTGGCACTCATACGAGGGCCAGCGGTGCTCTGGAGCCGCACTGTAGGAGCAGTGTTTCTGACTGATCTTGGTCATCTCCGACAGCTTCGGCTTGAGTTGACTCAAGCTATAGCGAGATCGCGAAGTCTGGCCAGTAGCCACGTCATTCGTCGATGACTGGCATGGCACTGCGACTGTAAACGGGATGGCGGTGTCGTAGCGGGTAGAGAAGCACCCGCCGCCCACCCGTTGATTCCCGTAGCCATGCCAGTACTGGATGTGCTGATATGAACGATCGGATGGGACATACACCGGCGGCCGCGAAGCGCAGCCACCGAGAACGAGGAACGTAGCCGCCATAAGGAGGCTGGACAGGACGCGAGAGATGAAACGTGCGTTCATAATAAGGCCTCCTTGGCCAATGAGGTGATGAGTTGTAAAAGAAGTGAGACTCTTAGGATTTGAAGAGCTAGGTCTTCGCCTCCGATCGAGGGGAGATACGTATGAGAGTTCTCATCGTATCTCCCTATTCTTGAGTGTACCGGCAGTAGCTTTTCCGCCATGCAGAGGCTCCGGACAATCGCCGAGCAATAAGCCAAGCAATGATCTGGAAAATGACTACTGAGGCAAGCACCTCGCCCACCCATACGATCACCTCGGTTCTGCCTGCCCAGAGAAGAAAGTGCTTTGGATCCCAGACAAACCAGACTAGGAGAAGAAAGATTCCTCCAACAATCGTTTGGCTCTTGATCCAAGCCTGGCGCTCACGTCGCCGACTTGCTCGATAACCAACTCGGAAATCCACAGTGGAATACCACCGCAACAGACCGAATTGGTCAAAGAATGCTTGGGCGACAATGACCCCTATGCTGTAGAGAGTTGTGCTGAGCACCCAAAACAAAAACATCTGCATAGCTCCCTCCAAAAGTTTGGTGGTAATTAAGGTACTAAATAAACATTATACTCCAAAATGAGGTAAAAAGCAAGGGTCAAATAGTCACTTTATGACTTAAGAAATCCAAAAGAAAAGGCTTAATAAAGCCTTTTCTAGGAATAATTTCAGTTTTTGGCTTAGTTAGGCCATTTCTTCATCCTGATCCACTCTATTATTGATTTCCCTGAGAATATCGCTTGGGATAGGGTCTCTTTTGGGCGAGACACCTGGATAACGCCAGGCGCTGATAATCTTGAGTTCAGCTTGACTCAGAAGTCCTGCGAGTTTTGTCTTGGGAAGCTTCTTCTCTGACTGTACCTTGTACAGAGTCCAGAGTTCCTGGGTCCATACTTCTTTATTGCCCACTCTTTTGGTTGAAGCTGGCTGCATCACCGCTATGGTATTGGGAACTATGCCAATCTCCTGACGCTTGGGGCTCCGAATAATACGGATCACCCGCTGACGCGACAAATGATATTCACGCATCTTGTACTCCGCATGGAGCGTAAAGTAGTAGCGACCAGTTTTTCCAGCAGTAAGGAGTTTGGGCTTGGCCCGACCAAAAGACGAACGGGTAAACATGCTAGCGATTCAAGTCCATATCACGAAGCGCCTGCAGTCGTTCCTCAATCGGCGGATGTGTCATAAAGAGTTTCATGAGCGCCCCATTCTTAAAGGGATTGGCGATATACAGATGAGCGGTAGCACTACTTGCGTTGTCAACTGGCTTAGGATCACTACCTATTTTTTCCAAAGCACTAGCAAGACCTTCTGGATAACGAGTAAGAAGTGCTCCCGAAGCATCAGCCAAAAATTCACGCTTCCGACTAATAGCCATACGAATAAGAAAAGCGGCTAGTGGAGCAAGGAGTGAGAGGATAATACCTACTATAATAAGCGGTCCATGATTGCGATTATCGCTATCACGTGATCCACCAAAGAGAAGTGTCCGTTGAAACATGTCAGCAAGTATAGAGATAAATCCTGCCAAAATGACTACTACTGTTGAGACAAGCGTATCTCTATTTTTAATATGAGAGAGTTCGTGAGCAGCTACTCCCTCAAGTTCTACCCGACTGAGCCTAGCGAGAATACCCGTTGTAAAACAAATCACTCCATGTTCTGGATTACGACCGGTCGCAAAAGCATTGAGCGCCTCGTCTTGAATGATATAAATTTTGGGGAGAGGCATACCCGCAGTAATAGCCAAGTTCTCAACCAAAGTGTACAGCTCACGATTACTTTCTCGATCAACAGGTTCAGCATGCGACATGGAGAGTACAATCTTGTCGCTCCACCAATACGAAGCAAAACTCGTGATCACTGAAAACGCTACCGCGATATAGAGGATAGAACTATTACCATAGAGTCCTGCAAAAATGTAACCAATACCAATTACCACCAAAAGAAAGATTGAGAGGTAGAGCCACGTCAATTCAATATTTTTTGATTGATGGGAATAAGCAGTTGCCATAGTGATTGTATCTGTTAACAATAACTTTTTGAGCCAACAGCACGGTACAGTATTGTACAAGAATTATCCCGAAATGTAAACGGCAAGCTCATCAGCTTGCCGTCCCCTCCTTTGATTACTTGTCACTCACCTAG
>CAZRXW010000035.1:0-8786 GCA_964604195.1 uncultured Bdellovibrionales bacterium
TTCTTCAAATCCGCTCCTTTCAGAGTGTTACCTATGTATCTCATCTTCTTCAGAGCGCTAGTCAAAGGCTTATACAAGCCAAAAGTTGACAAAATAACGGGAGTGCGCTAGAGTAGTCAGGTATCAGAAAACTATCTATGATTGCTATTATCCAAACCGGTGGCAAGCAGTACCAGGTAACTGTCGGCACCAAACTCAAAATCGAGAAGCTGGAGGTTGTTGTTGGTGACACGGTGACCTTTCCTGCCCTCTTTGTTGGTGATGAAAAGAAGGTTACAGTAGGTACTCCCGAACTCAAGGAAAAGGTATCAGCTATTGTTCTTACTCACGGGAAAATGGCTGAAGTAAAAGGTATTCGTCATAAAGCCAAAAAGCGAGAGCTCACCCGTTATGGACACCGCCAGCCCTGTACTGAGGTAGAAATCACCCAGATTGGCGCCTAACAAAAACCCGCTCACCAGAGCGGGTTTTTTGTTGTCCTCTTTTTCAGAGTGTTTGACGATTATTGAGCGAAGAAGAGAGAGTGAGCTCATCAACGTATTCGATATCACCACCGGTAGCCATACCACGGGCAATACGAGTTACCTTGGTAGGCAGGTCTTTGAGTTTTGTTTTCAGGAAAAGGGAGGTGAGATCTCCTTCAGTAGTTGGGTTAAGCGCTAATATGACCTCTTTGATATGTTCACTTTCAATACGAGAAAGAAGCTCGCTTATATGAAGCTCTTGTTCCTTGGCGCTATTACTACCTTCAAGCACTCCGCCAAGCACATGATATCTTCCCTCAAAACTTCCTGTTCGTTCAATGGCGATCACATCAAGTGGTTCTTCTACGACACAGAGAACGCCATTTGCTCGCTTCGTATCATTACAGAAGACACATAAGTGATTCTCCGTGATGTAGAAACATCGTTCACAGGGTTTAAGTCCACTGAAATTTTCTAGGCACTCTGCAAAAGCAGTGAGTTTTGACGCATCTTGTTTGAAGAGATAGAGTACTAGTCGCTCGGCCATTTTTGGACCTATGGATGGAAGACTGGAAAAATGAGCGATCAAGTTTTGAAAGGCCTTTGGATGCTGCATAACCCGATAGATCTATAATTCTTTTTATGTATTATTCGTGAGCGCCCATGGGAGGTTGATGAACTTTTTCGAGACTCTTGTAGCTCGCTGAGTTTTCCTCAAAGAAGAGGGTTACTTGGCCAACAGGACCATTACGATGCTTGGCGATAATAACCTCAACAATGCCTTTGTTAGGGGTGTCTGGTCTTACCCTATCTTCACGATAGAGGAACATAACGACATCGGCATCTTGTTCGATACTTCCTGATTCACGAAGATCGGAGAGTTTTGGTCTTTGATCTGGCCTTGATTCTACCGCACGGGAAAGCTGAGAAAGAGCCACGATAGGAATATTGAGCTCACGAGCGAGCTGTTTCAGTCCACGAGAAATTTCAGAAATTTCCTGAACGCGGTTGTCACCCGAACGAGCTCGCCCCTCCATAAGCTGGAGATAGTCGATAACGATAAGTCCGAGATTGTGTTCAGCTTGGAGACGTCTTGCCATAGTACGCATTTCCATGATGTTGAGTGATCCGGAGTCATCGATAAAAATAGGGGCTTCAGAGAGCACTCCCATGGCGTCAGAAAGCTTCTCAAAATCATTATTAGGTCCTTCACTTTTCAGTTTACCGGTACGAAGGCGCCAGAGGTCTACTCCCGCCTGAGCGGCAAGCATACGGTCAATGAGCTGATCGGAACCCATTTCAAGGGAGAAAATACCAACTGGCACTTTGGCATGGATACCTACTTGGCGAGCAATATCAAGAGCAAAAGAGGTTTTACCAATCGATGGTCTTGCAGCCAAAATGACAAGATCTGACTTTTGAAGACCAGCCAGAATATTATCAAGATCAGGGAAGTGAGTAGGGATACCACGCATAGCCCCACTGTTTTTATGGAGCTCGTCAATACGATCAAAGGCTGATTCCAAAACACTACGGATGGAGATAAAATCTTGTTTGATGTATTTTTGAGAAATTTGAAAAAGCTTTTGTTCAGCTTCGTCGAGTACTTTTTGGACATCTTCGGAATCATCGTATCCCATTTCGACAATTTCTGAAGCTGCCCCAATAAGTCTCCGGAGGAGAGCTTTTTTCTGTACGAGTTTGGCGTAGTGAACGATATTGGAGGCCGAAGGGACAGAGTTTACCAGGGAAGCGAGGTAGCCTGATCCACCCACTCGTTCGAGCCCCTTTTTTTCTTCGAGGCGATTGGCTAGAGAAAGTACATCAATTGGTTCGCGTTCCTCATAGAGCGCAAGCATGGATTCATAGATGCGGTTGTGATCTTCCTTGTAGAAATCACCCACTTTAACGAGATCAGCCACTTTGATAATAGCGTCCTTGTCGAGCATGAGAGCTCCCAAAACTGATTGCTCGGCCTCGATTGAATGCGGGGGGATGCGGATATGAGTCGCGGTAGATTTTTCTGGCATAAATAGGACTCGTTCAAAGAGTAACAGTTCGTATAGTATATCGACTTTCTAAAGAGAGCGCTATGTGGACGGAGTGTTCATAAATCACCAATATGCTCTGCTATTGACAAAATTAATAATTTATAATAAATTCACACTTCGTACCTTGCCAGGAAAACCAATGAATATATCACGACCAGAGTTCATCCGTGGCATATTACCTCGGGAACTCGTAGAAGATCCGAGCATTGTCATGTCAGTCCCAAGCCGTATCGGCTGCATCACCACACGCCCATTTTTCAAGCAACGTCACATGGTGTCGGTGGTGCCGAACGATTCGTCATTCTTCACTCACCAGGAGCCATCCAGGATCGAACGATGCTACATTATTTCACGAGCTCGCAGATCTATCGTTGGTGGATGAAGTATTGTGGTCGGGACTTGCGCGGTGCCATCATCTATCCGACCCTCTACAATGTTCGGGGAGAGAGAATCCCTGGCGGTCTCCTTCTTGCCGCCTACGGCTGATGTCCATCATGATGTCAGCCGTTCAACTTTTTAACGCTATTTTTTTCTTACGGTTTGACCATTGGGTCCATCTTCAACGATATACCCCAAAGCCAAGATAGCATCACGTAAAATATCTGATTCTTTAAAATCCTTGTTTACTCGAGCGTTTTTTCGCTCTTCCAAAAGTTTCGTGATTTCTTCAGGAATTTCGATAGTCTCTTCTCTCAGTCCAAAGTAGTTGAAGAGCATAACTGACAAATCCCCTCGGTCCGATTTAGAAAGGCGTTGGTATTCTTTTTTATCAATAGCTTTATTGATATTTGATGCGTAGCGAAGCAAAATCGAAAGAGCAAGTGGTGTATTAAGATCGTTTTCAAATGCAGACTTGAAATTCTTAATTTCTTCAGAGCTAGTTCCAACAAGAGGCTCCTTAACCGACTGCAAACGTGCATATGTATTCATAAGGGTTACTCTATTGACCTTTGCCTGAGCCAGCGCTTCCCAGGTGAAGTTCATTTGACTCCGGTAATGAGCAGAGAGGCAGAGGAGGCGGAGGTCCATAGCCGAATAACCACGCTCTTCGATATCTTCGAGCCGGTAGAAATTCCCTTTAGACTTGGACATTTTTTCTCCGTTGACGAGGAGGTGACGGGTATGGACCCAGTAGCGAACAAAAGGGGCGTCATTGCCGCACTCACTCTGAGCAATTTCTGCCTCGTGGTGAGGGAAAATGTTGTCTTCACCACCCGTATGAATATCAATTGTCGGACCAAGGGTGGCGAGATTCATAGCTGAACATTCGATATGCCAGCCCGGGTAGCCAGTGCTCCAGGGTGAATCCCAACGCATCAGGTGTCCCTCGGGGCTTTTAAGCCAAAGAGCAAAGTCCCAAGGATTTTTCTTATCGGGGTGTTCTTCAAGTCTGGCTCCTACTTTGAGTTTTTCCAAGGTGTTGCCCGAAAGCGCCCCATATCTCTTGAACTGAGTCACATCAAAGAATACGTTGCCATTTTTTTCGTAGGCGAAACCTTTTTCGATGAGCCCTTGAATGAATTCGATCATTTGCGCCACATAGTCGGTCGCTCGGGGTTCTTGGTGAGCTTGTTTGATATTGAGCTTTGCTTCGGTGGCGTGATAATAGTCGGTATAGAAACGAGCAATTTCTTCCGGTGTCCTTCCTTCTTTGGTCGCTTTTCTCACCAATTTGTCTTCGCCGCTATCACCCTGACCAAGATCATCGGCCGTGAGATGACCTACATCGGTAATATTTTTAACATGTTCCACCGCGAGACCGTCACTTTCGAGGGCTCGCCGCAAGGTATCCGCCATTACATATGACCTGAGATTACCAATATGGACATAGTCATACACGGTAGGACCGCAGGTATACATTTTTACTTGACCAGCTGTGATTGGCTCAAAAACTTCTTTTTGTTTGATGAGGGTATTGTAGAGTTCCATGAGAAAAATGTTGTAGCTTTGCCTATAGCATAGGGGTGAATGACGGTAAAATCAAGAAAATCCCTGAATGAAGGGATTTTTTGGTTCATTTATTTTTTATTTGATGAGGATAGAGCAGTAGTGATGATCAGATCCACTTCTTCCATTTGAAAATAAAGAGGGTGGAGAGGGAAAGGATGATCATGATAATAAAGTGAATCCAAAATCCCAAAGGACTCCCATCAAAGGGAAGGTTAACGACATTCATTGACATGGCATTGGAGTAGACAGAAAGGGGGAGAATGACGGCCGAAAACACGGTCAAAACTTTCATGGTTTGGTCGAGTTTATTGGAGAGGAGTGAGTTGTTGGTAGCCTCGAGTGCCTCGATCGTTTCTTTGCTTGACTCGAGCATGTTCCAGATACGGATATTGGTACTGATGAGATCTTGGAAATACACTCGTAACTCTTTTGGGATGAAGGGTTGATCGAGGAGGGCGATAGATTCGAAAAGCGAACGTTGTGGTTTGAGCGTGCGACGGAAATTGAGAATATCTCGTTTGACTACCGAAATTTCAGCTACCATCTCCTTCTCGAGACCGGCAAACACCTTGGTTTCGATAGCGTCGAGCTTTTCTGAAATATGTTTCAGTTTGGGAAAACAAGACTCGAGAAGAATCTGGAGTAGTCTATAAAGAGTATGCGCTGGCGTAGCCTCGAGGTATTCTCGGCGTAGTGAAGGCCGGCTTTCGAGATCATCAAAGAATTTATCAATTTGATAAATATGATGCCGATGACCAGTGATAAGATGGTCCTTGGTAAGGATAATATCAAGTTCTCCCGGGTACGTCGTTCGCTCCTTGACATCAAATAAAGGGACGTGAAGTGAGAAGAAGAGGCAGTTAGAATACCGGAGTACCCGAGGTTGATAACTGGGGGTAACGAGTTCTTCAATGACCAGCGGATGGATGTCAAAATGTTCGCTCAGGTAATCGATATCTTCCTTTCCAGGAGTTTCAAAATCGATCCAGGTCAAATCTTTATGTTCGAGGATACGCATTTTCTGTTGATTTTTTTCTAGTATATCAGGCCACTGTCTAGTTGACAAAGTAAGGGGGGAGGCGTATCCTCGTCCTATGTTCCACAAGCTCCTTTTGGCTCTCATCCGGCTTTATCAAAAGACGCTCTCGCTCAATCATGGCCTCATAGGTTATATGGTGTCCGAACGTTTTTGCCGGTTTCATCCAACTTGCTCTGAGTACACCTACCAGGCTATAAAACGCCGTGGCGTATTCCGAGGTAGCTGGATGGGATGCAAACGCATCCTCCGCTGCCATCCATGGTCCGAAGGCGGTTACGACCCAGTCGTTCCATCTGAGGAAAAAGATCGTTAAGAGTCACTAGGAGTCAAACTTGAACCAAATGTTGGAAGGACATGTGGTGCCCCAGCGTTCTCTCGCTGGGCTCGTGTTTCCTGCAGAGCCGGTGCGCAAGGTGTTCTGTGCTCGTACCGAACGCTCGGTGAGTCCGAGCATGGCACACTCCTACTTCAAGTCGGGAGATCCGAAATGCGGGGGGTGCAGCCGCGCCCAACTGTGTCAGAGCAACAACTAGGAAGGGGGTCCAGATGATTTACGACCTTCATGATATGCGTTGCCCACAGGCCTATGGCCGTCGGCGGCACAATCATCAGCAGGGCTTCGTCTTGCTGACCCCCGCTGTCGAGGCTCACTTGACCGAAGTGGCCACTGATCAGCGTCCCCCGATGATGCGCTTCGAGTGCGCTCGCAACCCGCAAGGAGGTACAGTGACGACCGTCACGGCCCGGCGTCTCTATGCCCGCGGAAGCGGTGAGTGCGGCAAGTGCCGTCACCAGCATGACTGCATGGGGAGAGAGTGATGCGAGCACAACAAGCAACATCAGTGACGACTCCGGTTGCGAGACCTCCACGCCTCCTAAACGGCCAGGTTCTCTGCTCCAAGCTGGGGACTGCCGCAATGCGTGGCCGCTACGGCAACCCACAGCAGCTTTACGTGAGTCGCTACCAATGGAACGACATGGTGTGCAGTGCTTGCAAGCGTTGCGTACCGGTTCAATCCTGCGATTAGGTTGAGGCTCAGTAACGAGAAGAGCAGCGATTTATCGCAGCTTTCCTCAACTCGGAGGGGCACTGGCGTTGCATCGCTACCGCCCCTTAGAACCTATCCGTGGGTTGTTTTCAAATGAAAAATACTGAAGATTCACGCTGCCAACCAATGAAGGAGAGCAACATGCAAACAGACGACGTCGAGGCGCTGACTGTCCTGCCACGAACGGTGGTGTGGTGCGCCAAGTCTGGTAGTCGATCTGAACTCCGGACCACTTCGTGGTCGCTTGTTCCCTGGCAATGCCAGATGTTGTGTTGCCATAACTTCAGCACTTGCCAACGCGTGGCCAACGCTCTTTGTCGTCCGCAGGTGACGCACTAGGACAAAAGTCTACCAACTGCCCAGGAGGGGAACACCTCACCTGGGCCGCAACATTTTTATACAGACACCCCTTAATTAGCACTCTACTTGACAGAGTGCTAATGCGTTTTTATAATGGGAATATGAATAGTCGTCAACGCGAAGTCCTCGCTGCTATCGTCGAACTCTATACCAAGACCGCCGAGCCCGTAGGTTCGGAAGTGCTTTTGGAACGGCATCATTTTCCCGTGAGCTCAGCAACTTTGCGGAACGACATGCTTGCGCTTGAAGAAGCTGGCTATCTTTACCAGCCACACACGAGTGCTGGCCGTATCCCGACGGATGCTGGCTACCGTTTCTATGTCGAGGAAATGATGGGTGACAAACCACTCTCCAAACGCGACCAACTTCGACTTCAAGAAGAATTTCTCAAACTCCAGGCCAGGCACACACGGACGGTACGGACGACAGCCAAACTCCTCTCAGCCCTTTCGGGTAACTTAGCTGTCTCAGGACTTTTGGAAAAAAATGAAATGTATGATTTTGGGATGAAGTCAATCATTGATAGCCCTGAGTTTCAGGAAATGGATGAATTGGCCAAGTTGGTAGAGATGCTTGACACTTTAGATGAAAAGATAGATTCTTTGATGCGGGGTATTCCAGATGGGGAGACACGAATTTTCATCGGTGAGGAAAATCCGGTGGCTGGCATCGAGAATTGCGCCATGGTGGTGTCGCCGTACCGAAATAAAGAAGGTGAGCGCGGTATCCTCGCTATCATTGGTCCCAAGCGTATGGAGTATGCCAAGAACAAGTCACTCATTGAGCACATGAAAAAACTCCTTTCTTCATCACTTGCATTAATTATCATCATGTATGTCTAAAATAAATCAACAATCCACAGCTCATAACGAACCAACAGAAGATTTGAATCAAGAATTAGAAATTGAGAATTCAGAAAAAGTTCAAAGAGCGAGCGAATCTGCTCCGGTGGACGATTTTTCAGTTCAAGAAAAGAAAGATGGGTGGCAAGAGAAAGCAGAAGAATATCTCACCGATCTCCAGCGCCTCCAAGCCGATTTCGAAAACTACAAGAAGCGCCAACAGGCTGAAAGCAAAGAATTTTCGAGTCACCTCGCCAAGTCGATCGTCACCGATCTCATCCCAGTTCTCTCCAATCTCCAAGCAGCAGCCGACCATGTGCCAGCTGACCTTCGCGAGAGTCCCTGGGTTATGGGTATCACCTATATCGAAAAGCAATTTGAAGACGCTCTCCGAAATTACGGCGTCACAGCGATCGAAGTAAAACCAGGTGACCCCTTTAACCCCACCGAACACGAAGCCATGGATATAGAGAATCAGGAATCAGGAATTGAGAATCAAGAGAAAGAACAGGAAACTATCACGCGAGTAGTGCAAAAGGGTTACAAGATTGGCAATAGAGTTATACAACCAGCTAAGGTTATTGTCAGTAAAGCCTAATTCTCAATTCAGTATTCTACATTCTTCTAATAAAAATTATCTAATGTAATTTATTTAAACAATCTAACTACAAATCTATGAGTAAAATACTTGGAATCGACCTTGGAACTACCAACTCGGCCATGTCAGTCGTCGAAGGAGGTAGTCCATCGGTCATCGAAAACAAGGAAGGCAATCGCACTACCCCATCGATGGTAGCAATCAGCAAAACCGGGGAGCGCCTCGTTGGTCTCCTTGCCAAGCGCCAAGCCGTCACCAATCCCGAGAACACCCTCTTCTCCGTCAAGCGCCTTATCGGTCGCCGTTTTGAAGACGACGAAGTACAGCGTGACATGAAGACCCTTCCTTACAAAGTGATCAAGGCTGAGCATGGGGTCAAAGTGGTGATGGGCGGCAAAGAATACAGTCCGCAAGAAATCAGCGCCATGGTGCT
>CAZRXW010000036.1:0-8713 GCA_964604195.1 uncultured Bdellovibrionales bacterium
TACCAGACACCCATCAAAGCCAGTCATTTGTCACCTATGTACTCATCTTGTACACTCCCTTGACTACCGGTAGTTTTTTTGATATTATTCTATTTCTAAATTCAGTCTAAACCCCTCTATGCAAAAACTCCTTTCGTGGCTAAAACAAAGGCCAACCCTCAGTTTTTTTATCCTGCTTGGGCTGCTTTTTGGTATTATTGTTCTCTCCTCCCTTAGTCGAAACCCTGAAGAGATAGCTACTCTAAAAACCAAAGAACCAAAAACTTCGACTGTTTTTTCGGTGCAAGAAGCTGGCTTTGTCATGGCCACTGCTCAAATCAAAAAGACTGATGTTATTGATGTAGTTGCTCTGACCAATGGAATGGTCAAATCCGTCCACGTACGTGTCGGTCAAAAAGTCAGTAGCGGCACCCCCCTCGTACACATCACCAATGACTACGGCACAGAGAGTGGCCGCTTAGCTGCTCAAAAAGCCGACCAATATGCTCATTTTAGTGATCGTGTTTACTCACTGCAAAAAGATATTCTCGATCGTGAAAAACGTATCGCTGAAAAAAATGCAGAACTCACTGACCGGGAAGAGAAAAATGCTCTTGATAATCTCAAGGTTGAACTCGAACGCTTGAAATTGAACAGGGAACTAGCAAAAATCGATGCCTCTATCGCTCATGCAAGCGATGCGGCCCTCACCCCTAAAAGTATCTTCAGCGGTACGGTTGAATACATTGGAGTAAGACCTGGGGAAACCGTAGCTACCGGGACCATCATTGCTACTATTCGTGGGATTACTGACAATGCCTCTCTAGTGGCCTCCCTTCCTGATCGTATCGCTCATAGCCTCGATCCTCGGGGGTTAGCTACCCTCCTAACTGATTCCGGGGAAGAAATTACCCTCACTCAAGGTTACTTAGCCCAGGGGGAAAATACTCTCGGACTACGGTCTATCACTTTCCCCCTCACTCCAGAGGTAGCTCATCGTTTTACCAACAGCGAGTTTGTAAATATTTTCATTCCTTTAAGCAATCCTCAAGGCCAGTATTTCGTTCCTATTGACGCGCTCCTTTCTGGCCCACAGGGATCGAGTGTTTTGGTACTTGCTGAAAACAACCAGGTAAGAGAAAAGTCTATCGAGACAGGTCAAGTAGTTGGTTCCTTCGTCCTAGTCACGAGCGGTCTTGATGCTAACGACGAGATCCTTCTCAATCGCAACGTCTTTCCAGGAGACACCGTAAACGTTATCCGCTAATTCCTCAGCGATACTAAGATGTCACCCTCACAAAACTTCTTCAAAAAACTCGTGTTCGATCCTGAACTCAGAAAAGGCTGGGTGGCCCGTTATTTTGGTGGCATCCGTAGCCTTATCCTTATTGTCGTAACGCTAACTTTTGCTGGTACAGCAACTTTTTTTGCGCTTGAACACGAGCTCAATCCTGATATCCAGATCCCGACCGTTATTGTTACTACTGCATATCCTGGTGCGGCACCAGAAGACATTGAGAGCCTCATCACGATTCCCATAGAAGAAGCTGTCAGCGGTATTGCTGATACCACCAGAGTATCGTCTACTTCACGAGACAACACCTCGAGTGTCGTCATCGAGTTCTCATCAATCGTCGAGCCAGAGAAGGCGAAAGAAGAGGTGCAAAATGCGGTCGATAAAATCACTGATCTCCCCGAACGATCCGAGGATCCGTCAGTCCAAATTGTTGATCTTACGAATCAACCGGTGTTCCTCATGGCTCTTTCTGCACCCAATCATGACACCATTCTTCCTCAACTTGCTGATGATCTAAAAGAGAAGCTCCGAGTTATCCCTAATATTGAAAAAGTTGAACTCAAATATCGACGTGACCCAGAAGTAGCCATCACTGTTGCACCAGAAAAACTATTGCAGTACCGGATCTCTCTCCCAGCCATGCTTTCTATTTTCCAGGGTACACTCGAAGATACTCCGTCTGGTACCATCGCAAGCGATGCCACCCTCCTCTCGCTTTCTCAGAAAGAAGAGGAACTCACCCTAGAAAACTTGCGCATTGTTCCTCTCCCCATTGGGAACTCTATTCTCTCTCTAGAGACTATTGCTACCATCAGCGAACAACCAAAACCAGGGACTGCTCCTGCTTTCCAAAGTGGTGCTGATGGAAAAATTACTGAAGCTATTTACTTCTCCCTCTTCCAATCCAAGAGCGCTGATACTCAAGAAACCATCCAAGCTGTTTATGAGGTACTCCAAAAATTTCAAAAGGAGACACCTGTTCCACTTACCTACTCAACCTATTTTGATGGCGCCAAAGAAATCAATAAGAGCTTCGATCGACTCGAGCACGACTTTCTTATCACCATCGGACTTGTTTTCGTGGTTCTCCTTCTCTTCTTTGGTTGGCGCCAATCATTTGTCTCAGCCATCTCTATCCCCTTCACCTTTCTCATTACTTTCATGGTTATGGGGGCAGTTGGCATCTCCATCAACTTCATCTCCCTCTTTTCCCTCCTGCTTGCTCTTGGTATTCTCGTTGATAATTCTATTGTGGTTATCTCCGCTCTCTCGAGTTACTATCGCTCCGGAAAATTTACTGCCTTTGAAACAGCCCTCCTCGTCTTCCATGACTTTAAAGGAGTAATTTTCACCACCACCATAACTACCGTCTGGGCCTTTCTCCCTCTCCTGCTTTCTACCGGTATCATCGGAGAGTTTATCAAACCAATTCCGATTGTCGTATCATCTGCTCTCGCTATCTCTGCTGCTGTGGCTCTTTTTATCGTAATACCTTTCATGGCCTTCTTTTTGGGTGGAAGCATTCCTCCAAGAGTCAAAAAATTCAGTGCCGTACTCTTCTTTCTTTTCCTCCTTGGAGGACTCTATTTCATCCTCGCTCCAGGACCATTCAAGATTATTCTCTTTGCTCTTGGCGGCATCATCCTCTTCTTACTGCTCAAACTGACTCGCTCATTCCTCGACACTGTCACTGCTTGGCGCACTACTCGAGTTGGTCAGTTTTTTCTACGGGTTCAAGATCATGGCCTCCTGAACTTTGATCGTCTGGCAGAGTATTACAGTGAACTACTCAATACTATCCTTTCATCACGAAAAGCTCGCATTCGGACCATGACGTTTCTGATTATTTTCATGGTATTTGCCTATTCTCTCGTACCACTCGGCTACGTCGTCAATGAATTCTTTCCTGATAATGATGTTGACCTCGTCTATATTGGTATCGAACTCCCTATCGGTACTACCCCCAAGCAAGGTGAAGCAGCTCTACGAGAACTCCTTCCTCAATTTACTCAGTTTTCTGAAATCCAGTTTGTTCTTGGAGAGATTGGTGCTACCCCACCAGTCGACAATACTAGTAGTAGCGGAAAAGATTTCAATCAATTACTCATCACCGCCCACCTTACCCCAGCCGAAGAACGGACTAAAACCTCCAGTGAAGTTGTAACCACTCTCGAAAAACACTTCTCTTCTTTTAACCAGGGGAAGCTTTCTGTATCCCAACTCTCAGGAGGACCGCCAGCCGGAAGCGATCTCCAGATAAAGCTTCTGGGAGAGGATTTTTCAACCCTTGAACTTCTCGCTCAAAAGACGAAAACCTTCATGGAATCTCTCCCTGGGACGAGCAATGTAAGCATATCTATTTCGAGCGCTGGAAAAAAACTATCCTTTACTCCCGACCAGGCCAAACTCATTAGCCTCGGACTCACTGGTTCAGATACTGCCAATCTGCTCCGTATTCTCGCTAGCGGTCTTACTATCAAGGAAGATGTACGTTTTGGTGAAGAGAAACGGGATCTCGTTGTTCGTTTTACTCAAGATGACTTTAGTCACCCAGATGACTTGGGACACCTCCTCCTCACTACGCCAAATGGTAAACTTGTCCCTCTTACGGCTCTTGGTACACTCACTATCGAAAAAAATCCTACCCTCATTACTCGTGAAGATGAGGAGCGGAGTATCGCTATATCAGCCAGTGTCGCTGATGGCTATGTAGTGACAGAACTCAACAAAAAACTTGAGGACTTTGCTGATACAGAACTCCAGCTTCCTGACGGTTACACCTGGAAAACTGGTGGGGTCAACGAAGAAAACAATAAATCGGTACAATCGATCATGTATGCCATGATCCTCTCGGCCATACTCATTTTTGGTACCATGGTAATCCAGTTTAATTCCTTCCGTAAGGCCATGATTGTTCTCCTTGTTATCCCAATTGCTGTATCTGGTGTCTTCATCTTCTTTGCCCTCTTTGGTATTCCACTCTCCTTCCCAGCGCTTATCGGGGTACTCGCTCTCTTCGGTATTGTAGTCAATAACTCTATCATTATGGTAGACAAGATCAACAAAAATCTTGACCTTGGACTCTCCGTTCGTGAAGCCGTCGTGGAAGGCGCGACGAGTCGTCTTGAGCCTATTCTCCTCACTGCCATTACGACTATCGTCGGCCTCATTCCCATCACTCTCTCAGATCCTATCTGGCAGGGGCTCGGTGGAGCTATCATTGCTGGTCTCACCTTCTCTGGCGTTGCCAAGCTCTTCTTCATTCCAGTTATCTACGAGATGTGGTTCGACCACAAATCCAGCAATAGCGAACATCCTCAGCTTACCGATGATTATCGGGCTAGTTTTGAGGCTATCAAATAAGCTTTCTCCTCCTATTTGAAAAAAATAGCCTTAGGTGTACAGTAGAACCATTCCTCTAGTCCGCCACACTCCGCGAAGTGTGTATTCGTCAAAAAGGAACACCATGTACCTTGCCACCTCACAAGGCGTACCCTTGCCCGTCCCAGCCATCCAAGGACTTCGGGACTGGCAGCATCGTCAACATGCCATGATTCATTTGGCAGTAGCTGGCCACGACCTTTCTGCTGACGAGAACCTCCCCAACCTCAGAGCTACGAGCCGCATCCCCAAGATCGGAGCAGCTGCCCGCATTCTTCTGGCTCACAGCCCAGCCCTAGTGAATTTTGGATTCTGGGTGTTCGTGTATCCCACAGTCGTGAGCCAGACCGAACTCTTGGCAGCCAATCTGCTGCAGCTCGAACATGACTGCATGCATCTCGATCATGTTCGTCCTAGTGAATGGAGACATTGTCACGAGCACGCCCTCGTGGAACTGCTCTCGCGCCGACTCGATCTCGTCATGGCCCTCCTCAACTATCGCCACTGGCCAATGGGTTTCCGAGAACAATTCATCGGCTGGCATATCGCTCCAGCTTTCACTACTCCCTCCTAGAGCCAAAGCAACAACACCGCCGGAAGCTCCTCGTAGCATTCGGCGGTCGTCATTTTTATCTGAAAATATCATTCAGCCACCTGCTTTGGAAACCACGGGAAAAGGGCGTTTGTCTTCTTTTTGTATATTTCCCAATCAGGATGGCCGGCCCATCTCGCCTCAAGGAGAGGGATCCCCGAAACCCGAAGGAGTAGGAAAGTAATAAGGAGGGGCGAGAAAATGGCTACCCCAGACAACGGTAGGCCAAGAACGAAGAGGAAGATACCCCACCACATTGTTGCCTCTCCAAAGTAATTGGGGTGACGAGTATACCGCCAAAGACCTTGGGTCATAATTTTTCCCACATTTTCCTTGTTTCGGACAAATCGATCGAGCTGCCAATCCCCTACCGCTTCAAAGAAAAAACCGATACCCCACAACAGGAGGCCTAGCCAATTGATAAGATTGATCGGGGCCTGAATCTGAGAAAAGGTGATAAGCACTGGAAGCGAAACGACAAGCACGACGAGTCCTTGGAGAACATAAATTTGTCCGAGACTCCGGAGAAAAAAATAGAGCATCCCTCGCTTGGTCCAAGACTCTCTCCAAGCGTGGTAGCGGAAATCTTCTGGCTTTTTCCAATTTTTTCTCAGGATACGTAAACCAAGACGTAGTCCCCATAGAGTAATCAGTATGAGAAGCAGCCATTGCCTCTCTGTCTTCCACTGCCAAAAAGAAGCCATACTCCACGCCACCAGGACAAATAAAGGTCCGTAAACAATATCGATAATGCTGTTGTTTTCCAGAAAAAGAGCTAGCCCTAATACTACCAGGAGACTGCAGCCCAGAAGAAGGCCAGCAAAACTCATGAGGTGGAGCAGTGATTCATTCATAATGATGTATTATCTGCGACGCATGCCAAAGGCATTAGACTCCTCTGGCACTCGTTCGCGACGGGTCAATGTAAATTGATAAACACCAAACACAATAAAAGTAAGCGTAGCAATAACTTTGAAATAAACCCAGAGTTCTACCGAGAGAACCCTCCTTGCTATTTCATTAGCGGTAGCCATAATCAAGAAGAAAACAGCCCAGCGCCAAGCAAGGATTTGCCAGCCCCGATCAGTCAAAGCAAACAAGGGCAAAAAAAATGTCCGAAGGATATTCTTCTTCATGGAAAGAGCTATGAGAATGATCAGGCCGAAAATACCGTCATAGAGTGTATCTCGTACCATAAGCCAATGCGGATCATGATAGTAAAGCGTAGCGCTCCCAAAAATGAGAGTAAAAGTAGCCGCATACAAAGGGAACCACGGGATCCTCTTATCTCGGATGACGCTCACTGTTGTTGCTAGAATAATTGCTGCCATGAGAGCATTGGTCGCCAAAAAGAAATCACGACCACTCCATTCGAAGGTAATGAAAAATGCCGTGATAGGCCCAAACTGGATTAACCATTCAATAAGCATACTTTTTCAGTATATCCGGAAGTTTAATGGTAGGCGATAGGACAAAAAAAGAAAAGAAGGGAGTTCCCCCCCTCCTTGAAAGGAGTCTTATTTCAAAAACAATGTTTATTTCTTCCGAGCTGCTCTCACTCGATCAGTTTCCTTGAGAAACTGTTTTCTGAGGCGCACTGATCCAGGTGTTACCTCGAGATACTCATCACTATTCATGATTTCTAGTCCCCGCTCAATCGAGAGTTCCCATGGTGGTGTCAATTTTATAGCCTCATCTGCCCCCGAAGAACGCATGTTACTCATAGCCTTCCCTTTGATTGGATTTACGGTCATATCCTCTCCCTTAGCAGCATTCCCGATTATCATCCCTTCATATACTTCAGTCGCATGCCCAATATAGAGAGTTCCGCGTGTCTGGAGATTATCCAGAGAAAAGGCAGCTGCCTTGCCAGTCTCCATTGAAATCATTGACCCCACATCCTTGTGATCAATCTCACCAGCATACGGACGGAATCCAATCACTCGAGTATAGAGTGTCCCCTCACCACGTGTATCTACCATAAACTCTCCGCGATAGCCAAGAAGTCCTCGGGTTGGGATTTCAAAGAGAAGCCGTTGGTACCCGCCCGACCCCTCGCGCATATCCATCATAATTCCCTTACGCTTTCCAAGCTTCTCGATCACTGATCCCGTTACTTCCATGGGACACTCCACCATCACTTCCTCGTACGGCTCTGACTTCACACCATCGATATCCTTGATAATAACCTGTGGTTGTGACACCTGGACTTCATATCCTTCTCGGCGCATGTTTTCAATAAGGATAGAGATATGAAGCTCTCCTCGACCATACACTTTGTAGTGGTCATCGGCAAAATCAATCTTGAGACCGACATTGATCTCGAGTTCTTTTTCAAGACGTTCCCTCAGCTGCTTGTTGGTCACAAATTTCCCTTCCCGACCAGCAAATGGCGAGTCATTGACCATGAAATTAAGCGAGATGGTTGGCTCATCAATAGCAATCGCCGGTAAAAGCTCGACAAAATGATCACTACAAATTGTATCCCCAATCTCTACATCAGGAAGACCAGCAATCATCACAATGTCCCCTGCTTCAACTGACTGTGATTCTACCCGCTCCATTCCTTGAAAGGTGAAGAGTTTGACGATGCGGCCTGTCGACGATTTCCCACTCGCATTCCGAAGGATAACCGAGTCATTCACCGAGAGCTTTCCGTCGTACACCCGAGCGATAGCCAGACGCCCAACAAAGTTGTCATAACCAAGGTTAAAGGGCTGAGCTCGGAGCGGCTTGTCCACGTCATGCGGAGCAGCTGGAACATGTTCCAGGATCATATCCAAAAGTGGAGAGAGGTCTTTCTTCTCATCCCCAACTTGTTTCATCGCTACGCCTTCACGAGCAATCGCATAGACCACTGGAAAATCGAGTTGATGATCGTCAGCTCCCAGGTCAAGGAAGAGTTCGTAGACAAGTTCCTGTACTTCATCAGGACGGGCCGCTGGTTTATCAATCTTGTTGATAACCACCATCGGCCTGAGTCCAAGCTCGAGAGACTTCTTCAAGACAAATCTCGTCTGTGGCATCGGGCCCTCCTGAGCATCCACCACCAAAATAACTGAGTCGATAGAACGAAGCACACGTTCTACTTCAGAACCAAAGTCTGCATGTCCGGGGGTATCGACAATATTGATCTTGGTATCTTTATAAAAAAGTGAGGCATTCTTAGCATAAATTGTGATACCGCGCTCTCTTTCAAGGGCATTTGAATCCATCGAGGCTCCTTCGGCAGTCACTGCTCCTGTCTGACGCATCAAAGCATCGGTCAAGGTTGTTTTTCCGTGGTCAACGTGAGCAATAATAGCAATATTACGAGTTTCCATAGTAGTTTATTCTAAAGAAAGATATCGAAAAAAGGCGTCACCGCCTTTTTCTTAGCCTCTACAGTATAGCCAAAAAATACCTCTCAGTCAATCCCTCTTCCCTGAATTCTAATCTGAATTGCAATTTCCTTTGAAACAAAA
>CAZRXW010000037.1:0-8550 GCA_964604195.1 uncultured Bdellovibrionales bacterium
AAACGAGATGTCTTTTGTTTCAAAGGAAATTGCAATTCAGATTAGAATTCAGGTGGTCTCTCTTGACAAAAATAACGTTTATGTGTAAATATGAGGTACTTTTAAAAACTCTGTAGATCATTATTTCTTAGCCATTTTTGTCTCTATGAGTACTGTCAATTCTAAGCCAAAAGACCTGACCAAGGGCGCTGGTTTTCGAGCCTTTCTCGATAGTCTCCTGAGTCGCTTCCCAGAGCGCTCGAGGGCTATTTTTAGTCTTCGTTTTGGCCTTGATGAGGGTACCGAAAAGACCCTGGAGGAGATTGGCAAGACCTACTCTATCACTCGAGAGCGGGTGAGGCAGGTAGTAGACGTTATGCTCAAGAAAATGAAGACCGAGCTCAAAGAGGCTAAGAATGAGCCAGTCATCGTCAAGGTAAAGACGCTCCTCGAAGAGTCGGCCGGAGTTATGACGCTTGACGCTATAGTGAAGCAATTGGCCAAAGATGATCTCAAGGAAGGCAAGGCTCTCTTGGCGTTACTCTCTGTGATGCCTGGTCTTGATTATGTCAAAGAATCTGATCATGAGAAGGCTGCCGTAGCTCTCCATGATTTTGATCGCAAAGCTTGGCAGGGTGTTGTGGAAAGTGTGGCATCAGCTCTCAAGAGCGAAGACAACGCTATGGACTTCCAGGGACTGTATACTCTCTTTACCAAAACTCACCCACAGGGAGGGAATGTTTCTGAAATGAAACTGAAGTGCTGGCTGTCTCCTTCCAAGAAAATTGAAGAAAACGTTTTTGGTCAGTATGGACTCTGCACCTGGGAGACAATTCGTCCTCGGGGGACCCGCGAGCGAGCCCACCTTATTCTCAAGGTTTTTGGCAAGCCGCTTCACTTTCGTGAGATTGCCAAGCTGATCGATGAACACGGTCTCTACAAACCAGGGAAGAAAACTCATCCTCAGACAGTTCACAATGAGCTTATCAAAGACAGGCGTTTCGTCCTCGTCGGTCGTGGCACCTATGCTCTTTCTGATTGGGGCTATACCAAGGGAACGGTCCGTCAGGTGCTCGCTAATATTCTCAAAGAGAAGTCAGAGCCAATGTCACGAGAAGAGCTCCTCAAGGCAGTGATGAAAGTGCGCCAAGTTAAAAAATCTACAGTGATCATCAATCTCAACACTTTCTTTACCAAAGTTGGGAAAAACATCTATACTTTGCGTGAAGGGTCTTAATTACTTTGGGACGATTGAGTTTTGCTAGCCGGCAGGACAAAAAGTTCGTATACTAAGGAAGTGTAAGCGGGCAACGCCCCATTAACTTTCTCGGCCATGGCCGAATTTTTCTCTAACGTAGCATTCATGTTTTCTGTGGCGAGCGATATTTGGTATATCGTTCTTCCACCGGTTTTGTATTTTCTCTTCATACTCCTGTGGGGCGATTATATAGCCGGGAAAGTAGCTTCCAAAATGGAGTGGGTACTCCTCGAGATTATTCCACCACGTGAAATAGAAAAAAGTCCACATCCCATGGAGCTCATTTTCTCAGGTCTTTCTGGTGTTATTAAAACACCGTCGGCCGTTGAGGAATTTGTCACGGGTGATATCCCAGCGAGTTTTAGTTTGGAAATTGTCGGCACTGAAGGCAAGGCTCATTTCTATATTCGTACCCTCAAAGGGTTTCGTAATCTGGTAGAGGCTCATTTCTATGCTCAGTATCCAGATGTTGAAATTGTCGAGGTAGATGATTACGTCAATGACGTGCCGCGCTCTATGCCCAATATGGAGTGGGATATGTGGGGAGTAGAGTTCAAGCTCCTCAAACCAGATCTCTACCCAATCCGCACGTACAAATTTTTTGAAGAAAGTGTCACCGGGAAAATGATTGATCCATTGGCCGGTCTTATCGAAGTGATCGGCAAGGCTCCTCCAGGACAACATATGTGGCTGCAGCTTATTGTAACGCCACAAAAAGAAGATTGGGGTCCAAAAAAAGGCCAAGCCACTATCGAGGAATTCCTCGGTCATGAAGAAGTAGAGTCGCCCGGTGTCTTGGCTCGTCTCTGGCATGATTTTTCAGAAATATTTGCCAATATTTTTACGGCTATCCTGGGGAAGGAAATCGAATGGACTGCTTTCGGTGAGGCACCTTCCAAAGATGAGGCACCGGTAGAATTTCGTCTTACTCCCGGACAGAAAGATGTGCTTAAAGCGCTGGAGAGTAATATCGGTAAGCCGATGTACAAAATAAAAATGCGGTACATGTACATTGGGAGAAGGGAAGGTTTTTCCAAGCAGACCGGTGTTTCGGCCTTTATCGGAGGGATCAAACAATTCAATGATCTCAATCTCAATAGTATGGTGCCGGACGATCTTACCAAGACGTATGCCAACTATATCTGGGTAGACAAGCGTACCCGTTACAGACAGCGTAAACTTTTCCGACGCTATATTAGCCGAGATACTGATGATCAGAGTAATCGTTTTCTTCTCTCTTCTGAGGAATTGGCCACCCTTTTCCATATCCCAGACATGTCTGTGACAGCCCCATCACTCACCAGAGTGGTGGCCAAGCGTGGTGGTGCCCCAGCTAATTTGCCGGTACAATAAGAGCCATTGCCATTTATGCCAGAAGCCAATCCTATCACCGTTTTTGCTAAGACCAATTTCCGCAATGAGGAGCGGGTGTTTGGTATCAAAGCTGATGATCGTCGTCGGCACATGTATATCATCGGAAAGACTGGTATGGGGAAAACTAATCTCTTGGAGAATCTGGCTATCCAAGATATCCGAGCTGGTCACGGCATGTGCTTTATCGATCCACACGGAGATGTGGCCCAAAAGCTTATCAAGGCTGTACCGCCAGAGCGTATCAATGATGTGATTTATTTTGATCCAGCTGATCAAAAATTTCCGATTGCGTTCAATATTCTTGAACAGGTAGCTCCCGATCAGCGTTCACTGGTAGCTTCTGGACTGGTTGGTGTATTCAAAAAAATCTGGGCTGACAGTTGGGGGCCGCGCCTTGAATATATCCTCCGCAATGCGATTCTCGCTCTTCTCGAGTATCCGGGCTCGACCCTCCTCGGGGTGATGCGTATTCTTGTTGACAAGAGTTATCGTGAGCGGGTGGTTGACAAAGTGACGGACCCAGTGGTCAAAGCTTTTTGGCGAGATGAATTTGCTGGCTGGAATGAACGCGTGCTCCAGGAAGTGATTTCACCTATTCAGAACAAGGTAGGACAGTTTACGTCCAATAGTTTGATCCGCAATATTATTGGTCAGACGACCAGTGCTTTTAATGTGCGGGAAGTGATGGACGGCCAAAAGATTCTCATCATGAATCTGGCCAAAGGAAAGATTGGTGAAGACTCCTCGGCCCTCCTGGGAGCGATGATGATTACCAAAATTCAGCTTGCGGCTATGGGCCGAGTTGATATTCCAGAGGCTGAACGCAAAGACTTTTATCTCTATGTTGACGAGTTCCAGAACTTTGCGACAGATTCATTTGCCAATATTTTGTCCGAGGCACGTAAGTATCGGTTGGCGCTCGTGTTGGCCAATCAGTATATCACTCAGCTGGATGAAAAAGTTCAGGATGCTATTTTCGGTAACGCCGGAACAATTATTTCTTTCCGGGTTGGTGCCACCGATGCCGAATTTCTTGAGAAAGAATTTGAACCAGTCTTTATGATGAATGACCTGGTGAATCTCCCCAAATACAATATCTATCTCAAGCTCATGATCGATGGGATTGCGGGCGATGCTTTTTCGGCAACAACTCTCCCTCCTATTCCCATCGAGAATCCAGATATCGATCAGCGAGTGATCGCGGTTACTCGGGAGCGCTATGCGGCTAGCCAAGAAGAAGTAGAGGACAAGATTCGCCGCTGGACAGGTATGCTTACTGATGAGGAAAAAGCTGAATTATTAAGGCGAGCAGCTCCTCCCGAAAAGCCCAAGGAAGAAGAGAAGCCTCGAGTTTCTCCTCCTCTAGCGCCACGAATGGAAATTAGGAAACCAAAGGCAGTCTCTTCGGCTCCAGCTAAGCTGAGAGGGGAAAAGCCCTTCCCTAGACCAGTGGAAGTGGTAGAACCGAGCAAGAAGCATCGAGAGAAAGTAGTGGAGGAGACTCGTCCCGAGCCAGTTCTCCAATCTCAAGAAGAACCAAAAGAAACCCCTCCAGTGGTCCAGGTTCAAGAAGTGCCAAAGGCACCAGTTCAAGAGGAGAAGCCTGAGAAGCCGGTCACTGCACCAGTCGAAGTAGTGCCGAGCACAAAAGAGCCAGCTCCCGAAAGGAAGCTGTATCCGTCCTCCTGTGCTACTTGTGGGGTGGATATCAAGGTTCCTTTTGAACCCGATGATTCGAGACCTACTTTTTGCAAAGACTGTCTCCGGGATTATCAGCGAGCGGTAGCCAAAGCCAAGAAAGAGGAAGAGGAGAAACAGGTTCGTGAGCAAGGAGATGATCCAGATGGCGGTGCTCCTACGGGCGGCTCAGCACCAGCTCAGCACCAGCATCGGGAGAAAAATAGGGAAGGAGAAAAAAGGCGCAATACGCAGCCTCGGGTATACGCCCCCTCAGAAGCCCCGGTCAAATTGTCCCAGACTCAATTTATTGCCCCAAAAAAATTCAAATCATTGGGTGGCAATAAGAAAGGCGTCGACCGAGACGCTGTCCGTACGCTCATCGAAAATGCCCGTCACCATCATCCTGAAGAAGTCTAAAGTAAGCATTGGAGTCTTGCTTTTTTTGTATTCATCTGCGAGAATGTGTCGCTCGGTATTTTCGATTTTGTGCCCGAGACAAGTCTTCATTTTTTTGAAAATGTGTCGCTTACAGTAAATTTCCCCTCCCTGAAGCACGATAGCTTCGCGGTCGGGAAAATTTACTGCTCGCTTTTCGTCTAGCATATGCTTCAAATTCCTGACAATTCAAAAATTGCGATGCTGGTATCAGGCGGAGTGGACAGCTCGGTTACTTTGGCGCTCCTCAAACAGGCGGGTTTTGATGTCACGGCTTTTTATCTCAAGATTTGGCTCGAGGATGAGCTTTCGTATTTAGGAGATTGTCCCTGGGAGGAGGACCTCGATTTTGTCCGTCAGGTAACGGCCCAGCTCGGGGTGCCGCTCGAAGTTGTACCACTCCAGAAAGAGTATTGGGAGCGGGTGGTACAAACAGCGATTGACGAAGTGAGAGCGGGGAGGACGCCCAATCCAGACATGCTCTGCAATAGCCGGATCAAATTTGGTGCATTTTTCGACGCGGTCGGAAACAAGTATGATTTTGTAGCGACGGGGCACTATGCATGGGCCGAAGAAAAAAACGGGAAGAAATATCTCAAGAAAACTCCCGATGTCGTTAAAGACCAGACATATTTTCTCTCCCAGCTTTCCCGGGCGCAGCTTTTGCGAGCGATTTTTCCTATTGGACAGTTTGAGAAATCCAAAGTACGGGCACTAGCCGAAGAATTTAATCTCCCCAATGCCAAACGGAAAGATAGTCAAGGCATTTGTTTTCTCGGCAAGATTCCGTTTGATGCCTTTCTGCGCCATCACTTGGGTGAACAAAAAGGCAAACTCATCGATGTGGAGACGGGGAAAGTGATGGGAGAGCATCCAGGATTTTGGTATTTCACCATTGGTCAACGTGAGGGAATTGGCCTTTCGGGCGGTCCCTGGTATGTGGTGAAAAAGGATACGGCCAAGAATATCGTGTATATCGGTCACAAGGAAGTGAAAGAGGCCACCGCGACCGATCACTTTTTGGTTACGGGCCTCAATTGGTTTAATGATAGGCCCGAAGATGGGGCCGAGCTTTCGGTGAAACTGCGTCATGGGCCCAAAGAATATGAGTGTACTGTCCAGTGGCAAGATAAGGAGACGCTCGAAGTCTTCCTCAAGAATGAAAAAGATCCGGGTGTCGCTATGGGTCAGTATGCGGTCTTTTATGCTGGCGACTATTGCCTTGGCGGAGGAGTGATCAGCGAGTAATACCGGATAAAAATTTCAAAGCCCGCGAGCAGATTGCTCCGGGCCTTTTGGTTCAGGTGAGCGCGATGCGCTCAAGTGCGAGTGACTTGCAAGGGTATACCGAGCCGATCAAAGAGCTCATTAATCCGCCGCACCCAGCAGCGGCTTGGCCAACTGTCGGGATCATCATTCTGAATGATGGAGGTATAACCATCATTGAGAGTCCGTGCGAAACTGAGGAGTGCGAGTCGGATGAGCGGGACCGGAGACTCGGCCGTGAGATCGTCCCGGCGTTCCCAGGCGTAGGTGATGAGCTCGTGAGCGGTTCGCCCCTTGCAGTTGGGGAGATCGTAGCCAGGCCGGAGCGTGAGGACGACCCGAGTGACCTTCCTTTGGATGAGGTGAACGAGGATTCTGGCTTCAACCCGAGCTGCCTCATCGGTAATGAGACCAGAGAGGTAGTCACGCAGCCAGTCTTTCCATTCGTAACCCGTGCTTCGGGAGAGTACGGCGCAGTAGAGGAGGAAGAGGGCCGTCCGATAGGTCTTGCCATCAACGGGAAACGTCGCGCTCTCTTCGCCGAAGTAGATGGTGATCTCCTTGACCGGGACATCCGACAAGTGCCGGATGAGGAAGAAGTCGAGGAGGTCATTGACACAATGGCCGTGAAAGTCAGTAAAATCAGGGGCAAATATGAGACGGAGCATGAGGACTCCTTGCGTTGTGGGAGGTACAAAAAACTTACTACGGATCCCGTAGCAGTTGGGAATACTGTTACATGAAGGGCAGGAAAAGTCAATATATTTTTTTATGGATTACCTTGAAAAGAGCGGGGAAGCACGGTAGCATACAGCTAATTAGTTTCTCGCCATGCCCAAATTTGAATTGATCCCAGAGTCGGTAAAGAAACCAGCACGCAGAGTGCGGGCGGCGGCTGATGCTGCCTTTTTGCAGTATGCCCAACATGAAGGACCAGTTATAGCTGAGCCATGGAAAGTAGTTATGGACTCGAGTAAAGGAAAATATGCTCGCACCAAAGCTCTCTTTGCTGCTATCCGAGATATGGTGCCCGATACTCTCTTCCATCAACTGACTGGAACGAGATATGAATTCCAGGGTGAAAATATTCCTATTGATCCAGCCAAGTACGAACTCGAAGAGAGGCAAATTGGCTCTGGTTCTGAGAATAATGTCTACAAACTCACTTCGCTCGATCCACAGCGGCCATCACTCGTGGTCAAGGTCGACCGAACAGGTACCGAAGATGTCGATGCTCTCCTCGAGCGGGGCAAAGAGGTGTGACATGAATGGGAAACGATGAAAGAGTGGTACCAGAGCGTGCCGGGTCTCGTCCCAGATGAATTCTATTTTATTGGTCACTCGCCGATTGGTGGGAGAAACGCCCTCATCACCCTCCAAGAATATTTGGGAACCAAAGCTGAGCTCAAGGATTTTTTTCGTGATGTTTCGGGAGAGCGGCTCCGCGAGCTCCTCGGGAAGGAGTGACACCATTGGCATAAACAATCTTGTTCTGGTAGAGCGGCCAACAGGGGCCCAGCTTCTCCTTATCGACCCGCATGTTATCAAACATCCCCAGGGGACAGAGATAGAGAGTGAGCGCCGAGAGCTCGGGCGGCAGCTCGCCTTCCTCCGCACTATGCTCGCTGAAGCAGAGGCAATAGAAGGGGCTACTCTTTCTCCCGACCCAGCCAATATTTCGGCTTGAAAATGAGAAGAAAGGGGAGTAGGGTAGAATATAACTATGGAAAAAAAGTCTTCAAACGCGAATCTACAAAAAGCGAGCAAAGCTAAGAAAGACGAGTTTTATACCCAACTTGTTGATATTGAAAAAGAACTCAAACATTATAAAGATCAATTTCGTGGTAAGGTCGTTTACTGTAATTGCGATGACCCATTCGAAAGTAACTTTTTCAAATATTTTGCTGCTAGTTTTAACGCACTTGGATTGAAGCGGCTTATCGCTACAAGCTATAAACCCTCACCGATTGCCAATACAGAACTTGTATTACAACGGGCTCTTTTCCCTGGTTATGAAGGTAAGATACTAAGCAAACCCTCTGAACCAAAGGGGCGACCAAAGGTAACAGCCAACAAATTCATCATCAACGAAGTGAGTGATATCGATAGTAACGGTGCTTTTGACTTAAATGACATCGCCGAACAACTCAAGGCTAATAAAAATAATGAGTGGATTCCGTTAAAAGGTGATGGAGATTTTAGGAGTGAAGAGAGTATTGAGCTACTGAAGCAAGCAGATATCGTGGTAACAAATCCTCCATTTTCGCTATTTCGTGAGTATATAGCACAACTTATCGAATATGATAAAAGGTTTTTGATTATAGGTAATGTAAATGCTATTACCTATAAGGATGTTTTCAGGATTATTAAAGATAATAGGATGTGGCTTGGGGCTAGTATCCATAGTGGCGATCGCGAATTTCAGGTGCCGAATGACTATCCACTAAATGCAGCTGGCTATAGGGTCGATAAATCGGGAAATAAATATATCCGTGTCAAGGGTGTGTACAAGATGAGTACATAGGTGACAAATGACTGGCTTTGATGGGTGTCTGGTA
>CAZRXW010000038.1:0-8354 GCA_964604195.1 uncultured Bdellovibrionales bacterium
CCAGACACCCATCAAAGCCAGTCATTTGTCACCTATGTACTCATCTTGTACATACACTTGAAGTAGGGGGGTAGAAAGCGGTATACTGAACCTTCAGACAATTTTTTGATGGCAAAAAAGCATGACCGACGGATTTATCAGAAAAAAAGTTGAATCGCTTACCCTGGGAGAAAAGCTCATCAAATTGCGCAGTCAATATCGCATGAGTCTTCTTGAAATTTCCAAAGCAACCCGTATCCAGGTGAAGTATCTTGAAGCACTTGAGAGCGGAGATCATCGAGACCTTCCGGCGGAAGTCTATGTTCGTGGGTTTTTACGGAGTTACGCGCGGTATCTTGGCCTAGAGGATGATGCCTTTATCAAGCTTTATGATAAAGAGAAACATATTAGAGCTCATCTTGGGAAAGAAGAGGTGAAGCCAGAGCCAAAATCATTGGTTTCGGGAAAGGCATGGGTGATAACTCCAAGGACAGTGCTTTTTATCGCTATTGTCATCATTCTTCTGGGAACATTTTGGTATTTATTTAGTGAACTTCGCGCGTTCGTAGCCGAACCCCATCTGGTAATTATGACGCCAGCTCCTGGGCAGGTGGTAAGTGAAGGAAGCATTGTGGTTGTTGGTAAAACGGATCTTGGTGCCCAAGTATCGCTTAACGGTGAGCCGGTTTTTGTTGATGCAGCTGGTGCCTTTCAAGAAAAAATTACTCTTCAACCAGGCTCAAACATACTCAAGGTGGCTGCTACCAATAGATTTGATAAAACCAAAGAAGTAGTTCTGACGGTAGAAAATAACGCTACAGCGGCAATGCCTCAATTGGAGGCTATCTCAGTAAGGGTGATGGCTCGAGCAGCAATTGGGGAGGTAACGCTCGAGGCGGACGGTGTGGTAGTATGGAATGGTCCTTGGGAGAAGGGAAAAGAAGAGGAGTTCCGGGTCCAGGATCGTCTGAGGATTACCTCTATCGACGCCCCGTTGCTCAGTCTGCGGGTGGGAGAGGGGACACGGACTTTGTCGTCCTCCGAAGAAAGAGAGATTACCTATGACAGGACAGAGCTTGAAAAAATAAAAATGGGTGAATCGTCTCAGTAATTCGTAATTATTATTGTCTGTTGTATGCCAAAGGAGAAATCAGGTGACACCAAGAAGAGTATTGATGCGATTGTTGATGAGATTAAAGGGAAGTTTGGGGAGGGAATGATCATGAAACTTGGTGATGTCCGTAAAGTAGATGTTGAAGCTATTCCGACCGGATCGCTTTCTCTTGATATTGCCCTTGGTATCGGGGGAATGCCTCGAGGTCGTATTATCGAGGTGTATGGCCCAGAATCATCAGGAAAGACTACTCTCACACTTCATACCATAGCCAATGCCCAGAGAGCGGGGGGAGTGGCTGCATTTATTGATGCTGAGCACGCTCTTGATCCTGAGTACGCTAAGCGTATTGGTGTAAATGTGAATAATTTGCTTATTTCTCAGCCAGATTCAGGAGAGCAGGCTCTCGATATTGTTGAGACACTCGTTCGCTCCAATGCTGTAGATGTTATAGTGGTTGACTCAGTGGCTGCGCTAGTACCAAAGGCAGAAATCGAAGGGGAAATGGGTGATCAGCATGTAGGCCGTCAGGCTAGACTTATGTCTCAGGCGCTGAGAAAGTTGACAGCGATTATTGCCAAGAGCAATGTGGTAGTTATTTTTATCAATCAGCTTCGCATGAAAATCGGGGTGATGTTTGGGAATCCCGAGACAACTACTGGTGGTAATGCACTCAAATTCTATTCCTCTATTCGGGTAGAGGTAAGAAAGAGTGCGCAGGTTAAGAAGGGTGAGGAAGTCGTTGGTAATCAGGTCAATGTGAAGATTGCCAAAAATAAAGTGGCCCCTCCTTTCAAAACGACGAGCTTCTTCATCATGTACAATGAAGGGATTTCGTGGGCTGACGATGTTCTCGATACCGGACTCAAATACGAAATCATTAAGAAACAAGGTAACTCCCATTTCTTCGGCGAGGTGAAGCTTGGAGTGGGTCGCGAACAAGCGAGAACTTTCCTTAAAGAAAACAACAAAGTAGGTAAGGAGATTGAGAAAGCGGTTTGGAAGAAAGTAAAAGAGCTTGAAGGTTAGTAGTAATAGAGGGCATCCTCTATGCAGACAAAAACACATACTCTTAAAATTGTAGCGTTGGGCATTTTCCTCGTAGGAGGGTGGTTTTTGTTTTGTCCTGAAGTAGAGGTCTCTGCGGCTGATAATGTCGATGATATCCAGGATGATATCTCTGATGTTGAGAAGAAGCTTAAGCGAGCTGAAGAAAGAAAGGCAACTCTTGAGCGGGAAGTAAAGGCTTTAAGTTCATCTCTTTCGCAGACTGAACGAGCGATTGCTGAGGCTCAAATAAAGATTAAGCAGGCAGAAAATACCATCGAACGTAAAGCTGCTGAAATAGAGCTCCTGGAAGCTAAGGTTGCAGAAGAGAGAGCCCTCCTTACCGGCCTTATTCAGGACCTCTATTACGAGGGTTATGCTACGGTGCCGGAATTTCTTTTCTCTCAAGATAATTTTACGAGCCTCATCAATCATCCAGATCGTTTGATGTCGGTGAAGGAGAGAATTGGTGATCTCCTTGATTCTCTTGAGAGTCGTCAACAGGAAACAGCTACAGAAAAAATTGCCTTAGAGGAGGCTAAGGCTGATCATCAGGAATTGCTTGAAACCAAGACAGAACAGAAGCAGGAACTTGTTTCTGACAGAGCTGAGGTACTCGATGATGTCGCTGAACAGGAAAAAATTATTAGCCGACTTCAGAAAGAACTGAAAGAGCTCCAGGGAGATCTCTCCGTTCTTACGGGAAAATCGTATAACGCCAAGGATATTCGTGAGGCAGTTGAATATGCGAGTGACAAAACTGGCGTACCAGAAGGAGTGCTCTATGGTTTTCTAAAGATGGAAACTAATCTTGGGGCCAATACGGGCCAGTGTACGTACAAAGAGGTAGAAAAGGTTTCTATTGCTCGATACAAAAAGTACGGGAGTAAGTACAAAAATTCCATCAATCTTTTGTACAAGAGGCGGGATATGTTTTATGAAATTGTCGACGAACTTGGATACAACAAGAATAAAAAAGTATCTTGCTCACCAAATTATATTGGTCAGGGAGGGGCTATGGGTGTGGCACAGTTTATGTCTGATGTGTGGCGAGGGTATGAGGGAGAAATTCGATCTAAGACCGGTCACAAGAATCCCGATCCATGGAATCTTACTGATGGGGTGATGGCGATGGCTCTCAAGCTTCGTAAGGCAGGAGCTACGTCGGATAAGGAATCGGTCATCCGTAAGGCTTCTATCAATTATCTTGGTAATTTCAACAACCATTACTATTCGGGTATTGTCTATTGGGCCAAGAATTATAAGAAGCTCTTTAGCTAAAATGGCCGAGTATTTTTCTAGAGTTGACAGAAAAAATAAACTCTGGTAGACTCTTGGAACAACTGATGAAGTCCATAGCGGTCCCGCTCTCCCTTCTTAGAGAGGTTGAGAGATAGGAACGCAGTATCGTCCAGCCGACTTTATCTCTTGTGGCTGGTTTTTCGTTTACGAGACCTCGTCTTTTTAAGACAAGGAAGTTAATTGGTTTTAAGCACTATTTACGTATGCGTGAGTACGAATTGTTCTATCTGGTTGGTGAAACGAAAGAAGCTGAGTTACCACGGATTCGCACCGAGATCGAAGCTCTTATCCAAGAACGGGGAGGTGTGTTTTTGGTCCCCGAGACTTCTGATAAGCGTCGTCTTGCTTATGAAATTAAGGAAGAGACACGAGGGTTTTATATCGCTCGTCGTTTTACGCTTCCCGATAAAAGCGAACTTGTTGGTGAAGATTTTGAGAAGCAAAACGCCGAGGGCGATGCTATCGCCTACTTTACTCGGAAGGTCAGTCTTTCTAAGGATGTCCTTCGAGTGCTTTTCCTTCGGGCTGATGATTTGCCAGAGCTGAAGCCGATCGAACGATCTGAATATAATCGTAAAGAAGCTCGCACCGGTCGTTCTATCCGCAAAGATCGTCAGGTAGCTGAACATGATCCAAACTTTATCGCTTCCGCTCCTCCGAAGCCAGTGGCTCCAACCGAGGCTGAGAAGACAGTGACCAAAGAGGAAATGGATAAGCAACTTTCACAGGTTTTGGATATCTAGGTTGTTTGGTGAGAAGAATGAGCAATTACACAGAATAGTGGGCTTGTGAAACTCGAGTATTCTAATCCATAAAATCTAACTCATATGAACGTCAATAAAGTTATCCTCGTTGGTCGTCTTACCCGTGACCCAGAGATAAGGAGTATTCCGTCAGGCCAATCGGTAGCCACAATCGGGATGGCAACCAACAACTATTGGACCGATAAGAGTGGGCAACGACAAGAGAAGACTGAATATCATACGGTGGTTTTGTGGGGAAAGCTTGCAGAGGTTGCTGGTCAATACCTGACCAAGGGCCAGGAGTGTTATGTTGAGGGACGGCTTCAAACACGGACTTATACTGGTAAGGATGGTGTTGAGCGTAAGGCGGTGGAAATTGTTGGTGAGACGATGCAGCTGGGGAGTAGAGCTGCTGGCCAAGGATCGAGTAGTAGTACCGGCCGTCCTCCTGTCCAGTCTGCACCAGCCAAGGCAGCACCAGCAGTGAAAGATGAGGAAATCCCAACCATCAATCTTGATGATGAGAAAGAAATAAAGATAGAAGACGTTCCGTTCTAAAGTAATGTATGTAATTTATTGATTTTTGTTTCTATGACACTTGACCAAGCATCCCGTAAGAAGTTAGCCAAGGTAGACTATAAAGACGCCTATTTCCTTCGTCGTTTCCTAAACTCACAAGGAAAGATTTATCCTCCAAAGCGATTCGGACTTACCGCTCGAGAACAAAGGCATTTGGTTGAAGCCATCAAGCGTGCTCGTTACATGGCTCTCGTTCCTTACACGGTTAAGTAAATCAGAATAAAAGATTTTTGAGAATCACGAAGGAGTGGGAGACGTTCTTTCAACGCCCTTCTTGATGATCTCCTTGTATTACTATGCTTTCTCTTACAGAAATCAAAACTGGTAAGAAAATCATCTTTCGGGATGAGCCACACCTGGTGCTTGAGTATCAGCATTCTAAGACTGGTCCCCAGCGAGCCGTCCTCCGGACCAAACTCAAAAACCTCTTGAATGGTGCTATCATTGACTATACTTTTAAGGGGGCGGAGATGGCCGATGAAGCTGAGGTAAGTCGAGCAACCGCACAATATCTCTATCACCAAGGAGAGGAGTATTTCTTTATGGATATGGAGAGTTATGAGCAGTTTACCTTGTCGGGAGATATTCTCGGTGACAGCGCCAACTATTTGGTAGATGGTACAGAAGTGACTATTCTCAAGTGGAATGAGAAGCCGATCAATGTTGAGCTTCCAATCAAGATGACCTTTCTGGTAACGGATGCCCCTCCAGGAATCAAGGGTGATACTGCTTCTGGAGGAGACAAGGTGGTTACCCTGGAAACAGGTCTTACGGTGACTACCCCTCTGTTTGTCAAAACAGGAGACCGGATTATAGTAAACACGGAAAAAGGAGAGTATGTTTCCCGTGCCTAGGGACATTTCTGAGGCCATCCTTCTAACGTGACTATGAACAGTAATTCGCTCATTTTTTGCTTTTTACAAGCCATAAATTGACTTGTCAGCTCATGGAAAAACCTGTACCATATGAAGGAAGGTAGCTAGTTATTTTTCACCCTTTGTATGTACCTTCGTCTGACACGTATTGCGAGCTGGCTAGTTTTAGTGCTTTCATTTTGTTTTTTACTCTCGGTGGGGGTAGCGGTAGATCCGGATACGCTCAACCGTGCGGGTATTGCCTTGGTTTTCGGGGTGATTTTCCTTTTATGTGGAAGCACGATCTATCTCCTGCTCACGAGTCTTGCTTTACGATTTCTGAGAGAAGCCCGAACGGCTTCTTATCAGGGAAGCGCTTTGAGACAGGGAGGGCTTTTAGCTCTGTTTATTACTCTGGTGCTCGCAGCTCAGTACTGGCGGGTATTAACGTGGTGGGCAGCTTGCCTCGGCTTCGTGCTCATTCTTCTTATTGAACTTACTTGTCGACGTATTCTATCCTTTAGACGCTAAACTATTTATCGTGTATGGCAACAGAGAGCAAAAAGAATAAGGAACAATATGGTGCTCATTCCATTCAGGTTTTGGAGGGACTAGATCCAGTGCGGAAGCGTCCTGGTATGTATATTGGTGGTACCTCGACCGAAGGACTTCATCACCTTATCTGGGAGGTGGTCAACAACTCTATTGATGAGGCGATGGCAGGCTATTGTACCGATATTACGGTGCGTCTTTTGCCTGATAATTGGATAGAAGTGATTGACAATGGTCGTGGTATCCCGGTTGATATCCATCCTCAGACCAAGAAGTCAACCTTGGAAACTGTACTCACGGTGCTTCATGCTGGTGGTAAGTTTGGTGGAGATGGCTATAAAATTTCTGGGGGACTGCACGGTGTGGGTGTTTCGGTAGTAAATGCTCTTTCGGTGCATACCAAAGTAACGGTAGAACGACAGGGGAAGGTGTGGCTTCAGGAATACAAGCGTGGTAAACCACAAGCAGATGTGAAGCCTATTGGTAAGTCTGATCGTACCGGAACAACCGTGACATTTCAGGCTGACCCAGAAATTTTTCCCGAGATTACGTACAGTTGGAATAAAATTCTGGAATATCTTCGTTTTCAGGCTTTCCTCACCAAGGGTGTACGGATTACCTGTGAAGATAAGCGTCAGGTAATAACGCCAGCCGATGAACATAAAGCGATTCGTCATGGATTTTACTTTGACTCGGGAATTATTTCCTTTGTGAAATTTCTCAATCGTGGTAAGGAAGTGAAAAATCAGATGCCATTTTATGTTGAGAAAACAATAGATGGAATCTATGTTGAGGCCTCGCTCCAGTACACGGATGGATTCAAGGAACATCTCTTCGCCTTTGCTAATAACATCGTTAATCCTGGTGGCGGGACGCATGTTACTGGTCTCAAGATGGCTCTGACTCGAGTACTCAACGATTACGCCAAGAAAGGAAATTTGATCAAAGAAAAAGAAGGAGCCTTTACGGCTGATGATCTTCGAGAGGGATTGACGGCTGTCGTTTCGGTGAAGCTCGCCAATCCTCAGTTCGAGGGACAGACCAAGGATAAGTTGAATAACTCCGAGGTACGCGGTATTGTGCAGACCGTTGTTTTTGAAGCATTTACTGAATATCTCGAACAACACCCAGCTAATGCCAAGGGGATTGTGGAGAAGTGTCTCCTTACGGTGAGGGCTCGCATTGCGGCTCGGGCAGCCAAGGATGCCGTCATCCGAAAAGGTGCATTGGAAGGAATGACGCTCCCAGGAAAATTAGCTGATTGTTCAAGTAAAGATGCGAGTCGGAGCGAGCTCTACATTGTAGAGGGAGACTCTGCTGGTGGTTCGGCCAAGCAGGGACGCAACCGTGAGTTTCAGGCCATTTTGCCGCTGCGTGGGAAACTCGTAAACGTTGAGAAAACGTCACTTGATAAAGTGGTAAAGTCAGATACGCTCAAGCCGATTATTATTGCTCTTGGAGTAGGTATTGGCGAAACTTTTGATATCTCCCGTCTCCGCTATCACCGTATCATTATTATGGCCGATGCCGACGTTGATGGTTCACATATTCGGACACTGCTGCTCACTTTTTTCTACCGTTATTTTGAGGAACTCGTCCGGGGTGGGCATATCTATATTGCTCAGCCACCACTCTATCGACTTCAGAAAGGAAAGACAGTCCGTTATGTCTATAACGAAGATGAGAAACTACGCGTGGTTGAAGAAATGAAGGCTTTGGCTGAAGCAACCAAAAAAGAAAAACAGGCCAAACAGGCAAAGGTAGTTGAGGCGAGTACCAATGAAGCAGTAGCTGGCGCCCTCGTTGAAGGAGAAGCACCGAGCGAAGGGACTGAGACGGTGGCCGGAATCAATATTCAGCGATACAAAGGTCTTGGTGAAATGAACCCAGATCAGCTCTGGGAGACGACGATGAATCCTGACAATCGAGTTATGCTCCAGGTTTCGATTGATGATGCCGAGGAGGCTGACCGCCTTTTCGATGTTCTGATGGGCAATGAAGTCGAGCCACGCCGTCGTTTTATCCAGACTCATGCCAAGGGTGTAAAGAACTTGGACGTTTAATTCTTCCAAGGTTAAAGGTCACACAGCCTTTTCTTCTTCGAGTATCGTGGGCATTTGAGAATGCTGATCCTACATTCTACCTTGAATCGCAACTGATTTCCTTTCCACGAAGACCTCGTAC
>CAZRXW010000039.1:0-8253 GCA_964604195.1 uncultured Bdellovibrionales bacterium
CCGGCATGGCCGGCAAAAAGAAAGCCACCAGACCTCAGTCTGGTGGTTGGTTACTTCCGAGGAGCTGCTATTATGTTTTCAGATACATACGTTCTCACTTCGTCTCAACATGTCTAAAAAACTTGTATAATATACAAAGTCCAATAGTTAAAAACTCATACGTATGCCAACAATAAACCCCTACATTAACTTCAATGGTAATGCCGAAGAGGCGTTCAAGTTTTATCAATCTGTTTTTGGCGGAGAGTTTGCCGAGGTTATCCGATTTAAAGATATCGCCAGTGCCGAATTTCCCGTACCTGAAAAAGAGGCGGATAAAATAATGCGTATCGCTCTTCCTATTGGTGGTAATGTTTTGATTGCTAACGATGTACCCGAAGCGATGGGACGGGTCAACGAAAACGAAAACCGCTCAAAAATTGCTGTTGTGACAGAGAGCCAAGAAGAGGCTGATAGAATCTTTAGTGGTCTTTCAGCAGGGGGAACAGTAGAAATGCCTATGACGGCAAGTCCTTGGGGAACCTCTTTTGCTATGTTCCGGGACAAGTATGGGATCGAGTGGACTGTAGAATTTGCTGCCAAAAAATAATTGATGGAGCAAATATCCCATTTGATCCTGCTTGTTTATTGCTGAAGTATGCTCAAAATTATTTCTCTCAATCTCGAACGATCGAAACACCTCCATCTCAACCTCCCATTTTTTCAACGAGAAAATCCTGATGTGCTGTGTCTCCAGGAAGTACTGGAAGCTGATATCGACCGTATTGTTCAAGAAACAGATTTGGAAACATCATCTTTGGCTACGGGATATATTGACCGATGCGCCGGCTAATAGCGATGGCAAAACTGGATACTCTGGCCCAGCTCTATTTGCTCGTAGCCCCTTTATTGCTTCCGGGAGCGAGTATTACTATATGCCCCAAAACGGTATTCAGCTTGAGCGAGAGTCCGAGTTTTATTCAGAGACTAACGCTCATGGTATCGTCTGGGCTACGGTGGAGAAAGGGGATGAGCAGTACACCTTGGTAACCACTCATTTTACTTGGTCAGAAGATGGTAGAGCTACTGAGAAACAAAAATGTGATTTTGAATATTTGAAAAAAATTTTGGATACGCTCCCGCCGCATATTTTGACGGGTGATCTCAATGCTCCTCGTGGTTTTGGTATATGGGAAAAATTTGTTGCTTATTATGGTAGAGACTATATCCCACAAGGAATCACCTCTACTATCGACCCCAATCTTCATCGAGTGAAAAATCTCCAGTTGGTGGTGGATGGCATATTTGCTCACCCGATGTATCATGTCGATGAAGTAGCAATGGTTGAAGGAGTGAGTGATCACAAAGCACTTGTAGCCTCTATCACACAGCATTGAGCAGTATCGAACATTATCATTTCTAAACCGTGAGGAGGAGAAACATAACGATGGAGTGGAGAGTGCTCCCCAGGAGGACAAAGACATGGAAGATCTCATGCATCCAAAAGTATCGCTTGGGAGGGAAGTGATCCTCCAGAACGAAGAAGAGAACGCCAAGGGTGTAAGCAATCCCACCACTTGCGAGGAGGATAAGCATGAGAGAAGTGAGATTCTCTCGCAGAGGCTGGAAAGCGATGAGGATCAGCCATCCCATGGCGAGATAGAGTGTCACGGAGAGGAAAGAGGGGAGTCGGAGATCAAAAAGTTTGATGCCAAAACTTACGAGTGCCAATCCCCAGATAACGCCAAAGAGTGACCAACGCCAGCCACCATCTAGCCCAATGAAGAGAACGGGTGTGTAGGTTCCGGCAATGAGAATGGAAATGAGGGCGTGATCGAGTCTTTGTGCCCAGGCTTTGGTGCGGGGCCACCGTGGCGATAGGAGGTGATAGCTGGTGCTGCCGAGATAGAGGAGTATCATCCCACTGCCAAAAAGAGTGTAGCCAGTAATATGCCAGCCATCGAGTGAAGAGGATTGGATCAAGAGAAGAACGAGAACGGTGATAGCACCAGCTGTTCCAGTAAGATGGAGGAGTCCACTGACAATGTCGTTGGAGCGGTCACGAAGCGAGGTGAATTCCATACTATGATGGAGAAAGGTGGACCGTATCGGATTCGAACCGATGACCCTCGCATTGCAAATGCGATGCTCTAGCCAACTGAGCTAACGGCCCTAGGACATCTGTGAGTATAGGGGATAATGCTTTGTCTGTCGAGAGTGGTATACTAGAAATACTTTTTATCTACACTGTATGGGACTTTTTTCTCTCTATACCAACAAAAAAGCTGCTGGAGACGGGACGGGTATTTCTGGCGGCGGTAATCCTGATGATCGCCCAAGACCAGTCGTGCACTCTCGAGATGATGGGGACGAAAAGAAAAAGATGTGGCGTGATTCTGAAGGGCACATATCCGCTTGGGAGATTCCCAAGGTTTTGAGTCGGCTGAGGGGTCGACATGGTTTTAGTCAACGAAAAGCAGCTATTGTTGATGCGGTAACTCATAATGCTCTTGATGAACCAGGAGGACAAAAGGGAATGAATGCTGGTGAGCTCAATGAAACCATGGAAGTTCTCAGACAAGATGCTCATAAACTTGGCTTCACAAAAGATGATCTTGCGGCTGTTCGTACGGAGCTGGAAGAGAAGCTCTAGTATTTTCTGATATGGAACTCTTTATTGATCGAGCTCAACAGTTTATTGTCTTTATTTCCGACAAAGTACCGTTGGAACTTTTTGTGTTTGTTGGGGCTTTGCTCGAAGAAATCATTGCCCCTATTCCATCTATGCTGGTGATGACTACCGCCGGACTGCTTTCTCATGCTGAGGGGCATACGGTGTTTTTCCTCTTCTGGCTGGTGTTTATAGGAAATCTCGGCAAAATTCTTGGTTCACTTGGTTGGTATGTTGTAGGAGACAAAATAGAGGATGTGGTGGTGGGTAGATTCGGGAGATTTTTTGGGCTAACACACGAAGATATCGAGCGGGTGGGTAAGAAGTTCACCGGGAAGGTATGGCAAGACGGAGCGCTTATCTTTCTGTTGCGAGCGATTCCTTTTTTCCCGAGCTTAGCGGTATCGCTTGCGTGCGGTGTCATCAAAATCGAACTGAAAACTTTTGTGCTCGCCTCCTACTTCGGAAACGTGGTCAAGGATACTCTCTATATCATGATGGGGTATTTTGGCGCTCAGGCTTTCCGGACACTCATTCTTGAAATGGAGCGAGTGCGATTTGGTCTCGGTTTTCTGATTATTCTAGGAGTAGGTGGAGTACTTGTTCTCGGGTATCGTCAGCGTCATCAGGGTATGCATCTTTTGGTTCGCTGCTGGGGATGGATACGAAAACTGCTTGCTCGTTAGTTCTTTTTTGTGTTACAACCGATGAGTATTTGTTGAGATCTACTTGAGCTTTATTGTATGTCTTCTTTTGTTCTAAAGTCTTCGTGGCCACCAGCTGGAGATCAACCTCAGGCAATTGCCTCTCTTATGGAGGGGCTTGATACTGGTCAGCGTTTCCAGACGCTCCTTGGAGTGACCGGATCAGGCAAGACGTTTACCATGGCGAACTGTATAGCCAAGAATCAAAAACCAGCCTTGGTTATTGCTCACAATAAAACCTTGGCGGCCCAGCTTGCCCAAGAGTTTGAGGAATTTTTTCCCGATGCCGCGGTCCACTACTTCGTTTCGTACTATGATTTCTATCAGCCAGAGGCCTATGTACCAATTACGGATACCTATATAGAAAAAGATGCCTCGATTAATGAAGAGATTGATCGATTGCGTCATGCCTCGACTCAGTCGCTTCTTACGCGGCGCGATGTGATTATTGTAGCTTCGGTTTCTTGTATCTATGGTCTTGGAAGTCCAGAAGAGTATCTTCGAGAAAACATGAAGCTAGCAATAGGTGACTCGGTCACGCGGCAGGATTTGATGCAGCGCCTGGTGGCTATATTCTTCGAGCGGACCAATGCCGATCTCACTCCCGGCACTTTTCGTTCTATTGGTAATCGTCTGGAGATTATGCCGATCTCAGAAAAGATTCTGTATTCGATAGAGATCGGTGCCAATCGAATTGAGACGATTACCAAAATTGATCCGGTCTCCCAAACTATTCTTGGCGAGGAGCAGTTTGTGTTCTTCTTCCCAGCCAAGCATTTTATTACAGACAAAGACAAACAGGAGCGAGCGCTCGAAAATATCAGGCTCGAACTCTCGGAACAGCTGAAGAAATTTGAGCGTGAAGGGAAACTGTTGGAGGCGGAGCGGATCAAGCGACGGACGCAGTATGATACCGCGATGATTGATGAGATTGGTTATTGTTCTGGAATCGAAAACTATTCTCGGCATCTTTCGGGGAAGCAAGCCGGTGAGCCGCCCGAAACACTGCTCTCTTATTTTCCCCATCTCTCAGATGGTACTCCAGACTTCCTCACTATTATCGATGAGTCTCACGTAACCTTGCCGCAGCTGCGGGCGATGTATAACGGTGATCAGGCGAGAAAACGAACCTTGGTGGAATACGGATTCCGTCTGCCGAGCGCTTTGGATAACCGTCCTCTTCGATATGAAGAGTTTCTCGAGCGGGTGGGACCAGTGATGTTTACTTCGGCCACACCAGGTGAATATGAACGTGAAGTGAGTAGTAATATTGTTGAACAGGTGATTCGCCCAACCGGACTCATTGATCCAGAGCTCACGATCAAAGGAGTAAAGGCGACGGATGAATACTCTGGACAAATCCAAGACTTTATTCACGAGGTCACACAAGAGATTGAGCGGGGCGGCCGCGTTATCGCTACGACACTGACCAAAAAGATGGCCGAAGACTTGTCGCAGTACCTCAAGGGCAAGGGAGTGAAGGCCGAATATCTTCATAGTGACATCAAGACAATTGATCGAATTAAAATTCTGACCCAGTTTCGAAAGGGGGGATTTGATTGTCTAGTAGGAGTCAACCTTTTACGAGAGGGTCTCGATCTTCCAGAAGTATCCTTTATTGGTGTCTTGGATGCTGACAAGGAAGGATTTCTTCGTTCAGAAACTTCTCTCATACAGATTATTGGCCGAGCAGCGCGCAATGTTTTGGGAAGAGTAATTCTCTACGCTGATGTACTTACGGGATCAATTGATGCAGCACTCAAGGAAACCAATCGTCGTCGAGAAAAACAACTTGCCTACAATAAGGAGTATGGTATTACGCCAAAGACGGTGCAGAAAAATATTCATGATATTACCGAGAGGCTTCAGAGTGAGCATGACAAGGCAGTGGCCATTTCGCTGGCGCTTAATGCTAAGGGTTTTGCTAAGAATCCCGATAAAATTATTCGGGCGAAAGAGCGAGAAATGAAGGCGGCTGTAAAGATTCTTGATTTTGAAACAGCAGCAATTTTGCGCGATGAAATTCAAGCACTCGAGGCCAAACTGGGTAAACGAAGAGAGAAAAAATCATAGAGGGATTTACTACGGTTAATTTTCTTGCAAAATAGCCAGAGTATTCTTATACTAGAAAGGTATTTTTTCCTTTGGTCAAGAGAAAAATAATAACCAATAATTAAAATTTATTTTAATCTATGGATACTACGCCGAATCCTTCCTCAGTGCCGTCAGGGGAGTCAACTCCTAATATGACGATTGATACCAGTACTCATAAAATATTTGGTGTTCCGCGTCGAGCTATTGCGTTTGGGTTTGGGCTCCTTCTCATGCTGATTGTTTTGGCAGTTCTGTATGCTCAGTTTACTCGCCAGCCAATGTCACAAGAGCCTATGGCTGGATCAAAAAATATGATGCCAAAAGAGAAGCAAGTCATGATGCCCCAGGATCAATCTACAGCAACAACAGGAACCGTTACTCCTGATCAAGTGGCCGATGACCTTATCGATGAGGCCTTATCAGATCGTGATGATCTTTCGGGGTATGATGCTGATGAGGTGGCTGATGTAGAGGATGGAAGTAATAATTAATTCATGTACGCATATGACACTTCGATTTATCTCGATAGCGCTCCTGGCAATTGTGTTGGTGCTTCCAGTGGGAGCGTTGGCTGAATCCGGAGCCAATACCAACGCTACCAAGCGGGCAGAGGCAATGAAACAGAAAATGGAAGAACGCCAGGCTAAAACCGAAGCCCGTATTGAGGAAAGAACGGCCAAGATGGAAGAACGGCAGGCCGCTTGGGCTGAGAAAAAGGAAGAAATGCAGGAGAAACGACAGGCCGCTTTTTGTGAGCGTTTTACTACACGGATTGATGCTCGAGGAGATCGCATGGAGGAGCGAGCTAGCAAGGTGAGTAGCAAAATGAGTAATCGCTCTGAGCGACGTACTGATCGAAGGGATAACCGGGATGATCTGCTTGATGGGAAGCGAAATGGCCAGGATGAAAAGCGGACAGCGCTCTACGCTAAGTTGGAAGGCCAGGCTGATTCTGATGAGGAAAAAGCAGCGGTAGCAGACTTTAAAGAAGCTGTTGATAAGGCAGTAGCTGCAAGGCGAGCAGCAGTTGATGCAGCTATTAGTTCTTTTCGTTCGGGTGTGGATGCTCTAGTGGATGCTCGAAAGAATAGCGCTTCCGAAGTTTATGGTGATTTCAAAGAAGCAGCTGATGCGGCTGCTAATCAGGCGAAATCTGATTGTGAAGCAGGAAAAAGCGTTGAAGAGGTACGCTCTGCGTATGAGTCTGCCATGAAGACTGCTCGGGAAAAGCTCAAGGAAGATAAGAGCGGTACGGATAAGATTCGTGATGATGTAGAGAAACTTGCCGAGACCAAAAAGAGCGCCATTGAAAAGGCAATGAGTGATTTCAAGGCAGCTGTCGAGGCAGCCAAAGCTGATTTGAAAAAGGTGTTGTCGGTGTAGGTTTGTTGTTTCCTGACTAAAAGGGCCAAGGACTCCTCGCTCGAGGAGTCCTTCTTTCTCCTTCTTTTCCAGATGGTATACTAGGTCTATGGAACCTAGATACAAATGGATTCTGGTGGGAGGGGTTGGATGCGTCCTAGTGGGCGGTTTGGTTTTTTGGTTTTTTTCAACAAAAAAAATGACGCAGGCCCCAGATATTTTTAGTGAGGGGAGTACAGAAGAATTTCCCCAGATTCCGCAAGGGGATTTCAGGGCTGTGCTGGAAACTATGCCGACACCTCTGAATTTTTCAGATCTGGCCAAGGAAGAGCTTGAGGCAGATGTTGAGGCCGAGCTTGCTCTGTTTGATGAGCGGATTACGCAACCTCTTAAGGAATTAATGCTGTTTGCTGAGGCGACTCAGACTGGTCTGGAACAAAACGATCGTGATTGGTGCTCAGTGTATCGTTTACTAGAGGATCGTTATACATTACCCGCTGAGTCATCGGAGCTAGTTTTGGCTGCCTATCGGGAGCAAATGGAGAATGAGCGGTCGATACGAGTAGAGGGGCGACTTACCGAGAGGTATGCTACGTGGAATACATGGCTGCTTCGTTTGGCCGAAGCAGGTGTCGATAAGAAAAAAGTTAAGAAATCAGTTGAAGAGCTGCAAGAAGATTTCAATGATATAACAGATGCTTATGATGAGGCGCTCATTAGTGAGCGAGAAAGAATGTTTCAAGTAATCGATAAACAAATACTGAGTTATCCTGAGAGGCTGAGTTGGTCACGGGCGCTTTATAGTAAACTCGACCTTTCTTTGCCGGAGAAGGCAGCGGTATGTGCTGAGGGGTGGGCAATTGATGCCGGTGAGGTACAACAGCTCAAAAGCCGAGTTATCTCCTGGCGAGCTCTCTTAAAGCAGGCTGCAGTAGATGCAGAAGAGATGCGCTCATCGATTGAGCAATTTTCTCAAGGAGAGAATGTCACTTTTCAGAAAGAGCTTGTTGCTTTGAACGGAGAATTAGAGAAGATAATATCCCAGTTTCAATTACGGATGAAGGAGTAAATTCATGGCACCATCTTCTCAGACAAAGCAAAGTTCTTTTCGTGAACGAGTATACAAAATTGTCGCCCAGATCAGAAAGGGGAGTGTGCTTACCTATGGCGAAGTGGCCAGACGAGCAGGAAGACCTGGGGCAGCTAGGGCAGTGGGTACGGCGATGAAAGAAAATCCTTATCCAAAACAGGTGCCGTGTCATCGGGTTGTCCGGGCTGATGGTAATATTGGTGAATACGCCTTTGGTGGCCCCAAGATCAAGCTGAAGAAACTCCAATCCGAAGGGGTGCCTTTTTTGAATGCTGACCGAGTGCGGATAGATGTCTAAGCTGAAGAAGATGAGATACATAGGTAACACTCTGAAAGGAGCGGATTTGAAGAAT
>CAZRXW010000040.1:0-7456 GCA_964604195.1 uncultured Bdellovibrionales bacterium
ACCAGACACCCATCAAAGCCAGTCATTTGTCACCTATGTACTCATCTTGTACAGGGCATAGCCAAGAAAAGGAGAAAGGGGTAGGATGGGGGTGAATGTATACTCTTTATCCTATGCTCGAAAAACTCAAGAATATTTTCTATCGACCAGACTTTTTTCGAAGACAAGCATTTACTGCTGGCCAAGCACTTTCATTTTATTCCCTCTCCATCCTTTTCCTCGTTCTTGGTCTATCACTCGTCCTCATCCCAGCTGCTTGGGGAGTGAACCGTTTTTTTGAGTCAACCAAATGGCATGAGCAGAAACAAATTATCGAAGGACTCTATCCCGATGGTCTCGTACTTACTTTGGAGCATGGCAAACTGACTACCAATCAAGTTGCCCCTGTCGTTATTTCCCTTCCCAAGGAGTGGCAAAAAGATGGTAATTGCAAAAAAAAGAAACATTGTGAGGGCAATGAACTCCCAACAAACCTCTTGGTGATAAACAAGGATGCTGAGCTCTCTCGCAGGGCTATCAAGTCCTATGACACACTCATCTTGGCGAGTGAAACTGAAATCGGTATGAATAATCCTGGTCGAGGTGAAACCAGAATTTTCAGTACGGCCGAGCTCAATTTTGATCAAAAGATCGTCGTGAGCAAGAGCTCTTTCGTCTATTGGATGAATCGAGGAACCAGCATCATTCAAACAGCCATCCTGTTTCTCCTTGCCGTCCTCCCGCTCATTATGTTTCTGGTGCTCTGGGTTAGCTATCTCGCCTATAGCCTCTTGGGAGCACTCGTCGTCTGGCTCGCCGCTCATATCAGAAATCATCGACTCACCTATAGGAGAGCGTATCTCTCCACGCTCTACCTTCTCCCAGCCTCATTTCTTATGATGGTAGTTATGTCAGCGATGAGTTATCGTATCCCGCTTCTCTTTACGATTATCCTCTTTGGCATGGCGCTCCTCAATTTTGACCGGCGGGCCAAGGAAAAAGTTCTTCCTGGACCATTTACCGATGCTTATTCCACGGTAACTCATGAAGCCCTGATCACTCCGGCACGACCAGCTCCTGAGAATAAATAGACTAAGTATATTAAGTAATCCGTCTTACAACGTGGCTTATGGACAAGGTGAAAGTAGAAAATCATAGTTTTACAGCATTCTCATGGTGCGCGGGCTGGCTTTTCACGGTTGGTTTCTTAGGGCTTTCTTTTTGGAAAGGTGTACTAGCCATCGCTATCTGGCCATACTATATCGGGGAATATGTAAGTAGTCTCATGAGGTAGTTGACGCAGCTTCTTTTTTCGTATACAACAGCAGTATCATAGCTATCTCTTGAAGAGGGACCTATGTCCAAGTCGTTTTTACTGGCTTGTCTCCTGGCAGCTGTCGCATTCGCCACTTGCAGCGGAAAGAGGGCTCACTCGCAGACGAGATCAATCCCGACCATTCCGGACTACGAGATCAAAGCAGTCGAAACCGTTTGTGAACATGGAGGGACAGTGCTTCATTTCCTCCTTCGAGAAACTCAAGGAGGAAGACAGCCGATCACCAAGAAGATGTACTGCATCGATAAACAAGGGCGGCGGGTGCTCCGTATCGATTGCAGCCACCAGCGCTCTCACTGTGAAAGGCCAGTGGTGACCGAAGATTCGGTCGAGGAGTTCAGACGACTCCTTCAAACTATGGAGGAGAATCCCAACAATGGTATCGATACCTGAGTCACGCTCAATTCTGGGCCACATCCACATGTCTGGAGGTGGCCCAAGCTTTTTATAAAAAGAAGGCCCGCCGACCGTTCGGTCTGGCGGGTTCCTTGTTTGGCCAAGTTTGGCCATTATTGCTGCACCACTTCTTAGGACGCAGCACTAATTCACAGGGGTGATTTGGATGCTTCCATTTGGCTGCAGCTGGATGAGGAGTATCAGCTGCTCTTGATTAGTGTCGAGATCAGGCCGATTCGGCACCCTCAAACGAGGAAAGATGTCCAGATGACCACCCGAAGCAGTGGGGTAGAACTGCCCTTCAGCATGAGTAACATACCTCACCCCGTCTTGTGTCACCCACTTGAGACGGAGGCTATCCCCATCACAATCCTGGATCTCTTCAGGGATGATGGCATCGTTCGCCGGTACCCAGCAATCGAAACACTGCCTCAGAGCCAGAGCAAAGGCATTGCGAGCCAGCTGGGTAACTTCTTGGGAAAAGGACATGGTAAATCTCCTGTGGGTGAGGATCAGGGAGAGCGATGCTACCCATCACTCATGGCGCTACCTTGGCATACTCCTCATCTTTGGTCAAGAAAAAGAAAAGCAGCAGACCCTCGGTGAGAATCTACTGCTAAAGCAGCCCGCTCAGCGCCAGCCCCTGATGACTAGACGCCGTGCTTGACCTCGTCGGGCATATGGGTGGTCATCCCATGCATGGTGTCATCATCACCATCAAGGAGGCTGTCGTAGGGAACAGGATCGCCTCGAAAGCGCTTGAACACTGCCACGATGACGAGTCCTACTACCAGGACCGAAAGTCCAAGAAGAAGGGAAATAAACCAGGTGGGCATCGGATACCTCCAGGGCGCCAGTTGACGACACTTTATCCCTATCATAATCTCCCGTAACGAGCAAATATAATCGAGTTCTTTGTCAAAGAACAGTATATTCAAAAGAAAACATCCTGTGTTTAAAACATTGATGCTAGTTGCTGTAGCTATCGGACTCTGAGGACAATAATCCTCCTCAGTATACTAAAAAGAAAATTCTCCCTGACACTACTTCAACCCTGGAGAGCCCAGTCAAAGTAGCTACCAAGGATGGGAAGCAATATTTTTTAGTTGGCCAACCAATGGGCCAAAATGGAGAGGAACCTCGGAAAATAATCTTTTCTCTCCCGGGTCATGGATCTACTGCCGAACAGGATTATGCTGCCTGGAAGCCGCAGCTGATTGAGAATGGAACCTATGCGCTGGCTAGTCTCAATTGGTGGGATGGCGAAGGGGAAAAAATCAATGATTATTACCGGCCCGATGAGGTGCTGGTGCAAATAAAGGCTTTTCTTGAGACCTATGGATATACTGCTGATGATAGAGTGATACTTTCTGGTTTCTCTCGCGGAAGTGCCAATACCTATCCAGTCAAAGCTTACGATGTAGTAAGTGGGACACCTATTATTGACGCGGTTATTTCTGCTTCTGGGAAATATCAGTCGGATTTTCCTCTCACGCCGCATCAGTCAAATTCACTTGATGGAAAGATCTACCAAGGAGTACCCTGGGTACTCGTCTGTGGGGAACGAGATGATAATCCTGAACGCGATGGCTGTATTGGTATGGAAGAAACAAGGAGTTACTTAACCCAAACTGGCGCAGAAGTTCTCGCTCTCCTCAAAGATCCACAGGGTGGTCACGGGGCTTTCCATCAAAGCCCACTCAAACTGGCTCGTCAGGCTCTCGAGCTTCTCGATGCCAAATTCGTTCAGAAGAAGTGATATAATGAAAGTATATGGGAAAAAATAGTCTCCGCATAGCTTCATTTCTCTTCTCTGGTGCTCTCTTGGTAGTTGCCTGGTTTTGGGTACTCTATAGTGAGGAAAATCGCAGGCTCGCGCAAGCAGCCAAACGAGAGACCGAGTACCTCGATGAACTCCGCGCCATCGACAGTGATCGAAAGGCCTATTTTGAGAGTATTGCTGCTACTCGCAAGGAGCAGCTCGAAGCTATGGAGGCAGCCAAAGCCCAATATGAGGCGCTTTTGAAAAGTCAGGCTGATCAAGTCAAAGCACAAACCAAGGCTACTACTCAAGTGGTAAGTAAGCCAGTGACCAAAAAAGAAACTGTCCAAGTTGCCAAGCCTAAATCTACTCGAAAGAGTAAAAGTTCTTAATATTTGTGTATGAAATTTTTTGTGGACACACATATTTTGTTCGTTCTCGCACTTGCACTCAGTGTTTCTCTGGGTACCCTCGGACCACGGGCGTCCATTTCGCCAAAGCTTGCTTGGGCTGCCGAAGAAAGTGAGGGTAGTGAGGAAGATGAGGAATCTGAATCATCCGAGTATTCCGATTCTGGTGATGACGAAGAGAAATCAACTGAAACAGTAACTCGTACCTACACCGTAATGGAGCAGGTCGAAGAAACGGTGTTGGTGACTCCTCCGGCCTATCTAAGTGATCGAGATGGGGATTCTCTTGTTGATGCCATTGATCCCAACCCAGATACTCATCAAAAGGAATTTTTTACCGACGATGATGGCGATAGTATTGCCAATGCCTACGATCAGTTTCCTGGGCTTGATGATCTTGTTACTTTTGCTGATGAAACCGATGAGAATGAGAACGGGGTCATAGATCGTTATGAGTCCTAAAATCCCTCTGGTGAGTGTTGAGCATGAGGTTGAGCGGGACATCATGAATACTGATGTTTACGTAAAAATACTTGGTCATCAAGAAAATCAAAAGACGCTCGAAACTCATCTTGATGAGGTTTTTTTATATTTTCGTGATTTTGAACGTCGCTTTAGTCGTTTTAGAGAAGAGAGCGAACTCAGTCAGTTCAACCAAAGTCAGGGTGGGAGAGTATCTCAGGACCTTTTTTCTCTCCTTGAGACCGCAAGGGACTATTCGCAAGAAACCAATGGTGTTTTTGATCCGGCTATACTCCCTGCTTTGGAGATGGCTGGCTATGCAAACACTCATACTGCTCCCGTAGCAGGAAACTCCCTCAGACACAGCATTCAAGAACTTTCTTTCGACCACAAAAAGCAACGAGTTACTAAGCCTGAATCACTCAAGATTGACCTTGGTGGCATTGGCAAGGGATACTGTGTCGATATGGTCAGTCACAAACTTCACCATTGGGGGTATAAAGATTTTGTGGTAGATGCCGGTGGGGATATTTATGCGAGTGGAGTAAACCAAGAAGAGGCGTATCCTTTCTGGGCTTTCGATATCGAAAATCCTCTGCAGCAAGAGCAATCTATCGCTACTATTCTTCTTTCTAATGAAGCAGTAGCTACTTCTGGACGCAATCGGCGGGCGTGGGTAAAAGACGGCATTTCGAAACACCACCTTATTGACCCGATGACGCAGGATAGTGCCAATTCTGATCTGATGACAGTGTCAGTCATCGCTCCAAAAGCGGCTACGGCTGATGTGTGGGCTAAGACATTTTTTATTCTTGGATTATCCCACGGATTAGCCATGGCTGAGAAAAAGCGTTTGCCAGCCCTTTTTGTCACTAGTAAAGGAGAACAAGTCTCTTCTTCCTTTTGGTCTAAGAAAGTTTGGCAACCAACTGGTCAGTCTTTTCCTGAAGGAGTAAACTAGAGGCATACTCCTCACTATGCGTTTTTTCATCCCTACTTTTTTCGTAAGTTTGGTCACGATGATTTTTTTGAATCATTCTGTTTTTGCTGCTGTTCAAGACACCGACCTTGATAACCTTACTGATGAAAGCGAGAAAGGTATCTACCAAACTGACCCCACCCTCTTTGACACCGACGGAGATGGGGTAGGGGATGGTGAAGAAATTCTTGATAGCACCAATCCGCTTGATCCAGCAAGCTCTCATGTAGCCGCTCTCAAAACAGCAACTGATCCCGGTATCCTTGGCGAGAAGGACAAACGAGCGTGGTATTTTGGTCGAGCTACCGGTATCGTGGCATTCATTCTTTTTACCCTCGTTGTTATCTACGGACTCCTCATGAAGAGTCAGATGCTCATCCGTCTTCTTCCCATGCCGACACTCAATGCTGTGCACGAATACCTCAGTCTGTCGGCTCTTTCCATTACCTTCTTACACATGCTCAGTTTTTTCTTCGATCGATACCTCCACATTAGCCTCGTAGAAGCAGTGGTTCCTTTTTATCTTGAACGACCATTCTCTTCCGCTCTCGGACTCGATATTGGAGTTGCTGTAGGACTAGGTATTCTCGCCTTGTATCTCGCTCTGATTTTGGTATTTACATCACTCTATCGACACAAATTACCACTCAAGCTCTGGCGTGGCCTCCATTACCTCAGCTTCCTCTTCTACCTCCTCATTATTCTCCACGGACTTTCAGCAGGGACAGACTCTACGAATTATTTAGTTCGGAGCATGTATCTTGGCTCATTCTTGATCGTTGTGATTCTCATTGGAGTACGCATTGCTTCAGCTCTAAAACTCCGTCGAATGATTGCTGCCAATCAAAAAAGTGCTAACGTATAATAGAGTACGTAATTTTTAGTATATAAATTATGCAGTGTAATGTTGGCGGTGTAGATCGTACACTCCGTTTTGCGGTAGGAGTAGCGATCATGGGAGCGGGTTTTTATTTTGGCAGCTGGTGGGGCATCATTGGGCTCATAGTTTTTCTCACAGCTGTTTTCTCACGTTGCCCAGTCTATATTCCCTTCGGTATCTCCACTTATAAAGTAACCTCATCAGAAACTCCAGCTACACCAGCCAATGACTCTACCCCACAAATGTAAAAAAGCTGTGTAGAATAAAGAAGCGCCCTGAACCAATTTGGCCTCGGGCGTTTTTTTGACGGTCATGATGCTGCTCCTTGTTATTCCGCAAATACGTAACGATCGGGGAAGAGTCTCCCTAATCGAGGGTCGTCGGAAAAAGAGGTGGCGACATCAACTTCGATAGGTCGGAAATAGGTCCGCTTGTCATGAGGATTCACATAGCGTATCCGAACTATATCACCTACCCGAATCAAATACGGATCCCAGGAAACAAGAGAGCCTCCTTCGTCGGTAAAGTAGAAATACTCAATGGGAAAATATTTCCCAATGGGATCATGTTTTCCTTGTGCCAAGACATAGAGCGGCGGTTTATCAATCGCCCGGATGTATACAATACGATGATCTCTTGACATGCGTTTATCTCCCAAAGAACTGCTTCTATAGTACCTCGAAAAAAATCATCCCCAGAATGACATTGCATCTGGGGTGTATGTTCTCAGGCGATCGTAGTCCTCTCGGGAGGGTTGGGGTGGTGAGGCTTTGGTGTCTCACCAATGGGTCTGGTCATCTCCCTACTCCAGGGAGGGGGGCAGCAGTCATGCGGGGCCTCCACTGATACCAACAGCCGACGGCAATTGTGGCAGTGATGGGCAATCGGATGATGAGGCCCGATCACTGGATGGTTATCGAGGATGAACATCGCGGTGTTTCTCCTTGAAAACTGCTCTCAAGCACCAGTTACCGAAACCGAGGATGAGACCGTAAGCAATACTGGGAGCGCCATACGCTTGCCACCACTCAGGTTGATTGAGAATGGCTGTCACAAAGCAGGAGAGGACGCCACCCAGTGTGAGGAAGCGCCAGAGCGGTGTGATGAGCTCATCGAGCACCGCTGTCCAAAAGCGAAGGAAGTTCACGAGCAAGCTTTCTCATGTTAAGGAATATCTTATACCTAGCATTATGGAAAACACTGAAGAAGATGAGATACATAGGTAACACTCTGAAAGGAGCGGATTTGAAGA
>CAZRXW010000041.1:0-6608 GCA_964604195.1 uncultured Bdellovibrionales bacterium
TGAAATACATCCTGAAGCAATTCGAGAAGATTAATTAAAGTGATGGTCTAGAGCCAATAATAATTCGTAATCAACGTACTTTCTCCTATGTCACAGCCTTCCTGGCCACTTATAGGTGCTTTCGTTGTCGTAAGTTTTTTGGTTGGCATGAGCGCCGGTTATTTTTTCACGCCGGAGTATCAGCTTTCCATGTATTCAAAAAACGAGATGAATCTCGGTCGGGCTGATCGAGGAATTGATCTCCGGTATATCAATGCTATGATTGCTCACCATCGGGGAGCAATACTTTTGGCAGAGCAGGCAGAGAGGAGCCGGCGGTCAGAAGTAGTCACACTCGCCAAAGAAATTCAGCAAAGTGAACCAAAACTTATTGACGAGCTCTATGCGTGGAAGAAGGAATGGTACAGTGATGAGCGTCCAGTACGTGATCCAGTAGTTGCAAGATTGGGGGAGGTTGATGAGACGTTTGATCTTCGTTTTCTCAATGCCCTCATTGCTCATCATGAAGCAGGGGTAGTGATGACTCAGGATGTACGTCGTAAATCGAGTCGAAGTGAGGTGCTTGATAATGCTGATGCTGTCGAACAATTTCTAACCACAAGCGGTACTATGCTGCGTGAGTGGCGGGTCAATTGGTATCAGGTTCGATAAGCACAAGACCTATGATCCAGAATACCTACCAGGTAAAGGGCATGCACTGTGCAAGTTGTGCGTCGATCATTACTCGGGATCTTGCCAAGCTTGCTGGTGTGCAGTCGGTGGATGTGAACGTAGCGACTGAACAGGCTCAAATAGAATTTGATCCGAATCAGGTTTCGATTACAGTCATGAATCAGTCTTTGAAAAAACTTGGCTATTCGCTGGAGGGGAAAGAGACGCTGGTTCCGGTAGCTGATATTAAGACAACTCAAGCGAGTGATATCTTGGCTGGTGAACGGCTCAAGGTTGAAGCGAGTCTCCCGGTAGCTCTGTGGGTGTTTGCTTTGATGCTCTGGGAAATTACTGCACGGATTGTTCCTTCGGTGCCCAATCTCGCGTTTCCTATGGAGTGGTTGAATGTCGTGCTGTTTCTTCTATCGACTGCTGTTTTCTTTTGGATTGGCAAACCCTTTCTTTTGGGAGTAGTACGCTTTGTCCGTTTTCGTGTGGCGAATATGGATACACTTATTGGTATTGGTACCTTGGCTGCCTATTTCTATAGCAGCCTGATTACTCTCTTCCCTTCTGTTCGTGATTGGCTCAGGCTTCCGAGTGACACGTATTTTGATGTGACTATTATCGTGATTAGTTTTGTTACTTTTGGAAAGTATCTGGAATCGCGAGCCAAAGCAAAAACAGGGGCGGCAATCGAAAAACTGCTCTCCCTTCAGGCAAAAACAGCTTTGGTAGTACGGGATGGACAAGAACAAGAAATACCACTGGATGCGGTAATCGTCGGTGATAGCCTTCGTATTAAGCCAGGATCCAAGATCCCTGTTGATGGGACAGTCATCGAAGGGGAGTCACGAGTCGATGAATCGATGCTTACGGGTGAGCCTATGCCGGTAGAGAAGCATTCGGGTGATACAGTGGTGGGTGGAACAGTGAATCAGTCAGGGACACTCCTCATGCGAGCAACAGCTGTTGGTGAGGCAACACTACTGGCCCATATAGTCCAAATGGTACAGACGGCTCAAGGTAGTCGAGCGCCTATACAAAAGCTCGCTGATCAAATTTCGGCGGTTTTTGTTCCAGTAGTGCTTGTTATTGCCGTCTTGACGGTGGCGCTCTGGGGAGTCATCGGGAGTCAGTATTTTCCTTTGATCGATGCGCTGATTTTGGGGGTACTTTCGGCCGTAGGCGTGCTTGTTATCGCCTGTCCTTGTGCTTTGGGATTAGCGACTCCCACTGCAGTAGTAGTCGGTGTTGGGAAAGGGGCTGAACAGGGAATTCTGATCAAAAACGCTAGCGTCCTCGAAGCGCTGCACAAGGTAACAACGCTCGTCATTGATAAGACAGGGACATTGACGATTGGTAAGCCAGTCGTAACAAGTGTAGAAGTAATGGAAGGGGGAGTAACGCATACCGCTCTCAGTCTGGTAGGATCGCTCGAACAATTTTCCGAACACCCAATCGCTCATGCCATCGCTCAACAAGTAGCAGCAGAGCTTATCCCGATCCAGTCAGTAACTGATTTCGCTAATATTCCGGGTAAGGGGGTAACAGGACGTATTGCTGGGAAAGAGTACTGGGTTGGTAACGCTACACTTGTTCAGGAATATCATCCCAGTTTTGATTTGAAAAAATTGATCGCTATTACGGAGCAGGGGAATACTCCGGTATTTCTGTTTGATCGTGAAGGAGTCATTGCTCTTCTTGGGATTGGTGACACTATCAAGCCAGAAGCTAAAGTGGCCATTGAAAAACTTCGGACGCTCGGTATTGAAGTGATTATGGCGACGGGTGATGACTATCATACAGCTGAGCAGATAGCGAAAGAGGTGGGGATTACCACTGTCCATGCAGGAGTACTTCCAGCCGATAAGCAAAAACTTGTGCAAACATTGCAAGCGGAAGGAAAAGTGGTGGCTATGGCGGGAGATGGAGTCAATGATGCGCCGGCGCTCGCTCAGGCTGATGTGAGTCTGGCGATGAGTACAGGTACCGACGTGGCTATCGAAACAGCCGATGTCACCCTTCTTCATGGGGATATCCTTAAAATAGAAAAAGCGCTGCTTCTTTCCCGGGCGACACTTCGGACGATCAAACAAAATCTCTTTTGGGCTTTTGTCTACAACCTGGTTGGTATTCCACTCGCTGCCGGAGCCTTCTATCCGTTTACTGGTTGGCTTCTTTCGCCAGTATTTGCTGGACTGGCGATGGCTTTTTCGAGCGTTTCAGTGGTCATCAATGCTCTACGGCTCAAATGGCAAAAAATAGCGTAATTTATAAAAAGTATTTCTATGCGTAAAATATTGATCGCATTGTCCATACTTATATTGATAGCTGGCGGTGTTTGGTGGTTTAGTAGAGGGTCTCAAATTGCCGAACATCATCCTGCAGAAAAAATTGTTCCCAGGACTCAAAATGTCAACGAGTTGAGTGAAACAGTTCCGTCAGGGCAAGTCTCGTTAACAGATGGAGCTGTGTTTGATCTAGTGATGCGACCAGTGAGTCATACTATTGCCGGTCGTACGATAGCTCTTATGGGGTACAATGGGTCAGTGCCAGGTCCAACATTTCGGGTGAAACAGGGATCAGCTATCACTCTTCGCCTTCACAATGAAACTGAAAGCCCCACCACACTTCATGCTCACGGAGTCCGGATGGAGAACGCTTTCGATGGTGTGCCAGGCTTGACTCAGACGCCTGTTAATTTTGGCCAGGTATTTGAATATAAACTCACCTTCCCTGATGTGGGTGCATTTTGGTATCATCCACACGTTCGTACGGATTTTGCTGTGGAATCGGGACTCTATGGCATGTTCGTGGTTGAACCGTCAGATGCTCACTATTGGCCACAGGCAGATCGTACCTTGCCTATCATGGTTGATGATATTGCGCTTTCTGAAAGCGGACTAGTTCCCTTTGATGAAAAAGTAGCAACTCATACGCTGATGGGGCGTTTTGGAAATGTCATGTTTACCAACGGCTCAGAAATGCCGAATTTTCCAGTACAGCAGGGTGAAATTGTGCGTCTCATGTTTACTAACGCGGCTAATACTCGACTTTTTAACCTACAGATACCGGGCATAAAGTTTAAGCTCATAGGAGCAGATGGGGGCAAGTATGCCGAAGAATCATGGATACAGGAATTGCTGCTAGCTCCCGGAGAGCGACGAATTGTTGATGTACTCTTTGAAAAATCGGGATCATATACTTTGACTCACCTTTCACCTGAAGAGCAGTATCCATTGGGTAAATTTGTGGTTACTGCCAATTCTGTTGATCCTCAAAAACTGAAAAATTTCCAAGCCCTTCGTCCTCTTGATGAAAATATTAAAAACGAGTTTAGATCGCTTTTTAGCATGCATGGTACTCGTGACCCAGACAAATCAATCCGTCTTTCTATGAAGATGAATTCTAATATGAATATGCAAGGTGGTATGCCGCATCGGATGCATATGATGAGTGACGGTACGCTGATGTCAAATGATGATATGGGGATGGGAGGGGAGGGTGATGCCTACGAGTGGGAAGATACTATGTCTATGATGAATACACATTCAACCAGCGATACTACAACTTGGCAGATTATTGATCAATCTACGAATAAAGTGAACATGGATATTAACAACTGGGCATTTCGAGTTGGTGATATGGTTAAGATACGTATCTTTAATGATCCGCGTTCCATGCATCCTATGCAGCACCCAATCCACTTTCATGGACAGCGTTTTGTGGTCCTTTCCACAAATGGGGTGGCTAATACGGCACCGGTATGGGTTGATACGGTACTTATTGCCAAGGGTGATACGGTAGATATTCTTCTAGAAACTTCTAATCCAGGCAAATGGATGGCGCACTGCCATATTCTGGAACATGCAGAAAGTGGGATGATGTTTCCCTTCTCGGTTGTAGAATAGCAATGTTGTATGAAAGTCATTATTATTTCTATACTCCTTCTCTTGGGTGGAATTTTTTGGTTAGCTTGGTCTCAAGAGAAGGTGAGGGATCATCAGGAACCGCCGAGTCAGTTGACACAACAAAGAGAGGAATCTCCATCTCAATTATCACCGGTAGAATTAGTGGTTCAGGAAGATATCAGGGCGCCACGAGTTATTCCTGTGTTAGCGACTAATTGGTACTTTGAGCCAGACATTCTGACCGTCGAGAAAGGCGAATTAATAGAGCTACAAGTTACGGGGGGAGGAGTGGAACACAGCCTGTCTCTACCGGCTTTTGGCATTGAGGTAGCCGTGAAGCCTGATGAGACTAAAAGTATTATTTTTACTCCCGATAAGGTAGGTACTTTCCCTATGTTGTGTAGCGTGTATTGTGGAGACGGGCATTCTAGCATGACGGGGCGGTTGATTGTCACAGGGGAGTAGTGTAGGATGGGAGCGCAATATGTGCTGTCCTATTCTAGGGCGGCTGGGTTTGTGTTAGGCGGGTATAGTATAGTGGTAATACGTGACCTCCCTAAGGTTAAGCGAGGGGTTCTCTGCTCGGCCGAACACACGCGGGATTAGTACAATGGTAGTACATTAGCTTCCCAAGCTAAGGACGCGAGTTCGATTCTCGTATCCCGCTCCAATAGTGGCAGGCGGAGATCCCCCTTACCTGCTCAGTTGTATAGCGCTTTTGTTTTTATGAGGCAGCTCATAGTGAGGTTTTGTGAGATACAGACTAATTTTAAAACGTATGAATAAAAATTTTTCTATCAGCCAATGTTTTTCTGTTGGTTGGGTACGTTTCAAAGAACATCCATGGTTTTTTATTGGTCTCAATCTTCTCCTGTGGGTCGTAGCGGGTATTTCTGGATATCTTACTGATATTGTATATGTCGATATCGAGCCCACTCGATCACTGACAGACCTTCTGTGCACGGTCTTCTATTATTGGGTGATGTTTGGTTTTATTGCTCTTACTTTACGGGCGATTGATCGTGAGACGCTGAGCTGGGACCAATTTCTCAAGATGGATCGCCGTTTTATCTCGTATGTCATTGGTCTCCTGCTTTATGGCGTGATAGTGATCATTGGAATGATAGCTTTCATCATCCCGGGCATCTACCTAGCGATCCGGTATGGTTTTTTCTGGTATGGTATTATTGATGGCCATAAAGGTGTGATGGAGTCATTTCAAGAAAGTGCCCGGATTACTGATGGGGTGAAGTGGCAGCTTATCTTGTTTGCTCTGGCTTCAATGGGAGTAATATTTCTCGGGATGCTTGTCTTGGGGGTTGGTGTCCTTGTTGCGATACCAGTGACAATGCTCGCTTCGGCTCATCTCTATCGAGTCCTCCTGAGTCAATCAGCTGTTTCCCAAGAATCGGGAATGCCAACGGTTACTCCTGTACGGTCTCCCGAGGCTCCAGCTTCAGCCGAGGTGACTACTCCCTCAGCCAGTTAAAGAGTTTTTGCCAAAAATGTTGCCACGCTTGTTGAAGTGGTGCTTTTTTCTCAGCGGTAGCTATGGGGATTGGTTCCTGCTCCTCTTCCTTGGTAGATACAGAAACTCCTTTTACTTCAGGCAAGATGGTGGACCCGTCTTGAGTTGCTGACGCCAAATTTTCAGGCGCGGTTATTTCTTCTCGAATGGTGACAGTTGGAAGGATTGGTTCTGACTTTTTTGATGTGTCTGATCCTTCATCAGTCGTGAGGAGGGTGAGTGACTTCCCTTTTTCTTTTTTGAGGACAATTCCTTCTTTGAGACTCTTCTCAAACTTGTATTTGAAACGATGAATCACTTCGCCAGTTGGATCGCGTAGTTCCACAGAGCCCTTTTGGTTGGGGAAAGTAAAGAGTGCATCCTCACGAGTGAGGCGCTTCACTGATTTTCCTTTTATTTCCACTGACTCACGGATAGGGTGATTGGTGAGCTTTTTTGATTTGCTGCCGGTTGCAATACTAAAACCCTGGAGGTCGATGGTTTTCTTTTCTTTATTCTCAATCTCAATCCATTCA
>CAZRXW010000042.1:0-5573 GCA_964604195.1 uncultured Bdellovibrionales bacterium
ACCGACGACCAAGTGGTTAACAGCCACCTGCTCTACCGCTGAGCTACCCCGGAATCTCGATTGTCAAGGTTTTACCTAAAAAGTAAAACAAGTCGATTATAGGCAAAAGTAAGGGTTCTGGCAAGGTAAAAAATAACGAGGGCTTCCCACTCATGGAGGAAAGCCCTGGATTGGCTGCAAACTAGGCAACCTTCTGAAAATGATGGAGGTCGATCGGATCTCGCCACTCCCCACCCCATTTCCAGCCCCGCCCACGGAAAAGTTTGACGATAAGCGAGTCCTCGGTGATCGTGCCAGCAATTTCTGGATCATACTGGGCACCGACTGGGAGACATTCCCCAATCGCAGGCGAGATACACGGGTTGAGTCTCGGATTGATATCAACCGCCCTCCCAAATGCATGGGGCGAAAGGCGCGGCGGATCTGAACCCGCTATATATCGGTAGTTCCAGGCACTGGTGTTGTTGGCTGCCATCGACACTACATCGCTCCAACCATAGGCAGCGACCGGGATCATACTCTCGAGAGGAAATCTCGCCATCAAAAGATCTCCGAAGATGTCCCGGACATCGGTAACTAGTGAAGTATGGATCACCAACTGGCCAACGTGCTCTTCACTATCAAAGCCCCAGTAAGGAATCTCGATGATCTCGAGACTGTCGGTGATTTCAACCGGGATCCGGAGAGGACACGGAAAGTTCGGATCGAGACCAAGAGCGGTTTCGCGTGACAGATGATGGAGAGGCATAGGAGCTCCCGGTGAATGTACCGCGGTTATCCTACGACGACTGCTCCAAAAAAGCAATTATTCTCTTGATAGATAAAGAGTCCTCCTTTCGGAAGACTCTTTATTTTTAGTAGTCTTTCAGTTTCTTGAGATTCTCGTGATCACGGATTTTTTCGAGTGCTTTAGCTTCGATCTGACGAATACGCTCGCGAGTAACACCAAATTCTTGCCCTACTTCTTCAAGGGTATGTGTCACGCCATCCTCTAGACCAAAACGAATCTTGAGGATTTTCTGTTCACGTGGAGTAAGTTCATCGAGAATCGCGCCAATATGAGACTTGAGGAGCTTCCTCGCTGCCATCTGATGTGGCATCACTGACTCAGTATCCTCAATAAAATCACCCAGCACCGAATCATCATCGTTGTCCCCGACACTCGTTTCGAGCGAGACGGTTTCTTGGGAAATTTTTTGAATATGACGGATTTTGTCAACTTCCATGTTCATTTCCGCGGCGATCTCTTCAGCAAGAGGTTCACGCCCAAGTTCTTGCACCAAACGACGCGTCACCTGCGCATACTTATTGATCGTCTCTACCATGTGGACTGGGATACGAATAGTACGTGACTGATCAGCCAAAGCTCGGGTGATCGCCTGACGAATCCACCAAGTAGCATAGGTAGAGAACTTGAATCCTTTGCGGAAATCAAACTTCTCTACTGCTCGGAAGAGACCAATATTCCCCTCTTGAATGAGATCGAGAAGAGAAAGGTTATGTGAGCGACCAACATATTTCTTGGCAATCGAAACGACAAGGCGAAGGTTAGCTTCGGTGAGTCGCTGCTTAGCATTCAGGTCTCCCTTCTCGATGGCTTTGGCTAATTTCACCTCATCATCACCTGTTAAGAGCTGTACGCGACCGATCTCCTTGAGATACATCTGGACCAGGTCAGAAGCATCATCCCCTTCGCTCATTTCAAGCAATCGATCTTTTTTCTTTTTCCCCTGCTTCATTTCCTCTTCGTCGCTTACGTCTACCTTGAGCATCTCTTCAGATCCTACCACTCGAATACCAGACGTCTCGAGACGCTCATACAAATTCTCAAGATTTTCGAGATCCTGTTCAATATCAGGCAAAATATGAATGATCTCATCCTCGGTAACAAAGCCTCGTTGCTTACCGCGAACCATGAGTTCATCAAAAGCATTCTTTTTGATTTCCTCTCGGCTCATTTTCTTTTCAATGACCTTCTCTTTTTTTGGTCGATCGGATTTTTTCTTGGCGATTGGTTTTCGGACCTTCCCCTTCCCCCGAGTTGGCTTTTTGGCTTTTTTGACAAAGACACGCTTCACCGTCTTCTTACGAGACTGTTTTTTGACAGCTTTTACTACCTTTTTTGACGATGACTTCTTTGCTGGAAGTTTTTTCTTCTTGAGAGGTTTTTTAGCCATAGAAAAAGAAAGGGTTATCGCTTGTTAGCCTAACAGACTTGGAGGCAGCTGAGAAGGGTCTCAGAATATCACTGGCCAGCTTGTTTGGCAAATTCTTCGAGTAACTGTCGCTCGACATCCTTATTACCCGACTGACGAGCTGACTCAATCTCCTGAATAAGCTGTCGGCGTCTATCAGCTGCAAGCGCTGTCGGCAAAAGATTGAGGTGCTCCAGAGCAATTAACTCTGCTTTGGCAGCGCGCTCACTACCATCCGTAGCAGCGCTGATATCTGGTAAATTAAGAGCCTGAAAAAGTAGGCAACTCGCTTCCTTTTGGAGCGATTCATCCTCAATAGTCCCAAGAACATCTTCTGTTTCATTGAGAAGAAAGAAAAAGAGTGGGTGCTCACTAAAAAAGCTCCTGAGTCCATCAGTAAGTTGAGCAAGTACTGCCTGCCTGGTGCTATCACCAACCAGCATGAGGCCAAGAATAGATTCTCGTAACATTTCTGATCTCGTGGTAAAAGCTTTGGGGATAAACGGTTTGCTGCCGGATGTAAAATTCGTATTACGGGTTCGGAAATCAGAAAACATTTTTTCGATACTCCCCTGTACGATCTTGGGGTCAAGACCAATATGTTCGGCAAGCGTCTTGGTCCAGTGCGCTCGTTCAAGCGTATTAGAGAGAGAAGCAAGGAGCTCAGCGTACTGTTTTACTATGGCTTGTTTTCCTTCTGGATTCCTCACATCGTACTGAGCAACGAGCTGATCCAAAAAATATTGCATAGCCGGCTGACCAGCAGCAACCATTTTCTTGAGTTCTTCTGGATCATCTTTCCCCATATCGGCTGCATCCTTACCATGACTGAGTGCTATTACTTCAACGAGGAGACCTAACTCCTGGGCCAGAATAGCACTCTTCCAGGCAGCTTTTTGCCCAGCTGTATCCATATCAAAAAATAGCGCTACTTTTTCGACATACCGTTTAATGAGACTGAGCTGCTCCTCGGTAAGGGCGGTACCAGAAACAGCAATCGTCTCTCCGAGTCCAGCCTGATGAAGAGCGAGGACATCGACATTTCCCTCTACCAAAATAGCCCTCCCTCGCTCTTTCATGCTCTTCTTGGCCAGATGCAGCCCGTAGAGCACTCTACTTTTATGGTAGACATCTGTTTCGGCGGTATTAATATATTTTGCCTGACTTTCATCGGCTCCCGGTGCAACCCGAGCCGAGTATCCGATCACTCGACCCAAGATATCTCCAATAGGAAACATGATACGATCACGAAAACGATCATAGGATCCATAGGCTTTCCCTCGAGAAAAATCACTTTGCTCACTATTTTGTTCTTGTTGTTTTCTGAGAGCCAATCCAGCACGCTCGATCTCTGGCATCTGAAACCCAGACTTCAGTAGAAAATCTGAGAGATAACGCCAGCCATTTGGAGCATATCCAAGACGGAACTGCTGAATAGTTTCGCCAGCGATACCACGATTATGCAAATATTGCAGCATCTCTTGTCCACGACTCGTCTCGTGGAGTTGTTTCTCATAAAAACGAGTGGCCAGTTCAAGAATCTCGAGACTTCTACTTTTCTCCCCCTCTTTTTGATAAGGAGATCCAGATTCATAGCGAGGGAGTTCTACGCTAGCCCGTTCAGCGAGGGTTACTAAGGCTTCTCGAAAATCAATCCCCTCAATCTCCATGAGAAACGCAAAGGCGTCCCCACCCTTACCGCATCCAAAACAATGCCACATATTGCGCTCCTCTGACACGGTAAACGAAGGGGTTTTCTCTTGATGAAAAGGACAATTTGCTTTCCAATGATTGCCGGCTTTCTGTAGCCTGACATATTGTCCAACTACTTCAACAATATTTAGTTTTGCTTTAATGGTTTCGGTAATAGCACTCATAGCAGTAAATTCTTCGGGCTTTCCCTGGGAATAATAGCCCCTGCTCAAACTTTAGAGGAGCAAAGACAAGGGGCGTCCTGTATCCTACCGCGACTCATTGGAGAAAGCAAAACCCGCCAGAAGCGGCGGGATTCTCTACTCTGATTGATCATTCCCAACGATAACGAGCAAATCCGTCCCTGAGTCTGCTTCCTCCTGAGGCTTTGGACCGACTACGCCACCAAGAGAAGTAGCCAGTTGCTGAGCGGCTTCACCAAATTTGCCACTCATATCAACCACAACTGTCTTTTCGTACGTATCCACACGGGCAGATTCTTTTTTTGCAACAGTAGCTCGAGGGAAAATCCCCTTAATCTTTTGTTCGACACTATTGGTGATACCCACTTTCTTTGAACCATTGTAGAGAGCCACTGTCGCTGCCACCTCTTTGGCCTCTTCAAGAGCAACTGACTCACCCAATACGGTCGGCTCACTTTGATTTGAGGCCACTTCATCCTGGACCGACTTGCTCGCTGACGGTTGCTGCACATTTACCGTAGTCACATCAACTATTTTTTTGGTACTCGGACGATACAAAATTGCTCGTCCTGAATTCGAATAAATCAAAACTTTGTCACCATTTTCAGCTCGTTCAAAAAATGGTTGTTCTGCAAGCTTCTCTCGATCAGTCACCGTAGCCAAAGTTGGTTCCTCTCCCTCTGGAAGCATAAAGAACCCCCCTACCGTTTCCTTGAGTTCGGCGATCTCCTTGGCATCAGCGACCCGTGGCGACTGTTGATACTGATAATAGAAATATCCAGCTGCACAAAGAGAGGCGAAAAGAAGAGTGGAGAGCACCACCACCAATGGCAAAGTCCTATTACTCGCTGGCATCGGGGAAACGGCTGGAGTTGTATTTGGCTTGAGAATACGAGGCATAAATGTATTCACAGTATACCAAAGAAGCCTCGAACTCCTCAACTCCTCAAAGCGAGATGGTATACTGAAAGTACTTTATTTTCTTAAACTATGTCTTTCTTTGAAACGTACGCCGTTTTTATCATACCGATTCTTGCTTTCACCATTACTCAATTCATCAAATTTGTCATCCATGGCGTTAAACACGATTGGGACTGGGAATATGTCTTCGCCTATGGACATATGCCATCGAGTCACACTGCCTTTGTGGTGTCGGTGGTCACTGCTATCGGTTACTACGAGGGGGTCCACTCTGGGGTCTTTGCCCTGGCTGTTTGTCTCGCTGTCATCGTCATCAATGATGCCGTCCGTCTTCGTACCTATATGGGTGATCAGAGTCGTTATCTCAATATGCTCGTCAGCGCTCTCAATCTCGACAAAAAGCAATTTCCTCGTCTCAAGGAACGAGTTGGCCATCGTACCAATGAGGTAATCGTCGGCGGATTACTTGGTTTTTTTCTCACCGTACTCTTCATTCGCATCTTTAGCTCCTACATTCTACCTTGAATCGCAACTGATTTCCTTTCCACGAAGACCTCGTACG
>CAZRXW010000043.1:0-5514 GCA_964604195.1 uncultured Bdellovibrionales bacterium
GGCTGTAGCATGGCACAAACCTCATGTTTCAACACCTAGGATTTTTCATTAGCTCACAAATGTATACAAAGTTGAAAACGGAACTTAATCAACCAGGACCTCCATCCGACGTATTGGCCTTGGATAGCGGGATGAGGGGGAACTCTCACGCGGGCATTCCTGTAGATTACTATATTAGCGATGCAAATCTCTCCTTCCCGTATGATGGATCAACGGGGTACCGGGGTACGGTCACAATCGAGAAAGGTGGGGAGCGATGGGCGGTTGTCGGGGGAGGTGATTTCCATCAGATGAACCTGCGTTATTTGACAGGAACACTCGAAGAATTGCGTACAGGAGAACGTAGTTCAGAAAATATGTTACAGGATGTCGAAATACGAGCTCTCAAATACTTTTCAGAACGGATAAAAAATGCCGGTAAGTTGCCCCAGTACAACAACCGACGTAAACCAACGGCTGAAATGGTGCAGCTGGATATGTATCGTGAACAACTGAGCTGAAGTAAGACGGCATTTTTCATTTTGTCTGGAAACTACTGTCCGAAGAGGCCTTGGGGTTCGGGGAAGGTAAAGGTGGCGACACCCGTAGAATTTAAGATGAGAAACTGATTGGTTGAGAAATGGGGGAGTATTTGCGTGGGGGATTCCTGAAGAGCAGTGATATCAGCGAGTACCCGATGACCTCTTCCATCGAGTTCAATAAACTTGATCGTATTACCACGACTAAAAATGACATGCTCATAATTTTCTGCCCACTGGCCATTGTTTATTTTGTCTGAGAAACGAGCGACTTGGACAATATCACCAGTCTGTCTTCTTGGTTGCACTTCCCAATCATTGGCAAAAGCAACACTAATTTCATGATCTGTTGCGAAAAGAAGTTTTTTCCCATCATTGGAGAACTGAACGGTTTTTACATTGCTGGCTAATTCTTTGATAGTTGGCAGGCGATCATTGGGGCTTGGATAGATCATAAATAATCGACGAGCACCAGTGAGTTCTTGGACTGCTAATCGATCTCGCTCATAGACGATAAGGCTTAGGGCGGTGTCTTTAGCAAAGGGAATGATGGGAGTGATAGTGACGAGGCGATTTTCCTGATCTTCCCATACTTGTCCTTGATTACCTACAAAGTAGAGGGTGTCATCAGCGAAGCTATAGGTAAGAACCTCCTCATTGATAGCTTGTGGTGGGAGTGTTTCTTCGAGGGAAAATTGATATAGAGTGGTGCCTGATAGGAAAAGCAATTCTTTAGTATTTTCTGTATTCCAGCGAACGGTACGAATATTATTTATTGCGAAGCGCTCTTCAAGAGAGAAGAAACTTCCATCGCTCGTGTCTATAATGAAATGTTTGAGCATGCCCTTATGGGTAAGAGGAAGGATGACATAGCGACCATCTTCAAACCAGGACCACTCGAGGTTTTCGGTGGTGTTGGGATCGTACTGACTATTTTGGAGAGAAAAGACCTGTTGGCTTTCGCCTCGAGTGTAGTCAAAAAAGGCGAGACTTGTTTCTTGGGACAGCTCTTTAACGAAGACAAAATTGTTGTCATTGGATGGATGGGGAAAAATTTTGACTACGTGTTCTGACGCTGATAGAGGAGTGAGTGGATAGTCTGTGCGTGGGAGGATAATATTCCAAAATTCACGAGAAATACCGCTTTCAATAACAACCTGCTTTTCCCAAGCAGCATGATCGGGAGCAGTTAGTCTGAGCGTATGCTCACCAGGCATGAGCCCAGTGATATGGACAGAATTATTGAGGAGCCCGAGTCTTTTTTTAGGGATGGACTCACCATCAATTTCGATGGAGACGGTCTCGGGGATTGTTTTGATCGTTACTGATCCAGAATAGATAAATATTCCTCGCTCAAAGCTATAGCGATAGCCAAAGGCAAAAAAGAGCACCGTTGAAGCGGTGACTGCGAATAAGGCCACAAAAACAAAGAAAATCCAAGATCGATTTTTCGAGAGGATCATGCTGTTACGCTAGCACAGAAGCAGAGGGGAAACAAGCGAGAATAAAGGCGCTTTTTCTTGGTATTTTTTGGTGCTAGACTGGGGCTAGTGGTGGGCTGGTTATTTTTTACAGTTTTTTCGTGTCTATGCTTGAACGACTGAATGCTTTTATTCCATCTACAATAGCCGGCGATCTTTCTCTCATCCTCCTCTTTATTGGTGTCTCTCTTCTCTCGGGATTTGTTTTTGGTCGCTGGAAGCTCGTGAATATTTTGATCAATGTTTATATAGCAGTAGCTTTGGTAGGTATTGTCCCGGATGAATGGTTTGCTTTTAGTGTGTATGCTAAGGCGGGGATTTTTCTTGTACTGTTGGTTATTCTGACTATGTTTGATGAACGATTATTTGATATACACATCACCAGTGCAGGGACAGATTTTTTCTGGCGCTTTTTTGTCACCTCATTTCTCGTGACTGGCTCGGTGATTTCGACTATTTTTAGTTTCTTACCAAAATCATTAGTGCTTGACTGGGTAAGTCCTAACCTCTACAGCTATATTGCCTCACCGTTTGCTCTCATGTTTTGGCTGATTGTTCCTATTCTTTCTCTTTTTATCATTAATACCCGCTTGAGATGAGCGGGGTAAAAAGTTTTGCGCGCCGGTCTGGATTTCCAAACAGGCGCGCGTTGGGGCTGCAGTAACCCATTCACCAACCATCTCGGTCTTCGAAGGTGGTGATTACCCGGCTGACGATGGCTCCCAGGTGGGCATAGAGGCCTACTACGAGGAGCAGTACCCATCCAACAGTTGGCATGATGCGGCGCATGGCCCACCAAATTTCTCCTGCTTCTTCGGCAGGTCTGGCCCAACCTTGGTAGGTGTACCAACTCAAGAGAAGGCAGAGAGTGCCGAACGCCAGGCAGGCGATGGAGAAATGTTGGTCTCGCTGCGACCAACTGATGAGGCGCTCACCCCAGCGGTACCGATAGGCTACCAGCCAGACCGCGAGCGAAGTCAATGTTCCCGAGACACTGGTCCAGCCGAACCCACCAATGCACGGTTCGCTCAAGGGAAAAGCTCGGCATGCGGCAATGGTCGCTTGGAGCAGGAAGCCTGTGAAGCCAACGAGGCCGATGAGAGCCGCAGTCTCGATACTTTTCATCTTCATGGTTGCCTCCTCATAGTAGGTGTCCGACGGGTGGGCACGACCCATTCTTTTTCCTAGGTTGGCAAAGAATGTCTCTACCATAGGCTGGCAAGCGCAGTATTGTCAACAGAATCGCGTACAGTCATGGAAAAACCGCCAGAGCCTGCATTACAGGATGGCGGTTTTCGGCAGTATTCTCCAAATGTTACCGCTATTCCTCGGGGCTGGAGCGTGAGTGTGGGCGGGTGAGGAGGTTGCCACCGGCCAGCACAGCGATGACCCCAACGATGAGGAGCCACATCACGAGTACGATCGCGGGCACGATCCAGTCCATGTCGATCCAGCCGAAGCAGGCACTGGTGGTAGCACCCACGAGGAGAATCGTGGTGAAGAGCACGCCACCAATGACAACCGTGGTACCAATCCATCCATCGTTGGGTGTTGGTCTCACGACGAACCTCCATCGCTAGTTGCTCGGAGATAGGTGATGCGCCACATGACGGCCCAATTGCTGACGACGAGCCAGAGGATGACGTTCTCTGGTGACAGATAGCGTGTCGCGATTGTCAGAAACGGAACGAAGAGGAGAACCAGGATCTCCCCCCGCAGGCCTTTCTTTCGCAGCAAGAAGGCGAGGGCCATGCCCGTCAATGCAAATTGCACGATGACGATCATGAGCAGACTCTGCTGCATGACTTTAAGTCCGTGGGCACCTGCCTGGAGGGTGCCGAACTGGGAAGCGTAGATTGCCCCGGCAAAGAGGCTGATGGCCGTGATGAAGCCGGCCCAGCTAAATCCGTAGATAAAGGTGCTGGTTAGGAGACGTACATTCATGGAACACCCCTCGGTTGTTCGGGTACGATGGTGCTGGTCGTGCTGCGTCTGGTAGCTTGGTACTCCCAGTATCCTTGAGTGAGCCGGATGAGTTCTTCATCAGACACGCCGAGCTCCTCGAGAAGAGCTTTGGCTCTCGTGCGCTCTTGATCACCCATATCGAGACATCCCTGGATCACTCCAAAGGACCCAAAATTGCCTTGGCGGACAGCGGTGATAGCGAGACGAAAGATATCGAGGGTGCAGATTTGAAGCACGTGGTAACCTCTTTCTTTGCAGGATGAGGATTGTTAAGGAAAGGGAGAATTGCTGGTTGATCCGGATTTCCGGTCAATTCCAACTCAAAAATTTACCCTTTTTAAGCTGGGGTGTCAAGGGCAAAAAATGGGTCATTTTTGGTCTACTTTTTTGGCTGCCAAAAAACCCTTGACAAGGGAGAAATCACCCCCTATACTGCCTAAGCAATCGAGAAGAACCTTCTTCTCTTTTGTTTTCCTTAAAAATTAGGTTAGTAATGAGTCAAAACGAATCACAGTTTTCTGTGGTTAGTCCTAAGCCATGTATATTCCGTGCGGAGTATGCATGGTAGGAAGAGCAATCTTCCAAATAACTCTTCTATTCTTCTTCTGACACGTCTTCTCAAGACGGCAGAAGAAAGAAAGTCGTTGCCGTAAGGCAGGTGGGGATTTTTTTCTGCTTGGGTGAGCAGAGAAAAGTCACTAACTCACGGACTTTCGTCTCACCTGATGAGCATCGCAAGATGTTTGTGCATCGACTGAGATGAGTCATGTACGAAGCAAATCATCATTCGTCTTTATTGAGAGTTTGATCCTGGCTCAGGATGAACGCTGGCGGCGTGGATAAGGCATGCAAGTCGAATGGGTTAGACCCATGGCAAACGGGTTCAGATAACATAGGAATTTACCCTTGAGTCGTGAATAATCTGGAGAAATCCAGGATAATACACGATACCCTCTACGGAGGAATGGTTTACCGCTTAAGGAGAAGCCTGTGTCCTATCAGCTTGTTGGTGAGGTAATGGCTCACCAAGGCTATGACGGGTAGGGGGTGTGAGAGCACGGCCCCCAACATTGGAACTGAGACACTGTCCAAACACCTACGGGTGGCTGCAGTCGAGAATATTCCACAATGGACGAAAGTCTGATGGAGCGACGCCGCGTGCAGGATGAAGGCCTTCGGGTTGTAAACTGCTTTTCTACGGGAAGAATTACGATGACGGTACCGTAAGAATAAGAGGTTACTAACTCTGTGCCAGCAGTAGCGGTAATACAGAGACCTCAAGCGTTATCCGGATTAATTGGGCGTAAAGCGTAGGTAGGCGGTCTTGTTAGTCAGATGTCAAAGCCCGAGGCTCAACCTCGGAAAGGCATTTGAAACGGCAAGACTCGAGAGTGTGAGAGATCAGTGGAATTCATGGTGTAGTAGTGAAATGCGTTGATATCATGAGGAACATCCAAGGCGAAGGCAACTGATTGGCGCACTTCTGACGCTCAGCTACGAAAGCGTGGGTAGCGAATGGGATTAGATACCCCAGTAGTCCACGCCCTAAA
>CAZRXW010000044.1:0-5421 GCA_964604195.1 uncultured Bdellovibrionales bacterium
CAGCGACGCTGTTTGACTAAGAGGAATCCCTGGGCGTAAGCCCAGGGAGGTTCAAATATAAAAATATCACTTGCCGCTCCAGGCGTCGCCGATTTTATCATAATCAGCATCCCATTCGGCCACTAAATCGCGGCCTTTTTTAGGATCAAGAATTCCTTGAATGAGCGTAACACGACGATCGGATTCTTCTTGTCCGAGAAAGCGCATGGTTGGATCGAAACCAACTTTTTCATTGAAGAGCTTCTCGAGTTCAGTAGTTGCTAATCCTTCAAGATTATTTGGAGCTTCTTTATTTACCGGCGCTGGAGCTGATCCCTCAAAATCAAAACTCATTTGTTCTGGCATAGTCTTGATGTAGTAGTTACACCAGATAGTATATCATTTTTTAAGAAAGAAGCGCCGAGAGTTAATTATGCCTAGTGGTTATTCTAGTAAATCTTCGGTTACTCTAACCTGGCAAGTTTTGCGGAGGGTTGAATCGGTGATGGTGTCACAGCCGGAGAGATTCCCTTCTTTGATAGCCGTATCTTTTTGCTCAATATCTTTTGATAGATTGGGATCAGTGAGTGTGGGAGTGGAGGTAGCGGGATCAGGTGAGAGTCCGCAGACATTTTGACAGTATACATACTGATCAGGGGATGTCTCAAAAGCGGCGCACTCATTAGTACAGTCTATGGGGAGAATTTCGACAAAAGACGGAGAGGCCGAGGTTGGTGTGATGGTCTCTTCTGAGGGATCTTCTTTGGTACTTTCCAGCTTATTCTCTTGGTTCTTTTGTTCAAAAACAGTCCCACCTTCTTGTTGTAGGGTGAGGAAGATAATTCCCCCCAAAGTTAAACAACTAATGAGAGTTAGCCAAAGAGCTGAGCGATGCATAGGTGTTAGTAGGCGCGGATGAGGTCGACACCGGGGTAATAGTGCTGGAGCATGCTGTCCCAGGTAGCATTATCATATTTGGCCATACGAACCGCTCCATTGGCTGAAAGCCCTACCATATGGTTGCCTCGTGAGGCGAGAGAACAAGTTGATTCGCTCTCATGTTTGCCACGTACATCGCTCGCGCTGGAGAGCCAAGGGTAGAGCGTAGACGTTTTGCCGGTTTCCGTTTTACAGCTTCTTCCCCAGTGACCATCTTCGAAGCGACGGGTAGCGCCATCGGTCCATGAACTGTAAGGAGTCAGCGCTACCTCGCGTTCATACATAACGAGTGTGCCTCTGGTGGCTTCTGCTCCCTTTCGAATATCTGGATGAGTGACTTCCCAATCATAACCAAGGTAGACTTGGTTACCAGCCGTGGCGTCAACCTTGAAGCCTTGATCAGCATACTTAGTACTCCACTTGAGTTTCCAATAACCATAAGTCCGGAAAATGGTGGTCATGAGTTTATCGTACTCATCGGGGCCACTCCCGGTGATTTCGCCCATACCCCAGACATAGTGTTCGAGTGGCAGGGTATTGATAACCCAAATACGGTCACCATCAGATTCGGGTGAATCGTAGAAACGGAGTTTGATATTGCCACGATAGCGATCAAATGAAGAATTAGGTCGATTGACGTCGAAGATAGTAGCGGTAGTATCAGCTTCAAAACGGACCTCTTTGGAGGTTTCAGCCAGGGTGGCATCGGTGTCAGGATCGTAGACTCTAAAGCGTTTATCACCAATGTATTTGACGCGGATACTCTTATTGGCAGCAATCTGAGCGAGCGTCTCACCATTGCGATGAATTACTTTCCAATTACCATCGGCTTTAATCTTGAAGGCTGATTCTCGAAGATCGCCAGGAACAAAATTGAAAATACCCACAGAAATTTCGGGACCGAGTTCACTCGTGTCAAGATTAGCATCGCCTGTGTCGGTCACTTTACCTTCCTCGAGAGCTTTTTTATAGCGTTCATAACCGAGCTTGTGGGTATCGCTCCCGTAGTTTTTATAGGCCTCGTATTCTGGTCGATTGAAACGAAGGAGGTGTCCATAGCCAGCAAATGGTTTGTGGGAGAAGTAGGTATTTTTATCATCACTGTAACTGATGTACTCTCTTGCAATAGGTGCGAGTGAAGCATAGCGAGTGGGATTTTTGGCCCACTTCTTGTATTTTTTGGCGAGCGATTTGAGGTATTTCTTTTCAGCTTTACGGCTCTCAAAGTATTTAGCACGCCACGAGACACCTGTGTAACGTTCGTACTTCTTGTAGAGCTGATATTGTTCGTACTTTTGAAACAGGAGGTACTGCTTATAGAGAGGGTAGTCAGCGCTATAGTCCTCGGTAGGAGGCACCTCTTCTGCTGGTGGTTCATCTACTTCTACGGCTTCAGGCGAGGGAGTATTCTCAAGAACAGTGGTATCAGAGGCAATAGGCAAAGCTGTGTCAGGGACAACTGGTTGTTCGGATGGGGGAGCTGCTGGCGTTTCTGCGAGAACAGGAAGTGATTGATCTGAAGGTAGAGGGGCCTCTGTAGGAGCTGGTTCAGTCGAAGGCTCAGTCAGTGTCTCCGGAACCCCATTAGGAGAAACAATCTCGGAAGGGGTGGTAATTTCAGTAGTGGTGACAGTGGGAATAGTCTCGAGGGGCGGTTCTTCTGCTTGAGCCATCAAAAAAACAGCGAAAAAGGTAACGCTCAATCCAAAAATCATTAATACATGTAAAAAGAGGGAAAAAACAGATCGTGACACAGTGTTTGTTTCTCATCCCAGTATAGCATAATATAGCTGCTTGCTGAGATGATTCTCTGGTATACTGAGAGGGCCTATGCTTTCTCCACTAAAAACTTTTTCTTGGTTAACTATTGGGTACCTTGCGCTTTGCTTGGTGCTCTCGGTCAATCCAGTTGATCGTACAACGTGGTTTGTTGAAAATCTTACGGTTTGGATTATTGTTGGTGCCATGTGGGTACTTTGGCGTTTGGATATTCGTTTCTCCTCAATGGCGTATGGACTCATGTTTGCCTTGGTATATCTCCACACCATTGGAGGGCACTATACTTTTGCTCATGTGCCGTTTGACTGGGTAACAAATTGGTTTGGATTTGAACGCAATCACTTTGATCGAGTAGCTCATTTTACGGTTGGCTTCTATGCCTTTGCTATTGCCGAATGGCTTTTCACAAAATGTCTCGTAGCCAACCGCTTCCTACTGTTTACGTATCCTGTATTTGTTATTGCTACCATAGCGATGAGTTACGAATTGATCGAGTGGATATATGCTGCGCTTGCTAATCCCGAAGCAGGTATTGCCTACTTAGGGAGTCAGGGAGACGTGTGGGACGCTCAGAAGGATATGCTGGCTGATACTTTGGGGGCGATTGTAGCAACAGCACTGTTTTTTGTCATTCGCCGACCGAGAGTCTCTCTAGTGGAACAAGAGTAAACTCTATGAAGTTTCAGTTTACTGCCAAGATGTTTCGCTACACCGTGGAGCCAGCTAGTTGGTACTTTGTGGAAACAGACAAAGAACTTGCTGCTACTCTGAGGCAGTCAGCTAAACGTACTAAGGGTTTTGGATTTATCCCAGTTGAAGTAACGGTAGGGAAAACGACTTGGCGGACTACCTTCTTTCCTACGAAAAAGAGAACCTACCTTTTGGCGATCAAGGCAATGGTTCGACGTAAGGAGGATATCCGTGAGGGGGATTATGTTTCGGTAGATGTCAAATTAATCTAGTAATGCGGTGTCATGTTTTTTAAAAAGGAAAAAAAATTGAAGAATCATCCTGAGGAAATCGTTAATTTTCCTATGCGACTCAACCGATTCATGGCGTTGCGGGGTTTGGCTACACGAAGGGGAGCAGACGAACTTATTACTGCCGGTTTGGTTCGAATTGATGGTCGAGTAGCTCGGGTGGGAGAGCGGATTGAGAGTTCGCAGACGGTCGTTGAGCTTGCTGAAGGGGCTGGTATGTTACAGAAAGACTACATTTACATTGCTTATTACAAGCCGAGAGGTATCATTACTCATTCTCCAAAGCGGAGCGAAAAATCTATTCAAGATATCAGCAAGATCAAAGGGGTATTTCCGGTCGGTCGTCTCGATAAGGATTCTGAGGGGCTCATCATATTGACCAATGATGGTCGAGTCACTGAGCGACTTTTGAGTCCACGGTTTGAGCATGAGAAGGAGTATTTTGTTTCTATTGATGAACACTGGCCGCATACTATTCAGCAGGAGCTGGAGCGCGGTATTGAAGAAAATGGGGAAAATCTTCACGCAAAGAAATTTCTACCAATCAATAAAAATCAAGCTACTATTATTCTTACCGAGGGAAAGAAACATGAGATTCGTCGCATGCTTGCTTATTTTGATTTGTCAGTAAATGAACTAAGGCGAGTCCGTATTATGAATGTCCACGCAGGTTCACTCAGACCGGGTGAAGGTCGTGAACTCAGTGGCAGAGCCCGAGCAGGATTTCTCAAGGATCTTGGATTGAATTAGTGTATTTATGGCAAGTTTTCGAGCTCATGTTTCATTAGGAATGGCTACGGGTATTCTTGGGGTAATGATACTTGGTACGGCTCTCGTGACCCATGATATGTTTTTGGCACTCAGTCTTTTTTTGGCTGCCGCACTTGGCTCAGTATTGCCTGATATCGATAGTGATTCTGGAATTCCTTTCCATGTTGCTTTTGGTTCTTTCTCCCTGGTGGGCGCTGCACTCACCGGCTCTCGAATATATCAAGACGATCCGACGAATGTGATGAATGTTCTTGTTTGGTCTCTTGGTACTTTCTTCTTTATTTATGTCTTCATTGGTTGGTGTTTCAAACGCTTTACGCGGCATCGTGGCATGGCTCACTCACTCCCGGCTGCGCTCCTGGCGGGACTCCTCTTGTTTTTTGTTGTGGTCAGGTTTTCCTATAGTGATGAAGAAGCCTTCTTGTTGGCCCTCGCTCTTGTTGCTGGGTATATTGGCCATCTGGTACTTGATGAACTCTACGCGGCTACAAATTTTCATGGGAGGCCCTTTATTCCTAATAAAGCCCTGGGGAGTGCTTTGAAACTTACTTCAGATAACACCATGATTAATCTTGCTGTTTATGGCACCCTTCTTTTTTTGTTAGCTGGGAACGTTGGTCGTTTCTCGCTTCTCCTCGAGCAATTCTGGAAGACAGTCCAGTAGGAGTTTGCTAGTATATGGGAGATGACCTTTCAGAATACTTCTATGCGAACATACGGAAAAATTATTCCCAATCTTACTATCGATGGCGTTCCAGCTCCCTATGGCGTTGTGAATGAGCGTGAAATTCGGGCAGCGGCAGGAATTATGCTGGTTCTTGGTCTCTCTGCCTTCTATGGTGTTATCTATGATAAAAATGTTGAGTTTGCTTTTTGGGTCGTTCTGGCTTTTTGGGTAGATTTCGTTCTAAAAGTGATAAGGCTCTAGACCATCACTTTAATTAATCTTCTCGAATTGCTTCAGGATGTATTT
>CAZRXW010000045.1:0-4975 GCA_964604195.1 uncultured Bdellovibrionales bacterium
AGATTTCCAATCTATTAAGCAATCTGTGCACTTCTAGTGCACAGTGGTTGAAAAATGATTAAAAAATCTGGATTGAAATTGTAAGAGATATGCTTGAGAAACTGCTGCAATTTACCAAACTCCTCGATGAATTCCGGGCGGTGGAACGGGTTATTCGAGTCAAAGGGAGTGATCGATGGGAGAATGATGTCGAGCATTCGTATGACCTCGCCATGCTTGCATGGTACATTCTCGCCACTACCAAGACGACACTTGATTATGACAAGGTGATTCGCTACGCGCTCATTCATGACTTTCTGGAAGTGTATGCAGGAGACACCTATAACTTCTCGACAGATGTGGCTCATGTGAATAGTAAGCACGAGCGTGAGGCAGCTGCAGTTGTGAAACTGCGTGAAACTCTATCAGAATTTACAGAACTGCATGAGACTATTGATGCTTATGAGAAGCGCAATGATGCAGAGAGCTGCTTTGTTTATGCGCTCGACAAGATTGAACCAATAGTGCAAACCTACCTTGATAATGGACGAGTCTGGAAAGAGAAGAATATTACGATTGAGATGATTTATGAAAATAAGAAAGACAAAGTGGTCCTGTCGCCGGAAATCAAGCCGTATTTTGATGAACTCATGACGCTCTTGAAGTCAGAAGAACAAGAATTGTTTCACTAGAGCGGAGCGCTCCACATTTTGGTATACGCTATACTAGAAATACCTTTTAACTTTTAATTTCTCTTATGAACTTTTGGGATCAATTTTGGCCGCAATTTTGGGGTGGGTTGGCTTCTGGAGCGACTTTGGCCCTGGTGACTGGCCTTATTACCTTTATTGCTCGCAAGCGAATTTTTCGTGCACTTGAGCGAAGTTTTGGTATAGCTAAAGAAACTTCCGCAGATCATTCTCGTAAATAAAGAGTCATGCGTCGAGCGATCTCTTTCCTTCTTTTCTGGTTTCTTTTCGCCGTATTTCTGACTGGCCTTTTTGTGATTACTTGGTGGTATTGGAATGTACGTAGCGGCCCCGTAGATATTCAACTTGAGCGTTCGAGCTTTTCGAGTCCTCGTGATCCAATTGTCCTTCGTTTTTCTCAAGCCGTGCAGCCGAGTTCTCTTGATAATGCTGTGCGTATCGAGCCGGCTCACCCGCTTCGTATTGAATGGGATGAACAAGACCATATCCTTCGGTTAATTCCGGAAACAGATTGGCCACTCGAATCAAAGTATCAAATATCCTTAGCTTCAGGGAAAACAAAATGGTTTGGCACTACCCCGAAGGTTATTTTTCGGATAGAGGGTCCACGCTATCCTGAGGTAAATCAGATTATACCAGCACAGAATGAGCAGGATGTCCTTTTGGGGATAGAGGATCCGATTCGTATTACTTTTGATCGTTCGGTGAAGGATTTTTTTATTGATTTCCGATTTGATCCCCCAGTAGAGGTTGTGTATGAAAATAACCTTGATAAAACAGAATTTTCCTTGCTTCCAAAGCAATCTCTTCAGGAGGGAAAACAATATACTCTTTCTCTGTATGCTAAGTGGCGAGGGTCACCCGATGCAAGCTATCAATATCTTACAAAAACCAATTTTACGACTCTTTTACCAAAACCAAAAACTTTTGGGCAAGATACGGGGAATCGTGTCATACAAGCAAAACAAATCGCTTCAGCCAAAAAAAATACGGGGAAATATATTGATGTAAACCTATCAAGTCAGGTAATGACTCTGTTTGAAAATGGAGAGGTAGTTGACGCTTATCTTATTTCCTCAGGAAAGAGGGGTATGGACACCCCCAAAGGAGAATTTTCTGTAGAGAACAAGGCTCCTCGTCCGTGGTCAAAGCAATATAGTCTCTACATGCCGTATTGGCAGGCTATTACTCCTGATGGAAAGTATGGGATTCATGAACTTCCGGAGTGGCCGGGTGGCTATAAAGAGGGTGCGAACCATCTTGGTACTCCAGTTTCGCACGGCTGTGTTCGGTTGGGAGTGGGAGCAGCCGAGCGGGTGTATACTTGGAGTGATATTGGGACCACAATTATTATTTATTAGATCCTATGTCTCGAAAAATTCTTACTCTCGTTTTAATTTTGCAGGGTGAAAAAATTTTGCTTGGTATGAAGAAGCGTGGTTTTGGAGCAGGGAGATGGAATGGGTTTGGAGGAAAAGTAAGGGATGGTGAATCGATTGAGGAGGCAGCCAAACGAGAGGTGAGGGAGGAATGCGGACTTGAAATCACAAGATTGAAAGAAGTTGGCCTTCATGAATTTGAGTTTGAAAAAGAACGTGGAGCTATCCTTGAGGTGCATGTTTTCCGTGGGCTGTCTTGGCAAGGAGAACCTTTTGAGACTGAAGAAATGAGGCCAGAGTGGTTTTTGACGAGCAAAATTCCGTATCAAGATATGTGGCCGGATGATATTCTCTGGTTGCCAACTTTTCTTGATGGAAAAAAGTTTCGCACCAAATTTTTGTTTGGAGAGGGAGATCAAGTATTGGAACAAAAAATTGAAGTGATCGTATAAAAAGACAACCACCCCAAGTTTTCCGTGAAAGCGAGGGGTGGTCAGTGGTGGCAGTGCCAGTGTGTTTTTGGGGCAATTTTCTTTCCCCACACGGTGTCATAACCCTGCCAGATGCGGAACCAAATAAAGCCGATGATGGCCAGCGCTGCCCAGGCGTCGGCTTTGGGTATTTCAGCGAGTGATGACAGGGTTGTTCCGGCAATGGCAGCTAGACTGGCGCCAATATCAAGAGTGAGATGGAGGAGCTGGCCTTGATAGGTATGGTTGTGATGGTGGTCTGGCGCCTCTCTGTGGATACGAAATTGCCAGAGATTCATGCTGAGCGCAAAGAGTGCTGCTCCGATCGCCCAGAGGGAGAAGGGTTCTAACTCTAGGCTGGCAAGTCGATTTCTTGCCTCAAATAGCATGAAGATGCTTGATGTACCAATGAGAATGAGGCTAAGGGCAAAACCAATTTTTCGCAGAGGAACTGAATTGCTCAAATAGCGTGCTCGATGGGCAATGGAAGCATTCATGAATCCTTCAAGGCTGTCCGAGAGGGTATGGAAAGCATCAGTTCTTAGGACGAGACTATTGGTAAGAAAGCTGGCCAAGATTTCCCCAAGGAATGTAAAGAGGGAGATGGATCCTATCTTGAGGTAGCGATTCCGCTCTTCCGGACTATGTTGATGAGAACAAGTATTCATGCCGACTCCCAATAGTGAGCAGAAAGGATTGTTCAAGAACTAATGGTGCAGTATGAACGAAAAAAAACCTGGCGTCAATCCAGGTTTTTCGTGTAAGGGAATTGAGAGGAATTATAACTTCTCAATTTCTTTGAGGTCTTTGTCAGGAAGGTAAAGAATGATGAGTCCAAGGATAACACCTGGGATGGCTGTCCAGAAATGATTGCCAGCGAAAAAAAGAGCATCTACTCCGTCGAGGAGGTGCCAGATACCTCGCCAGACGAGGACGAGACCAATAACAGTAGCAAGGTTTTTGGTAAGGTAACGAAAACTGAGGTGCTGTTGCATAAGAAAGTCAGTATGGGATAATGTTGTTTATATGTAGTGTAGCATTTGGTATCTTTTTTGAGGATGGTATACTGATAGCGTGAGGATAATTCTCTTTATTTTCTCTTATGGACACCCAAGTTCTCGTACAGTATGCTGCAAAACGTCTGCAATCTGGTGTGCCAAAATCTGAGATTATTGAAGAGCTAACAGCGCTTGGATGGAATGAAAATGAGATTGAAGGGGCATATCGTGAAGCGGTGATTTCCCTTGGTGGACCACTCCCCAACGCCGATAATCGCCCAGCATTGGCTCGCAAGGCTGGAGCGGTAGATATTGTGGTTAACTTCTTTTCTTTTATTCTCCTTGGGATTACTGCGACAGCGCTGGGCACCTTGTATTTTCAGGTGATCAATCACTTTTTTCCGGATGTGCTTGATACAACTGCATGGTATGTTGCAGGTGCTTCTACTGATGCTATTCATTATGCTACGGCAGCACTTTTTATTGGGTTCCCACTCTATTACGCAGCGCTGAGGCTTTGGTTTCGGAAGTTTCGTGAGGATGAAGGAAGGGTGGAGTCAAAACTTTCGAAATGGCTTACATATATAGTTCTGTTGATAGCTGCTGTCACGATTGTGGGAGACCTTATCACTCTGGTCTACACTCTTCTTCAGGGAGAGATTACTACTCGTTTCTTCCTCAAAGCACTAGTCATTCTTGGCTTAGCCGGAGGTATTTTTGGTTTTTATTACCTTGAGCGGCGTAAGATACAATATCGGTCTAGCATCCCCCAGTATGTCTTCCAACGTTTTGGTATAGGTACCAGCATCTTTGTTATTATTGGCATTGTGCTTGGATTTGTGGTTGGAGGCTCGCCCATGACTGAACGTGATCGGAGCCTGGATGATACGAGGGCTAACCACCTCTCAACTCTGGCGGGCTGTATCGAACAGTACGCAGGGAGTTATCAGCATCTCCCGGCCACACTAGATGAGTTTCGACAATACAACGAGTTTAACTACTGTCTCAGCTCAATGAATGATCCTGAGACTGGTGAAATCTATGAATACCGAATTGTCACCCCGTCTTTCCTGGAAGGAGCAGTACCAGTAGGTGAATATGAGCTTTGTGCTCAGTTTGCTCTTGAGTCGAGTAGCACTCAGTCAGCAGCTCTCTATGGGGGAAGTAGCGTGTGGTATGAACATACTTCCGGGAGAAGTTGTGATGCTGCCAAGGCGAAGTTAAGTTCCATGAATGCTTTGCCAATGAATCAGGGAGTGCCTGTATCCCCCCCAGCCCCAATGGTTCAGATTGAGTCATCGCCTGGCTTATAGGATCTATTGGCTATTTGAGTCCAGATAGGTATAACAATTGTTCTGGACTTTTGGGCCCGTGGTTAAGTGGTACAACGCTGCATTCGCATTGCAGAGGCAGGAGTTCGATTCTCCTCGGGTCCACCA
>CAZRXW010000046.1:0-4630 GCA_964604195.1 uncultured Bdellovibrionales bacterium
CCAGACACCCATCAAAGCCAGTCATTTGTCACCTATGTACTCATCTTGTACAACTCCTTTACGGGGTCTCTCTTTTTTGCTACCCTGAAATGGACTTTTATGGCTTAAAAAAGCTTTTTCTACTGATACTTTTATGAAATTTTTCCAAAAACTTTTCGGCTCCAATGAGCGTGAAATTGATAAGCTCAGACCGCTACTACCGGAGATTGCTACTTTTGAGACAACCCTTCAGGGGCTTTCAGATGAAGCGTTGACAGCAAAGACAGTGGAATTTCGTGAACGGCTCAAGCAAGGAGTAGCCGTCGACGAGCTCTTGCCAGAGGCTTTTGCAGTAGTGCGCGAGGCTGCTCGACGAGTGATCAATGAGAGACATTATGATGTGCAAATGCTTGGTGGGATGGTGCTGCATTCTGGAAAAATCGCCGAAATGAAAACGGGTGAAGGGAAAACACTAACGTCTACACTCCCCATCTATTTGAATGCTCTGACTGGAAAAGGGGTGCATGTTATCACGGTCAACGATTATCTCGCCAAGCGTGATGCTAGTTGGATGGGTCAAGTTTATAATTTTCTTGGTTTGTCGACTGGTTGTATTTTGGGTCAAGGAGCGTCGTATCGTTATGTACCAAAATTGGCCGATACTGATGCGGTTACTATTGAGATGGAAAATTTGGTACCCGTATCAAGGCGTGAAGCATATGCCTGTGATATCACCTATGGAACCAATAATGAGTTTGGTTTTGATTATCTAAGGGATAATATGGTAGCTCAACTCGAAGATCGAGTACAAAGAGAGCTTCATTTTGCCATTGTTGATGAGGTAGACTCTATTCTTATTGATGAAGCACGTACCCCACTCATTATCTCGGCACCTGATACTGAATCAACCAGGCTCTACGAGCGTTTTGCCAGCATTATTCCACGGCTTTCGAGTGAAACGGATTACGTGGTTGATGAAAAGATGAAGGTCGTGACGCTTACTGATGCCGGGATTGAGCATGTCGAGAAAATGCTTGGTATGGGCGATATGTATGCATCGGGTAATGTGCAGTATGTGCACCATCTCGAACAATCCCTCAAGGCACATATTATTTTCAATCGTGATCGAGATTATGTTGTAAAGGACGGTGAGGTGATTATTGTCGATGACTTTACAGGTCGTCTCATGCCCGGACGTCGCTATAGTGATGGGTTACATCAGGCGATTGAAGCCAAAGAGGGGGTTACGGTACAAAGAGAATCCCGTACTCTAGCGACTATTACTTTTCAAAACTATTTTAGACTTTACGACAAGCTTTCTGGTATGACAGGAACAGCCTCGACGTCAGCTGAAGAGTTTGCCAAGGTCTATGAGATTGATGTGGTAGAGATCCCCACTCATCGAGCAATGATTCGTCGTGATGCTCCAGATGTGGTCTATAAAAACGAGGTTGGAAAATTTCGGGCTATAGTAAATCGAGTCAAAGAAGTTCATGCTACTGGTCAACCAGTTTTGATCGGTACTATTGCTATTGAAAAATCTGAATATCTTTCTACTCTTTTGACTCAAGCCGGCGTCCCTCATGAGGTTCTCAACGCTAAAAATCATGAGCGTGAGGCGCAAATTATCAAAAATGCTGGACAAAAAGGAGCGGTAACGATCGCTACCAATATGGCTGGTCGCGGAACCGATATTAAGCTTGGTGAAGAGGTGAGGGAACTGGGCGGACTGCTTATTATTGGTACTGAACGTCATGAAGCCAGACGCATCGATAATCAGCTCCGTGGCCGTGCTGGTCGTCAGGGCGATCCCGGGGCTTCGCAGTTTTACGTATCTCTTCAGGATGAGCTCATGAGGCGTTTTGGTGGTGATAGGCTGGAGAATATCATGAATAAACTTGGTCTTCCAGAAGATGAACCAATTGAGAACGCATTAGTATCAAAAACGATTGAGAATGCTCAATCAAAAATTGAAGGCTACAATTTTGATATCCGGAAACATGTTCTTGACTATGATGATGTCATGAATAAGCAGCGAGAGGTGGTGTATAAGAAACGGAAAGAATGGCTCACCACACTGGATCCTCGAGATATTACTCTTAATTTGTTTTCAGAAGAATTCGAACGGGTAGTGGGATTTCATACAGCAAGTGAAGAGGGTGAATGGCAGCTCAAGGAGATTGTAGCTGAAGCGAATAATCTTTTCCCGGAGCTTTCTGATAGTGAAACTTTGGTTAAATTGGAATCAATTCAAGATGATCGAGCCAAGACAGAGCCTGAAAAGAAACTAGCCATAACCGAGTATCTTATTGGTGAGGCCAAGCGAGTCTATAGTGCCAAGGAGGCACTCATCGGTCCCGAGGTATGGCAGAACCTCCAGCGGATGCTTCTCCTTCAATCACTGGATACTTTGTGGATGAATCATCTTGATGAGATCGACTATTTGCGTCAGGGGATTGGTCTTCGGGGGTATGGTCAGCGGGACCCGCTCATCGAGTACAAACGTGAAGCGTATGATCTTTTCCAGAGTCTTATGGATACGGTACGGAAGACGTATTTAGTTTCCCTTATGAAACTGACCCCAGCGAGTCCAACTGTCACCTCTTCGGTGCCGCGAGCACTGGAATTCCGGGGTGCTTCGGAGAATATCGAGCAATTCAGTGTAAGTGCCCAGCCATTTAATCAGGCACGCGGCGGATCGCAGGGTAAAGAGGTCCAAACCCCAATTCATAATACTGAAGTAATTGGTCGTAACGATCCTTGTCCTTGTGGAAGCGGTTTGAAGTATAAGCGCTGTCACGGTGCTTGAAATTCCATCGCTCATTCCAAAAGAAAGGAAACTTTCTCTTGAGTACTTACTCGGAATTATAAGAAGTGTCATGAAACCTAAGGCCTTTTCATTTATTCTTGACTGTGAAAACTCTCAAATTAAAACCATGGATGATCAACGATCTTCTTCAGGGAAAAAAGACAAAAACCTGGAGAATGTTTGATGAGAAAAATCTGAGTACGGGTGATGAGGTGCAATTTATCAATGCAGATACCAAAGAGCCTATAGCTGTTGCGGTTGTAACGGAAGTAAGAGAAAAAAAGTTTGGCGATATCGTTGATGCTGATTTTGATGGTCATAATCCGTATCCGAGTCGGAAAAATATGCTTGAAACCTATCGTGGTTATTATGGTCAAAGGGTGAATTGGAATACCTTGATCAAGATGCTTACCTTTGAAGTTAAAAAATAACTTTATGGACCAGGCAATATTTGAAAATGAGTTAGCGATGTGTAAGAAACTGCACCATGAGAAAAAAGGGTGTAATTGGGGGAAGTGTGATAGTTGTGGCGTGATCCCGCTCCTCTACAAGCTCCACAAAGGAGTTATTCTCGAAGATAAGGAGAGTATTCGGAAGATAAAGGAAGAAGTATTTGAAGAACCGATATGAAATTTGAAAGCTTTGCTACCTCTAAGAAAAAGAGGGAATTGTTGGATGTGGACACTCTGGCTAGCATAGAGCGGCTCATTGAAGAGCATCCAGAAGTGGCTGATTTCTTGGAGTATTGTCGAGATCTTCAACTGACTCCTCAAGATTTTGAGAACAAGGTTCTCGATGTCGGTTCTGGGCATTCAGGATTTATGCGAGGTGCGGACTATTTAGGATTTGGAGAGAACATTATTAGCCTTGATCCTTCACCAGATGAACTATCCAAACTCACTGATGATCAAAAGGCACGTCTCGTTGCTGCTAAAGCGGAACAAATGCCATTTCCTGACGAGTCATTTGAGGTAGTTGTTTCTCACGCAGCAATGCCCCAGGGATATGCTATTTTATTGAAAGAAGAAAAATTAATGCAAGAAGCCATTAGTACCCGAATGGAAGAAATGTGGAGAGTGGTTAAACCAGGAGGACGGCTGAAATTCTCTAATATTGAATTTGAAGGAACGAATGAGAGAGAGGCTCTTTCATTGGCGACAGAATCTGCTTTAAAAGCTTTTGAAGAGAGGCACGGAGTGAGGTCAAAAAGATCGCTTATGTGGATAGAGGATCAAATTATTGAGCTCTCAGAAGAGGCAAAACGAATTGGGCGAGGGCGTAGTTATTTAGTACAGATAAAAAAGCCGACCAAGAGTGCTTTGCAAAAATTAGCGGTAGCCTTAGGTTGGAAATCCTGAGTATGAAAAAATCATTCGATTTCAGAAAAGGAGTAGATTTTATTGGCGTGATGTGCTCTTTTTATTGTCATGATGGCTAAGGGAATATCTTGATGCATAAGCGAAGTAAAAACTGTCGAGATGAACAAGGAGTAAAGGAGTATGGGATGACGGGTCTGGTTCCATGGAATTTGGTGAGACTTTTGAGGAAGTAGTTCGACGTGAAATTCTAGAAGAATACAAAGTCAAACTAACTAAGTTGCAGCTTTGTGGGTTTAAAAATGCGTTACGTCAAAACGGGAAAACCAAAACGCATTGAGTAACTGGTGTTTTCTTAGCCTGCGTCAATCCGAAAAAGGTTGGAATTGGGGAACCATACAAAATGGATGAGATTGCTTGGTTTTCTGTTACCCAACTTCCAAAACGAGTACACTCGCAAACCAAACGTGATATAAGGCCCCACTTTGGGCGGGTGATTTCCCTCGCCTTCAGGCGATAACTTCCA
>CAZRXW010000047.1:0-4547 GCA_964604195.1 uncultured Bdellovibrionales bacterium
AATACATCCTGAAGCAATTCGAGAAGATTAATTAAAGTGATGGTCTAGAGCCTTGTTGATTTTTCTTTTCTTTCCTAGTACACTAGCAGGACTTTATGTCTCAAACTTACTTTATTCAAACCTTTGGCTGTCAGCAAAATACAGCTGATTCTGAGCGACTGGCCAGCTTTTATGAAGCGAGGGGTTTTGAACCAGCCAAAGACCTGACTTCTACTTCAACTTTGGTTATCAATACCTGTATTGTCCGTGATCGAGCTGAGGAAAAAGTGTATGGACTGGTCAAAAACTTGAGGGAAAAATCAGGGCGAAATAAAGATGATCTCCATATTGTAGTGACTGGTTGCCTCGTTGGAGCAGCGGCCAGGGAGTCATCAGGGAAACTCCTCAAGCGGATGCAAACAAGACTTCCGGATGTGGAGTTTCTTCCTCTTGAAGAAGTTGGCTTTGAACATGCTCCCAAACGTAGCTGTGGCAAGTTGGCTTCAATTGTTATATCGAATGGCTGCAACAACTACTGCGCATTTTGTATCGTGCCGTTTTCACGTGGCAAGGAGCGTTCGCGGCCATTTCAAGATATTCTTGCTGAAGTAAAGGAAGCGGTAAAAACGGGGAAGACGGAAATCATGCTTCTGGGACAGAATGTGAATTCTTACGGGGCAGATATTCTTTTCGAGGCCATGAAGAACAAAGGAAAATATGAACTTCCGAATGGTAATCTGGTAGAGCCAGTGATGGTGAAACATCTTGGTCGCCATCGTATTCCCACTATTTTCCCGCAGCTTCTCGAAGCGGTGGCTACCATTCCTGGAGTCGAAAAAGTTTCATTTCTTTCTTCAAATCCCTGGGATTTTTCTGATGCTCTTATTGAAACCATTGCTAAACATAAAAATATTGATCGTTTGCTCCATCTTCCTATTCAGGCGGGGAGTAACAAGATCATCAAGGCCATGAATCGTTGGTATACACGCGAGGAATATCTCGAGCTTATCGACCGGATTCGATCCAAGGTCCCTGAAGTAAAATTTACGACTGATATTATTGTTGGTTTTCCTGGGGAAACGCTGGAGGACTTTTCCGAGACGCTTGATATGGCTCGCCAAGTAAAGTTTGAGCGGGCGTATATTGCTTGGTATTCACCTCGTCATGGTACGGCTGCGCTCAAAATGAAGGAAGAGATTGATATTCATGAAAAAAAGCGTCGCTACACCGAATTGGATCATCTCGTGCTTCGTCTCTCAGGCCGAGAGTACCTGATTGGAAAAACATCACCTACCTTGAACAAAAAAGATACAATGGCTTAAGAGAGCTAGAAATTATACTCTCTGCGGGAGGTGTTTTTTGTGTTATAGTCGAGGTAAGTAATCGCTGTGGGCGCGGTTATGACCCTTCAAGGAGGACGTCGTGGATCGCTTTATTTCCGTGTTCATCTTGACCGGTTTGGTGCTCTTTGCTTTGAAACAGCTTGAGCCAATTGCCTTGCGTCTCTTTGATGTTTTCTGTGACTGGGTGGCAAGCTGGCCGTGGGTGCAACAGCTCGAAGCAAGGTGGGAAGCGCGCCAGTTGCGGAAACGAGAAAAGGAAGCTTGGGGTACTCGACAGGCAGTTGATGTCTGGGAAAGACAATTCAGGAAAGACGTTTCCTAGTCGTCTCTCGGAGACTCTCTCCTATACCGTCTTTGGTTTCGATAAACCCGAGGCGGTGTTCTTTTTTGGGAAAGGAAAAAGTGGTAGGATAGTGGCAATTATTGAAATGGTATGCAAAACACGTACACACTCATCTCTTGGAATGTAAATGGGCTCAGAGCAGCTGGGCGAAAAGGATTTATTGATTGGATGCAGGCAGGAAAATATCCAGTGGTGGGAGTTCAGGAGACCAAGGTGTCTCATCCCGATCAGCTTGATGAGGCATTGAGACATCCTGATGGCTATACGAGTTACTTTCATTCAGCTACCGAAAAAAAAGGGTATAGTGGTGTTGGAATCTATACCAAGATGAAGCCTATAAGTGTCAAGACATTTTTTGGAAATAATTTACTGTCGCGGGAGGGCCGAGTGATTGAAATGGAGTTTCGCGAATTTATTCTCCTAAATATTTATTTCCCTAATGGTGGGTCTGGTGATCTACGTCTCCAATATAAGCTTGAGTTCTATGAAGAATTTTTGCACTATATCGAGCATTTGAAGGGGCAGGGGAAGCCAGTAATATTTTGTGGCGATGTAAATACGGCACATCAAGAAATCGATCTGGCCAGGCCAAAGGAGAATGAAAATACTTCTGGTTTTATGCCCAAAGAACGCATTTGGGTTGATCAGTTCATCAAGGCTGGTTTTATTGATAGTTTTCGATATCTGAATCCATCTCTGACACAGTACAGTTGGTGGGACATGAAAACAAAGGCTCGTGAACGAAATGTTGGCTGGCGGATTGATTACTTTTTTGTAGATGATCGACTCAAAAATAATATTAAAGATGCCTTTATACTTGATACGATTCCAGGCTCAGACCATGCTCCGGTAGGTCTTTCTTTGGTTTTTTCGGATGCCCTGTAGCAGCTTTCATCTTTGTATTTTATATGAGCACCCCATTAGAGCCTTTGGCAGAGCGGCGGCGTCCTAAGGCGCTCGAACAATTTCTCGGACAGGAAAAACTTTTGGGTGAAGGGGCTTATTTACGTCAGATGATAGAACGCGATACAGTCCCGTCGCTTATTTTTTGGGGGCCTCCTGGCTCTGGTAAAACAACTCTAGCGAGACTTATCGCCTCTGAAACATCGGCTCATTTCGTCTCATTGTCGGCGGTTACTAGCGGGAAAAAAGATTTACAACAGGTTCTTGAGCAGGCTGATATAGCGAGACGTCTTGGGGAACGGACAATTCTTTTTGTAGATGAAATTCATCGTTGGAATAAGGCTCAACAAGATGCTTTACTTCCTCAGGTTGAGAACGGTGTCATTACTCTGATCGGAGCCACGACTGAGAATCCGAGCTTTGAGATAAATGCTGCTTTACTTTCACGGGCCCGGGTTTTGGTATTTACGAAACATACTGAAGCGACAACGGTAAAACTTCTTCAGGATGCTCTCAAGGAGGATTCATATCTGAGCAAAAAAGGCATCGTTTTTACTGAAGAGGGAATCGGTTTTATCGCTGCTTTATCAGGTGGGGATGCTCGTGCAGCTTATTCTCTCCTTGAAGCAGTAAGTGAAACAGGCAAGGAAATTACTCCAGAATTAGTGGGCGAGATTGCTGAGAGGTCGCATCTGCTCTATGACAAAGGAGGAGAGGAACATTATAATTTAATTTCGGCACTCCATAAAGCTATGCGAGGGAACGATGCTGATGCGAGTCTCTATTATTTAGCTCGTATGCTCGAAGCGGGTGAAGATCCTCTCTATGTAGCTCGGCGTATTGTGCGGTTTGCTTCCGAAGATATTGGCGTAGCCAATTCTTTGGCTCTCCCGCAGGCAGTGGCGGCTTTCCAGGCTGCCCAGATGCTCGGCATGCCGGAGTGTGAAGTGCATCTCGCTCAAGCGGTGGTGTATATGGCACTTTCCAAAAAATCCAATGCGCTCTACACCGCGTATGGTATGGCAAAGCAAGACGTGGCTGAATTCCCCAATGAACCCGTACCGCTCCATCTCCGGAATGCTCCGACTCAGCTTATGAAAAAGCTTGACTATGGTAAGGGGTATAAGTATACGCCTGACTATAAAAATAAAAAAGAAGCCGAGCAGGAGTATTTTCCTCGAAAACTAAAAGGGAGGAAGTATTTGTCTCGAGTTTAATTTTTTCGAAAAAACTTTTTTCTCCCTGAAAGAGGATATGTTTGCGGGCGTGAAAACAACAGGTCTTTTGTTTGAGTAATTTAACAAAAGAATTTTCTCTTCCTGAAGCAGGATAGCTTCGCGGTAGAGAGAAATTCACTTGTTAAAGTTTAATTTTGGTTAAAAAAGAATCAAGGCGCTGCGAGTGATATCGCAAGCGCCGATATATGAAGGGGTGATCTTGGTCGAGTTGGGCCTTAATCGCCATCAGGATTCCAAAGACAGTGCCAGATCAGCCTTTCCGCAGGCTTTTGTGGTGGTTGTGGAGCGTTTGGTTTATCAGCTTTCACAACCGATGTTTGTCCCTGGAGGGGTAATGTAGCGACGTGACTCGTGCTACTCACCAGGTGCCGGTATCCCGGATTTTCCATGGCGAGGCGTTCTCGTAAATTCGCTCCGTTGAGCATCACATTCTCCCAATTGTTACACAAATGAAGAAGCCGGTTCCTGAAGAGGGGAGACCGGCTTCTTTTTGCTTTCGAAAGTGGAATTCTAGCGTCTACATTCAAGGGCAAAAACAAAACGGTCTCCTTCGCTCCAGAGGAGGAAGGTACACATAAGACCCATAAAGATGCGACCGTTTTGTTGCATATGGGAAAAGTATAAAAACTCTCAAAGAGGATGTCAAATAGGTTTTTGGTCGTATGAGTATTATTTTGGAGTAATTATTGAAGAAGATGAGATACATAGGTAACACTCTGAAAGGAGCGGATTTGAAGAATT
>CAZRXW010000048.1:0-4448 GCA_964604195.1 uncultured Bdellovibrionales bacterium
TCTTCAAATCCGCTCCTTTCAGAGTGTTACCTATGTATCTCATCTTCTTCAAAAGCTTAGGGAGCCAGCTAGTTAGAGATTGGGCATTCGTTTTTCGAGGACAGGAATGAGAGATGTTCCGTTCATGACCACTGGCTTGGAGAGGCCGAGGACATCCAAGACAGTAGGGGCGACATCGGAGAGGAGTCCTTGGACTTCATTTTGCTCACGCATCATTTCATCAGCTCTTTTCTCGCGATGATTAGTAGGGGTGATATACCAAAGAGGGATGGGAGAGGTGGAGTGTTCGGTATCCTTTTCACCAGTCATCGGATTGATCATTTCTTCGACATTGCCATGATCAGAGGTGATGATGATGGCTCCTCCAGCCTTGAGAATAACGGGAATAATTTTGGAAAGACTTTTATCGGTTGCTTCAACGGCTTCAATAGAGGCGGCCTCATTACCGGTATGTCCGACCATATCTGGATTGGCATAATTGACGAGGATAAAGTCGTAGATGCTCTCTTCTATTTTTTCAATGAGGGTATCAGTCACCTGGGGGGCGCTCATCTCTGGCTGTTCATCGAAGTGGGCGACAGTAGGCGAGGGAATAAGAATGCGGTCTTCACCAGGGAAAGCTTCTTCATTGCCACCATTGAAAAAGTAAGTGACGTGAGCGTATTTCTCAGTTTCAGCGATGCGAAGTTGTTTGAGGCCAGCTTTGGAGAGTGTCTCGCCCAGGCTATCGTGGACCTCTTCTGGTGGAAAAGCAATGTGGACGGGGAGCTCTTTTTCGTACTCGGTCATGGTGACAAAAAATACATCAGGGTTTTTTGTTTTAGTGAACCCATCAAAATCAGGGGTTACAAAAGCCTTGGTAAGTTCTCGGGCACGGTCTTCTCGGAAATTGAAGAAGATAACTGAGTCGCCATCATTTATAAGAGAGGGTCCATCTTTTTTTACTATGAGGGTTGGCTCGATGAATTCATCGGTTACTCCTTTGCTATAACTTTGCTCGAGATAGAGGAGCGGGTCATCAGTCGTGGCCCCTACCCCTTCGGTGAGCATGCGGTAGGCTTTTTCGATGCGGTCCCAGTTGTTATTGCGATCCATCGCGAGATGACGACCACAGAGACTAGCGATAGTACCGATACCAACCAGTTGCATTTCTCGTTCAAGCTCTTGTATTTGTGTCATGCCAGAAGTGGGGCTTGAGTCGCGGCCATCAGTGAAGGCGTGGACGATCACTTCAGATAGGCCTTGTTCTTTGGCTAGTCTCAGGAATGCTAAGAGGTGATCTTTGTGGGAATGTACGGCGCCAGAGCTTACCAAGCCCATAAGGTGGAGCTTGGTACCTTTAGTTTTTACATTCTGAACGGCCTCCATGAAGATCGGATTTTCAAAGAAACTCCGATCTTGGATAGAGAGGGCGATACGAGGGAGATTTTGATAGATAATACGGCCAGCACCCATAGTCATGTGTCCCACTTCACTATTTCCCGCTGTATTCCAAGGGAGACCCACTGAGATCCCAGATGCCTGGAGGCTTGTCATGGGGTAATACTGATTGAGTTTTTCAAAGGTGGGAAGTTTGGCTTCTCGGATAGGATTGCCATGAACCGTATTGGAAAGTCCCCAGCCATCGAGCACTACTAAGACAAACGGACGATACATAAATGTGTATTCAGTAAATTTGGTTTTTTCAGAGTACTTTTCTAGGATATCATTTTTTTGACAAAAGGGGGTATTTGGCCTACTCTAGAGGGGCGATATAATTATTGTTTTTCCGTTTTCGAGCGCATTTTTTTCTGGATTTTTGCAGTGTGTATGTACTCTGATACATCCCTTCTCTCAGTCTACGACTTCTTTTTTTGTACGAAAGGATTCTTTCATCAGGTTCAGTAGCCGACGAGGCTGCTCGGCTTGTTTTTAGGAGAAACGCTACTGTGACTTCTCAAAGAAATCTTGAGCTCGGAATATAGTACTATTATGTTACCGATATTTTTTGTTGCCGGAGGCCTCCTGGTGGGTCTTGGTCTCGGCTATTTTATCCGGCAAAATTTTGCTAAAAGGCAGCTCTCTACTGCTGAGGGCCAAGCAGCCAAAATCATTGCCAAGGCTGAAGAGCGTCAGCAAGAGATTATTCTTGAGACCAAGAAAAAGGCAGTAGCTATCCTTGAGGAAGCTAAAACCGAGGAAAAAACTCGACAGGAAAAACTGACTCATCAAGAGTCAAAACTTGAAAAACGAGAACAACAAATTGAAGAGGAGGGGAAAAAAATAAGTGCCGAAAAAGAAAAGCTTGCTTCACGGAGTGCGGAGGTAGAGCAGCTCAAGACAGAGATAGAGGTAGTGCGAACCAAAGAAATCGCGGAATTGCAGCGAGTAGCTGAGCTTTCCAAGCCGGAGGCTGAAGAGCGTCTGATGAAACTGGTAGAGGATGAGAGTAAAGATGCTCTGGTCAAGCGGATGTCCAAATTGGAAAACGAGGCTCATGACAGCCTTGAGAAGCGCTCTTTTGAGATTATGGCCACCGTGATTCAGAAATATTCTCGCACGCATGTTTCTGAATTTACCACTACAACGATCACTATTCCTTCGGATGAGATTAAAGGCAAGATTATCGGGAAAGAAGGTCGTAATATACGGGCTCTCGAAAAAGAAACAGGGGTAGAATTCATTGTTGATGATACACCAGAGTCAATTATCGTTTCTGGATTTGATCCAGTACGTCGCGAAGTAGCCAAGATTGCTCTCGAGAAACTCATTGCTGATGGGCGCATCCACCCAGCCCGCATCGAAGAGGCGGTGGCTGAGGCGAGAAAAGAAATTGACAACAAGATCAAAGAGGCTGGCGAGGCAGCAGCCTATGAGGCTGGAGTGCCTGGGCTTCATCCGAAGCTGCTTTATATTCTCGGCCGACTTCGTTACCGATACAGTTATAAGCAAAATGTGCTCCTCCATTCACTTGAAGTGTCCTATCTAGCTGCAGCTTTGGCAGCAGAACTTGGGGCAGATGTTGCGACGGCTCGGAAAGCAGGCCTTATGCACGATATCGGTAAGGCAGTGGATCATGAGATCGAAGGAACACACGTCAAAATCGGCATGCGTATTCTCGAGAAGTTTGGTCTGGGACAAAGTGTCATCGATGGGATGAAGTCACACCATGATGAGTATCCTCATGCTACGATCGAGAGTTATATTGTGACAGCGGCTGATGCTCTTTCAGCTGCCCGTCCTGGAGCTCGTAAAGAAACAGCTGAGAAATATATCAAGCGACTCCAAGAACTCGAAGCGCTCATCAATACCTTTCCACAGGTGGAGAAATCTTACGCTATCCAGGCTGGTCGTGAAGTGCGTATCTTCGTCAATCCAGAGAAGACTGATGACTACGGGGCGATGAATCTTGCTAAGGATGTCTCTAAACGTATCCAAGAAGAGCTCCAGTATCCAGGTGAAATCAAAGTGGTAGTGTTTCGCGAGACCCGTGCAGTGGAATATGCGAGGTAGAATATAGAATTTTGAATAGAGAATGTAGAGTCCCCGATCCGCCAGCTGGCGGATCGGGGATAAGGATATCTCTTAAGGCCATATTTTCTTCAACTGATTGCTGGCACGATCAGTCCTGGTCGGGTGGCTCGATCTGCAAAGCCAAGCTGTTCTTGGACGTAGCGCTGCGTTTTGGAACGTTTCAATCAACCAACCTGGTCGTCACCTAGATCTCCTCGTGGTGGTCTTCCTATTTTTTAAAAGTTATTCTCGACAAAAATCGCTTTACTGAGCCACAAAATGCTTGCAGAGTTTTCTTTTTTGATCTATTATCGAGCGTAGAGAGCGTAGCAAAAGCTTGTTTTTGATACCGAACGAAGCGATGATATCAAAAAGCAGAGCTTTTTATGCTCTGGGAAAGGAGATAACCTGCCCGAATCGCGCTACGACTTCGTTCGCGAATTGTTGCAGGTGGGCTCCTCAAAAATATAAATACTCACACTAGGAAGCGAGGTGCATGGTTGTGAAGAATATCAATAAGGACGCATTAGTCCACACGATTGGCGAGCGTACTAATCTTTCGAAGAAAGATATCGAACTCGTTCTCGAGGCACTTGAAGATGTGATCACCAATGAACTTCGTCAGGGAAATAAAGTGACACTTACCGGTTTTGGTACGTGGAAGGTGTCTAATCGAGCCGCGCGCGAAGGTATCAATCCTCAAACGAAAGAAAAGATTACTATTCCAGCAATGAATGTCCCCAAGTTTACTGCTGGTAAGACTTTGAAAGAAGCAGTAAAGTAGAGATGTGCTCAAAAAGATAGAAGTATAATCCCGTTTGATGCGGGATTTTACTTTTGAGGGGGGGAGGCTTGATAAAGCCTGTAGTTCAGGCTATGATGGACAAAGTTCATACGGGAAACGGGGCGTAGTATAGTGGTAGTACGAGTGGTTTGGGACCATTTAGTCCCGGTTC
>CAZRXW010000049.1:0-4272 GCA_964604195.1 uncultured Bdellovibrionales bacterium
TACCAGACACCCATCAAAGCCAGTCATTTGTCACCTATGTACTCATCTTGTACAGACTCTCGACAAAATGATCATTTTGTGAAATAATGATACCCTTCGCCACATGGCGAACAAAAATAGTTCGTTCCCAACTCAATCAACCTCCGCAAAGAGAATCCATGCCTACTATCAGAATCATGGGTCCAGTAGAAGATATCCTTGGCCCCCACTCGCTTTCAATACGCGAAGCTTTCACTAACCTCGTCGTCGAAGCAGACGGTCAGGCAGTGATTAGACTGAGAGAGGCTCATCAAAACATCACTCGCATCCCACATACCTACGAGATAGCCCTCGCCGATGTCCTTGAGGCTCTCGTCCTCAATAAGCGAGATGAAGCGGCTGGCTATTGGGGCGATACTATTCGTCCCTATCTCATCTATGTCCCCTATAGTCAAGCAGTTTTGGTCACTTCTACCGATCCAGGAAAGTAAGTCATGAAGATTCGATTTGTGAACGCTCCAACCTACGTGTGCGAACATCAGGTGCAACACCACGATGTTCATCTAGCTGCTTTTGTCGGCCTCGAGCTTCAAGCCGAACTCGCCGAAGGTGGTGAAATGTATCGGGCAAAGCTCGCTGAAGTTCTCCGAGCTTTAAATCGGCCCGGTAAGGATAACCTATTAGCCATTGCCTACTGGTCTGATCACTGGTTCCATGTTCGCTTGATGCTTCACGAACATGTGTACTTTCCCACTGACTGCTGTCAAATAACAAGTCGGGATACGGAAGGTAGATAAGTCTAATTTTCTCCAACGCGCATCACTCAAAAAACGACCCCGAAAGGTCGTTTTGTTTTTTATTTTACCTTGAAGTACTCCTTGTACCAGTCGACAAAGTTCTTGATGCCAACATCAATACGGGTCGTCGGCTTCCAGCCGAGTTTGCGAAGTTTTTTGATATCCGCGACGGTCGACGGCACATCACCCGGCTGTATCGGATGCATTTCTTTCTTGGCCGTTTTTCCGACATGCTTTTCGATTACCTCGATAAAGCGAGTCAGCTTCTCTTCCCGGTCGCCGCCGATATTCATTACTCGCGCGATTGGCTCACTCGCCTGTCCGCCCTCTGCATCCGGGTAAACATTGAGACAAGTAATAATGCCCGAAACGATATCATCGATGTAGGTAAAGTTCCTGGTCATGTTGCCATGATTGTAAACCTTGATCGTTTCATCAGCGATGATCGCCCGAGTGAAGTCAAAGAGTGCCATATCCGGCCGGCCCCACGGACCATAGACGGTAAAGAAGCGAAGACCCGTGGTGGGCAGTCCATGAATATGACTATAGACATGCGCCATGAGCTCGGTGGCTTTCTTTGTCGCAGCATACGGCGATATTGGAGTATCAACTGGGTCAGATTCAGAAAACGGCAACTTTTTATTGTTCCCATACACGCTCGATGACGAAGCGTAGAGGAAGTTCTTCACACCGTACTTCACCGAGAGATCAAGGAGGTGTGTCGTCCCCATTACATTAACATCAGCATAGAGAGCTGGGTCACGGAGACTACTCCGCACCCCGGCCATCGCGGCGAGATGGACCACCTTGTCGATTTTTTCTTTCTTAAAAATTTTTTCCAAAGCCTTCCGATCACGAATATCAGCGCGATAGAGTTTGAACCCGCCTACGGCTCGCTTGCCACTCGCAATGTTTCGGGCAGGTTTTCCATTATACTCCTTGAGAAATTTCTTAATCCGGTCTTCCTTCAGTTTCGGATCGTAGTAATCATTGAAATTATCTATGAGTACCGGAGTATCACCCCGATCCATCAAAGTTTTAGCAGTCGCACTCCCGATAAACCCCGCCCCTCCAGTAATCAGTATTTTCATAGAGTCTTAAGATAGTAAATGTGAACGAATAAAATTATCGTACGTCTCATTCTTGGCATGAAGAGTCGTATACCGGCTAAGGACTGATTCTCTCGCCTTTTTGCCGAGGGTTTCCCGGAGCACTCTGCTCTCGATAAGTCGTTGTACTCTGTCATACCACTCTTCTTCAGTCGTCGCAATGAACCCATCAACTCCATCAGTTATAGCCTCTCGGAAAGTCCTGGTCGCCGCGGCAACTGTTGGTACCTCAACAATACCAGCTTCAAACCACTTCAGCTCTGATTTGGACTCACAGAACGGGTTGCCAATTTCTAGTGGGGCAAGATTGATATCAAGCGAAGCAATATTTCCAAAGAGTTCTGATCGTGCCACAAAAGGTAATCGCACTACCCGATCAGCATACTGCTGCAGAGCATCATCGGTATCAAGCGGCCCTGCGAGCACCAACTCCACCTGCGGGTACTGATCCAAAACCCGAAGTAGTGCCCCAGTAATCGTGGCAAAGTCCTTGTTGTGGCTCGGCGTACCCGAGAGATAGCCAATACGGATTTTCTGGCGAACATCTTGGTCCTTTTTTTTCTCGTCCAAAGCCTGCCGTGCCCATTCTACATCTTCCTGAGAAAGTTTATTGGGTACGATAAAGACCCTCTTTCCTTTTTCACGGAGTTTCTCGGCCAAAAAACTAGTGGTCGTAGTAGCCACCTCCACATATGGATCCGAGAGAATCTCACCACCCACCCCATGTTCATAGAGTTTTCTTTCGAGAACATTCATCTGCTGGTAATAATCCATATGCTGTAAAAACTCAGGATCATACACCAGATCATCCGTCTCAAAAATAAGTGTCCTCTTCAGTTCTTTCACCCGATCAATAACAAGCTTCAGCTCTGGGGTCAGGAGAGTGCGATGAAAAACAAATATTTGGAAACGTTCCACAGCTGCAAGTAGTCCTGAATGATCCTGAATAGTTGCAGCCGTCCGAAACCCGTGTAGTCTAAGTTCTTCAGCTACATGACGCGTCCGATACCGAGCACTATCACCTGCTCCCCCAGAGATAAGAAGAATCTCACCTGTTCCAATCGGCTGGAACAAGACCCCTGCCATAGAAAATACTCTTTTCAGTCCATACCAAAACCCATCTCGCTTGAGGAGAGACCATGCCTTGCCCAACCGAATAAGCCATGTCTTCATAAAAAATACCGGTACGCAAAGTTGAAAGCCATTATCTTCTTTAGTATACATGAGGGAAAAACATACCACGATCTCTTCCCGGGACTAATCCACCTAAAATTTCCTTGGGTAGTGCTCCGCATAACAGCTTCGCCTATCAGAATAGACTCGTAATGGCCCCATGTGTCCTAAGGTGACAGAACTCACTGCGTGAAAAATTTACTAATATATAAATGACGAACTATCAAACCATCGCCCCCCCCTGTCTGTAGCATATACAGACGATCGTTGATATTTGACACAACAACAGATAATGGAGGAATGATCAGTATAGATGTGTCGTTTGTGGACGATCGTTTAAATATAAAAAACAGTCTTCTCCTCATATCATTGGAGATGGCGCTACTTGGATGCTTGGGGGTTAAACTTCCAAGGATTTCAGAAGAGGTTCGACTTCCAAGAGGAAGACAAACCTCTGGGAGAGAAAATCTAACGAGATGAATTATAGAGGGATTGGATTTCACTCGTTGAAAGAGTACGTTTATACACTCGTATTTCATCCAATTTACCATCAAAGGGATTGCCGACATCGCTCTCCGCCCCGATAGCGAGAACCACCGAATTGCCCAGATCACCAAGGTTCCCAATCGTCCCCGTATCGGTCGCATTGTTGGCAATGCCGTTGACATAGATCTCACTGTTGGCTGCCGAATCCTGATCCCAGACGATTACAAAGTGATACCAACCCGCACTCGTAAACGTTTGTGTGGACTCAAGCTGGTATTCATCGGCACCACTGTTTTCTGAAACCTCAAAGGTTAGTTTGTCAGTCGAATCATCAATATAGAGGATATAGCCATCATCGGTATTGGCAATGCCGTTTCTTTTAGCGATGAGAGTGTCATCGGTGGTAAACGTATCGCGATAGAACCAACCGGAAAGAGTAAGGTCTTCGGTATCGCCAATATCCAGTGAAGCATTATCAGGTATAGAAACATAATCATTACTCCCATCAAAAGAGAGGGCCTGGCCGAGCTTGCCAATGGCTTTGGTCGGGCCACCAGTGAGTGTGCCGGTGTTGCCGGCGCCGGAGCGGTCGGCTGCGGTGGTGCCAGAGATGTCCTGGCCATTAAATGACCAGTAGCCTTTGAGGCCCGTATCGACTCCGGTGGGCGAAGTAAGGCGATAGAGATTGGTGATATCATCAGCAGAGAGAGCATGGGTGTAGAGGCGAA
>CAZRXW010000050.1:0-4157 GCA_964604195.1 uncultured Bdellovibrionales bacterium
AGGCGATAGAGATTGGTGATATCATCAGCAGAGAGAGCATGGGTGTAGAGGCGAATTTCGTCGATTTTCCCGTCGAAGGGATTCCCCGCATCGGACTCGGCTCCTATGCGAAAAGCCACATTGTTATTAACAGAACCGATGTCTGTATGAGATCCGCTTGCCGTGGCAGCATCGTTCTTGCCATTAATGTACATGAGGGTGGTATCTGACGAATTACGATCCCACACCACAGCAAAATGATTCCAACCTGTCGCAGTAAAAACACTGGTCGAAGTAAGTTGATACTCATACTCAGGAGGAGCGCCATCGTGATAGGCGATCTCGAAAACTAGCTTATCTGTAGTGGCATCGACATACACGATATAACCAACATCACTCGAGCTGGTACTATTTCGCTTAGCAATAATCGTATCGGTTGTAGTAGAAGTATCCCGATTAAACCAGCCAGAAAGAGTAATGCTTCGATTGGTGGGATCCAAGACATCAGTGTCCGCCACGGTGACATAATCATCCGTCCCATCAAAGTCCACCGCTCCGCCGATCTGCCCCGATGTCCATGTCGGGCCATTGGTGAGAGTGCCGGTATTCGCATTGGTTGATGAATCAGTAGCACTGGTACCACTGCCATCATCCATTTTCCAGTACCCAGCAAGGCCACTGTCGAGCCGGCCGGTGCCTTGGGGTTGAGAGACGCTACTATTCGTCTTGTCACTTTCACCAGCATCGTAGAGGGATTTGATTTCGGCAGCCGAGAGAGCGCGGTTATAAATACGCACTTCGTCGAGAGAACCAGGTAAAGCTGTGCACCCCCCCGCACTTTCACCAAATCTGATAGCCTGACTCGTGTCAGTCAACGTAGCAGCCACGGTACCTGAAAAAGTCATGAACTGCTGAACACCGTTCACATAAACTTTAGCCCGACCAGCATTATCAGAACCACTCCCATCAAACACAGACACAATGTGAACCCATGAATTTTGAGAGACAAGACCTCCTCCAGTGGTACCATTGGTGCTACTGTCGTTGGTATTGCTCGCAACATAAAATGCTACTGCACCCGATGTGGTCGTAGTAATAAACCACGATCTCCCCCCTGATGTATTTTTAGCCAAAAAAGTACGGCACTGTAATGAGATATTCGTAACATTGGCCCAAAAAGATACTGTCATCGCGGAAGTTGGCGAAAGAGCAGCACTATCCGGAACATTTACATAATCATCTGTTCCATCAAAACTAAGCGCCTGACCTACTTTACCAGGAGTGACTGTCGGGCCGTTGGTGAGGGTGCCGTTGTTCCCCGCGCCACTCCGATCATAGGCCGTAGTTCCTGAGATGTCCTTCCCATTAAATGACCAGTAGCCTTTGAGAGAGGTGTCAGTACCAGTAGGAGAGGTGAGACGGTAGAGGTCCGAGACTTCGTCGGAGGAGAAGGAACGGTTGTAGATACGGACTTCGTCGATATTACCAGTAAAAGGCACATCGATCATTTCATTACCTCCCTCTTTTCTCCCAATCCAAAAATCATAGCTTGGATCTGGGTCTAGTCCGACGGGATTGGTGTCTTGTTCGGAATAAGCGACTTCTGCACCGTTGAGGTAGATATGTTGTTTTTTGTCGCCAGTATGACTGTAGGTCATCACTACATGGGACCATGTATTAAGAGAGACTGTCGTGCTACTGGTCGAGCGAGCCGCTGACCAAGCAGTAAAGTTTGCTCTCCATCCTTGGAGTGTAGAGCTGGTCAATCGGAAACCACTCGATCCACCGCCATTACTGGCCTTTGCAATAATAAAACCATCGGCACTAGTTGGATAGATCCAAGCGACGTAGGCATATTCACTGAGACTGTCAAGCGCTGAACCATTGTTGGTATCGATATAATCATCTGTCCCGTCAAAAGCAACCGCACCCCCAATCTGCCCCGATGTCCATGTCGGGCCATTGGTAAGCGTCCCCGTATTCGCATTGGTAGAGGAATCAGTAGCACTCGTGCCACTACCGTCATCAAGTTTCCAGTAGCCGGCGAGGCCCGAGTCGAGATTCCCTGTTCCTTGGGGTTGACTGGCGCTCGTATTGGTTTTGTCGCTCTCACTCAGATCGTAGAATGATTTGATTTCCGCAGTAGAGAGGGTGCGTTTGTATACTCTGACTTCATCAATCTTCCCGTCAAAGGGATTACCAACATCACTCTCGGCTCCCACAGCGAGCACCACCGAGTTGCCGAGATCACCCAGGTTACCGATCGTACCAGTATCAGTCGCACTGTTGGCGAGGCCATTGATATAGATCTCGCTGTTCGCTGCTGAGTCTTGATCCCACACAACGGTGAAGTGATTCCAGCCAGCCGTGGTAAAGGTGGTGAGTGATTCCAGTTGGTATTCATCCGTACCGCTGTTTTCCGATACTTCAAAGGTGAGTTTGTCCGTCGCATCATCGATGTAGAGAATATAGCCATCGTCGGTATTGGCGATGCCATTGCGTTTGGCAATGATCGTATCATCAGTGGTAAACGTATCACGGTTAAACCAACCGGTAAGGGTCAGGTCTTCGGTATCACCAATATCAAGTGACGCATTGTCAGCGATGGAGACATAGTCATCTGTCCCATCAAAGTCGATAGCTTGACCGGCTTTACCAAGCGATTTGGTGGGACTCCCGGTCAGAGTACCCGTGTTGCCCGCTCCCGAGCGGTCATAGGCGGTAGTACCACTCATATCTTGAGCGTTAAATGACCAATAGCCTTTGAGACCAGTATCAACCCCAGTGGGAGAGGTGAGGCGATAGAGCTGGGAGATTTCGTTGGCGGAGAGGGCGCGGTTGTAGATGCGGACTTCATCAAGTTTTCCCCGAAAGCTTCTTTCATTACTGGTAAAGATATCAGACTCTGACCCAATATGAATAGGATCAACATTTGACATACTCCCCACATTGGAAAAAGTACCGCTTGCTGTAGCGTTCTCTAATTTACCATTAATATACAGCTTTGTTTCATTTGCGCTTGTATCATCCCACACTGCCACAAAGTGGTTCCAGCCCGTTCCAGTAAACGTGCTTGATGAGGTCAGCGTGTATATATCTGTTCCATCCGCACCAAGAAAAACAAGAGCATCTGAAGCATCATCAATATAGACTCCATACCCAGTATAACCTGCGCCAAGACCAGCTGTTTTTGCAAAAATAATATCTACGGTATTGAACGTACTTCGATAAAACCAGCCCGTAATAGAGAAATTAGCCCCGTCAGGCATATCAAGAACATCTCCTACGGATAGTGATTGATTCTCCAGGGGGTCAGTGAAATCAAGCGCCCCTCCGATCTGTCCTGTTGTCCAAGTAGGTGTGTTAATAAATCCAGCATTATTGCCATTGGTGCTGCTGTCCGTGGCACTGGTGCCACTCCCATCATCGAGCTTCCAGTAGCCGGCGAGGCCCGAGTCGAGATTCCCTGTTCCCTGTGGCTGAGTAATACTCGTATTGGTAGTGACTCCTGCCCGAGCACTGAAATACCAATAGGAAACAGCAATCAGCCCGAGAGCAAACAATATACCCATCCACTGGAGGATGCGAGATTTGGTAAACGAGTAATCATGCATAATAAAACGGTGTGTTTCACTCTGTTTAGTATACCAAATCCATTCTCCACTTTCTTGTGTCAATGTATTTCTGTCTCTTTCTTTCCTCGCCAAAAGAAAGAGACGAAAGAAAGGCGCCCCGTGCTTCCGGCTCTAGGATTGATACTTATGACTTCCAGCGGATTCATACGCGAGGGACTAGATGAATCCTTCTCCCTCCAGTGGTAGACCAATCCTCTCGCCTCACGCAATGGGGTTTCCCATAACCTGCGCGATGAAGAGGGTTGGTAACAAGCTCTCTTGGCTGAGAGGGACCTACCGTCTCAGTCTTACGCGAGACGGTGACTCGAAGCTAAGAGAAAGCCTGTTCAACCCTCAAATCTAGCAGGCAGTTTTCTTTTGTCCATTTCTTTTGCCGCCAAAAGAAATGGACGAAGAAATTTGGAAGCACGGGGCGCCTTTCCCTGCCCGAAGTGCTACATCGTTACAGGCGGGTTTCGTCTCTTTCTTTTGGCGAGGAAACCTGCCTGCCGGCAGGCAGGGAAAGAGACAGAAAATTTATCTCAATTTGGCTGTTCCCTTGAG
>CAZRXW010000051.1:0-4081 GCA_964604195.1 uncultured Bdellovibrionales bacterium
GTAGTACGAGTGGTTTGGGACCATTTAGTCCCGGTTCGATTCCGGGCGCCCCGACTAAAAAGTGAGGCCAAACATATGAAACTTATCTTGGGTATTCTTTTTGGCGTAGGGATTCTCATTGGTGGTCTTTGGTATTTGAGCAGTATGGATGCGGCTGATACCAAGCAGCTTGATCTCTTGACAGCAGATTGGAAGCAAGGTGCTGAGAATCCCAAGGTAACCTTGGTGGAGTACGCAGATTTTGAGTGTCCTGCTTGTAGTACCTATCAATCAGTTCTCAAGGAAATCAAAGAAACATTTAAGGCTGATCTTCAGTTTGTCTATCGTCAATTCCCGCTTCCGATGCATCGTAATGCTTTGGCAGCGGCTCGTGCATCCGAGGCAGCCGGACTTCAGGGGAAATTTTGGGAGATGCACGATCTTCTTTATGCCAAGCAAAAGGAGTGGGGTGGCAAGACTTCCGAGGATGCTACTCTCTTCGAAAAGTATGCGACGGAGCTTGGTCTTGATCTCGAAAAATTCAAACAGGATGTCTTGAGTGATACTGTCCAGGGAGCTGTCGATCGGGGACTCGAAAGCGGTAAGGCCCTCAAAGTACGGGGCACACCAACTTTTTTTCTCAATGGTGAACAGGTCAGTCCTGAGAGTGCCCAGGCTTTCAAAGATCTCATCCGGTCTAAACTAGAGGGAAAGTAGTTTTTGAGCCGTACCTACACTGGAACTATGCCAACTCAAAAATATAACAAGCTGGTGCGGGATAAAATTCCTGAGCGGATTACAGAAAATGGCGGCCGACCAGTGACTCGCATTCTCGACGATCAGGAATTTCTCGATGAGCTCAAGAAAAAATTCCAAGAAGAATTGAATGAATATTTCGCAGCCGAGACGCCTGAGGCACGGCTCGAGGAAATGGCTGATATTTTTGAAGTGATTACGGCTCTGAATGAAGCTGAGGGAAGAAGTCTGGATGTTGTGATCCAAGCTCAAGCGAAGAAACGTGTGGAACGTGGCGCCTTCAAAGAGAGGCTATTTTTAGAATCGGTAGAGGAATAACCATGAAAAAGGTGGTCACTATTGGTGGAGGCACGGGGAGTTTTATGTTGCTTTCAGGATTGAAGCAGTATGCTATTGATCTCACAGCGATTGTCTCGATGGCGGATGATGGCGGCTCAACCGGAGTCCTTCGCGATGAACTCGGAGTACTGCCCCCGGGTGATGTCCGTCAATGTCTCGTAGCCCTTTCTGATTCGCCCGACATGCTGCGAGAGCTTATGAATTATCGTTTCCATGAGGGCGGGCTCGATGGGCACAGTTTTGGCAATATTTTTCTTTCGGCGCTCGAAAAAATTACTGGTGATTTCGGCAGCGCTGTCGAGGAAGCAGCTGAAATACTCAAGGTGTGTGGCCGGGTGGTCCCCATCACTCTGTCGGATACGCGACTCATGATGGAACTTCAGAACGGTGAAAAACTGGTAGGAGAACACGCAATCAATACCAACACGAGTTTTGAATCGATTGGTGTGAGGAGGATGGAACTTCGGCCAAAACCAGTGGCTAATCCACTCGCGGTTAAGAGTATTCTTGAAGCAGATATGGTAGTGATTGGTCCGGGGAGTCATCATTGTGCTATCCTCCCAAGTCTTCTGGTTCCGGGTATTGGAAAAGCGCTTCAGAAAACCAAGGCAGTCGTGGTATATAACTGCAATCTTATTAGTAAGCGTGGTCAGACGGAGCAGTATACCCTCGAGGATTATGCTGATGCGATCAATAAGCTCATTGGAACACCACGGATTGATTTTGTAACGTACAATGTGGCCGAGCCACCCCAGAGACTCCTCAAGCGCTATGCAGTAGAGGGTGGTTTGGTAGTCTTTCAGCATCGAACAGATGAGCGGAGGCCTTACCGAGTGGTGCAGGCTGATCTTTTGAGTGACGAAGGGAGAGTTTTTAGTAAGGGTGATAAGATAGCTGCTACGCGTTCTTTTATCCGTCATGACCCAGAGAAACTTGGGAAAGTACTCATGATGCTCCTCGAGCTTGATGGCTATGAGACTATCCTGCGAGATATTGTCTAGAGAGGCTTGGATAAGCCATTTTTTATACAGCAAGATGTTTGGTTGGACGTGAGATGAGTGATAGATCAGTTCTCCAAGCATCGGTTATATCAACGTAGAGCTCGAGCTCATTATTATCAGGATCGAGGATGTAGAGGCTATGAGTAACATGATGATCGGCGGTACCGACGATTTTAACTCTAACATTCTCGAGTTTGGCATAGACCTGCACGGGTTCATCATCGGTGGTGTCAATTTTGAAACCAATATGATAGAGGTCGGGTTTCTACCGGAGGCGGACAGGCAGGCCGTCGATGTCTTGGTCGGGGACGGCATCGATTTCGAGGAGGAGTTCGTGATGGGTGCGGCCAGAAGAAAAGAGAGCGGCCCCTGGCATGTCAATCGGGATTTCATGGAAACCTAGTGTTTTTTGTAGAAGCGACGTGAGCGTTCGAGATTGCTAACGAAGAGGACAACGTGGCCCAATTCTTTGATTTGCATATGGGATATGTTGGAAGGTTACAAAGTTAAAAGGTTTTGAAGGTTGGGAAATCCACTTGGAGCATAACCTTTTTGTTTCTGTTTGTCATTGCGAGGAACGAGTCTTTCGAGCGACGTGGCAATCTCAAAATACCGAAAAGAGGAGATCGCCGCGCTCTCGCTCGAGATGACAAGTAAAATGTCGAGACTATTTTTGACTTGAGCGGGGAGTGTCGCTACAATGTTGAGCGAACCCAATAATCTAGATCAATGGCCAATTTTCAGTTGAAATTCAAGAAAAAGGAAGAAGTAGCCGATGGTACTTGGTCGTTTCATTTTGAAAAGCCGGCCGATTTTGTTTTTGAAGCTGGTCAGTATGTAGCGCTTGTTTTGCCACGTCTCGTAGCGCCTGATACTCGGGGGCCAGTACGATCGCTTTCCATTTGCTCAGCTCCCTTTGAAGAGGATCTCGTCTTTACCATGCGTATTACCGAAAGTGGATTCAAGCAGAGTATAATAGCGCTCGAACCAGGAGAAGTGGCTCAGGCTACCAAACCGATTGGACACTTTACTCTGGCTCATGCGGGCGATGGCAAGCCAATCGTTTTTGTGGTTGGAGGTATCGGCATTACGCCAGCAAGGAGTATTCTCAAGCAGGCGGAACATGATGGTATCAAGCGTTTGTTTACTCTCTTTTATTCCAACCGCTTCAAGAAAGATGCTGCTTTCCAAGCAGATTTGTCGCAGCTTTCACTAGAGGGGTATCAATTTATTTCGACTTTTTCTCAAGAGACTATTCCTTGTACGGGAGGAGATGACGAGCGGGGGTATATCTGTAGTTCAATGTTGGAGAAATATCTCCCCCTTGAACAAATACGGGAGAGCTGGTACTATCTCGTGGGTGCACCAGCCTTTATCGAGGCCATGGAAAAAATGTTGGCAGAAATCGGTATTCCAGAGGAACGGATGGTGAATGACCCGTTTACTGGGATGGCTACTGCTTCACAGCAGAAAAAATAAATTCCCTGTTCAAGGGAAAATGCGGGTATCGTATAATGGCTATTATATCAGCCTTCCAAGCTGAGGACACGGGTTCGACTCCCGTTACCCGCTCAGTAAGCTAAAAATCACTCCTTCTCGGGGTGATTTTTAGTTTGTTGGTGTGGACCTGGAGGAGAACGGGAAAGGGGCCGGGAAAACGAGAGTTTCCCCGTTGCGGAGAGCGGCGAGTCTTCGAGCGTTGAGAACCGAGGGGTTCTCAAAGAGTCCGAAGGACGAGTGAGATTCTCCCGTTATCCGCTCAAAAAAGCAAGCCGCCCCATATTGGGGCGGTTTTGCTTTTTCTGGGGTGAGCCAGGAGTCGAAAGACTACCGCCTGACCGCCTGTAGTGAAACGAAAGGGGGTTACCCGCTCAGTAAGCTAAAGATCACTCCAGCCGGAGTAATTTTTAGTTTGTTGGCGTAAGACAGTCGAACTGAGTCACCGAATTTTATGAAGAAGATGAGATACATAGGTAACACTCTGAAAGGAGCGGATTTGAAGAATT
>CAZRXW010000052.1:0-4076 GCA_964604195.1 uncultured Bdellovibrionales bacterium
ACCAGACACCCATCAAAGCCAGTCATTTGTCACCTATGTACTCATCTTGTACATAAGCTTGAAAGCTGATGGTATTTGTGGTACTATCAGAACTTGTATATTTTTTATGACAGAGAAGAAAAAAGGTACTAAAAAAAGCATTGAACCGATAGATGAAATTATCGTCAAAGGGGCGCGGACGCATAATCTCAAAAATATTACCGTTTCGATGCCACGCAATAAGATGGTGGTATTTACGGGACTCTCCGGATCAGGGAAGTCATCCCTGGCTTTTGATACCATTTTTGCTGAGGGACAAAGGCGGTATGTCGAAAGTCTTTCGGCCTATGCTCGGCAATTCCTCAACACTATGCAGAAGCCAGATGTGGATGAGATTGTGGGGCTTTCACCAGCTATTTCTATTGACCAGAAATCAGCGAGTCGGAATCCTCGTTCTACGGTAGCTACCGTAACGGAAATATATGATTATCTGCGAGTTCTCTATGCTCGGCTCGGGCGACCACATTGTCTTGAGTGTGGACGGGAAATTAGCAAACTCTCGAGTGAGGAGATGCTCGATGTGGTCAAAGAAAAAGTCCATGCACTGCTTAAGGATCCTAAGAAACAAGATCTCCCAGTAATGGTCCTGGCGCCGGTGGTGCGGGGGCGTAAAGGGGAGTACTATCAAATGCTGTACCATGCGCTTGGTCGCGGATTTACCTCTATCTATCTTGACGGAGTCAGGAAGAGTCTTCGTGAGCAGGTGGTTCTCAAGAAAAATTTCAAACACAATATTGATCTAGTTGTTGACGAATTTTTGGCTCGTGATTTTAAGCAGTATCAGGCTGATACCGAAGTACGTCTCTCGGAATCAGTTCAACGAGCACTTGAGGAAGCAGAGAATATCGTCAAAATTCGAATTGGGGAAGAAGAGTTTTTGCTCTCAGCTAAGTTTACTTGCCCGTATGATGGGTTCTCTTACCCCGAAGTAGAACCGAGACTCTTTTCTTTCAATTCCCCGTATGGAGCCTGCCAGGCTTGTAATGGCCTGGGGACCAAACATTTTTTTGGTGATGAACCGTGTGAAGTATGTAATGGAACTAGACTCAGGGAAGAGGCTCAGCACATTCTCGTAGGCGGCAAGAACGTTATTGATCTCACTCGGCTGACGATAGAGGCGGCCTATGACTTTTTTATTGAGCTCGATCTTACTGAACGGGAAAAACAGATTGCGGCGGTAGTGCTTCGAGAGATCGAGAGTAGACTGCAGTTTCTCCTCAATGTTGGCCTCAACTATCTCACTCTTGATCGACGTGCCAATACGCTTTCTGGCGGAGAGGCTCAACGTATCCGGTTGGCGAGTCAGCTCGGGTCGCAGCTTGTTGGAGCCCTGTATGTACTCGATGAACCTACCATTGGCCTTCATCAAAGAGATAATCAGCGACTTATCAAGACTCTCGAAGCTCTTCGGGATCTTGGTAACACAATTATCGTTGTTGAGCATGATGAGGATACTATTTTTGCTTCTGATTATATCGTGGACATTGGTCCGGGGGCGGGAGTGCATGGAGGTGAAGTAGTGGTAGCAGGGGATTTGGAGGCGCTCCTCACTGCCAAGAAAAATACTTCTGGATCACTCACCTTGGCGTATCTTCGGGGTGAAGAAAAAATTCCTGTACCAGAGCGGCGTACAAAAGATAAGGGGACGATTCGGATCCGGGGTGGCCGTGTTTTCAACATCAAGAATCTGAGTGTTGATATCCCGTTGGGCCGATTTATAACCGTAACGGGAGTATCGGGATCGGGCAAATCTTCTTTCTTGTACGAAATTCTTCATAAGAATTTACAGGCCCGTTTTGATCGACGATATAAATCTAATCGAGTGGAAAATTGTGACAGTATCACCGGGACAGAGTATCTCTCTCGCGTCGTGATGATTGATCAGAGCCCAATTGGCCGTACCCCACGTTCTAATCCGGCCACCTATACGGGTGCTTTTGGTCACATTCGCGACCTGTTTGCGGCTACCGAAGAGGCGAGAGTACGCGGCTGGAAACCAGGACGATTCTCATTTAACCGTCCTGGGGGGCGCTGTGAAACGTGTGAGGGTAATGGTTTTATAGCGGTCGAGATGCACTTTCTTCCGACGGTATATGTGCCGTGTGATGTATGTGATGGGAAACGTTTCACCAAAGAGACGCTAGAGGTGACTTACAAGAATAAGAATATTCACCAGGTGCTCGCCATGACTATCGAGGAAGCATACCAATTTTTTTACGATATTCCAGCGATTGCTGATCGACTCAAGACCCTCAATGAAGTTGGTCTTGGGTATCTTGAACTTGGTCAATCAGCGACGACCCTTTCGGGCGGTGAAGCACAACGAGTAAAGATCGCGAGTGAGCTCTATCGCCAGTCAACAGAACGCACGATTTATCTCTTGGATGAACCAACTATTGGTCTTCACTATGCTGATGTTCGAAAGCTGATTGAGATTCTTGATCGGTTGGTAGTCAAAGGGAATACAGTGATGGTGATTGAGCACAATATGGATCTTATTAAGAGCGCTGATTATATTATTGATATTGGTCCAGAAGGAGGAGTGGGTGGCGGAAAGCTTGTGGCGAGCGGTACACCTGAGGAAGTTGCTAAAGCACCTGGTTCACATACGGGGGAATATCTCAAAAAAGTGTTGCGAGTAAGTCAGTCGAAGTAGCTGTCGCCTTCCTCTATGGGGAGGCAATCATGATACTATAGAAAAGGAATATTTTTCCTAGAGGATTTTGCCACTAGAAATAATATGTATATAAAAGTGGAAAATTTCTGGTCTCTTCTACTCCGGCCGGGACGTGCAGTTTCTGTTCCTGATGGAACTCTTGAAGCACTAAAATGGCTAGCTTTGGCCTCCATGTTTTATGATCATGGTGTGCGCTTGCTCGGGGCAGGAGGAATAGTTGGTAATGCGACCTCTTTTGGAAGACTCGCTTTTCCACTGTTTGCGTTTATTATTGCCTATAATTTGTCACGAGCTGGATCTGGGCGAGCGGTGTATGAGAGAACGATAAAACGACTGATCTCTTTTGGGCTATTATCTTTGCCAGTCACGTACTATTTTTTTGGGGCAGAATTTTTGAACATTCTTTTTACCTTCGCCTTGGCCATAGGGATTGTTTGGTTGTTGGAGGGATGGCGCTCTTGGTGGAGAGTATTGCTTGCAGGAGGAATTTTTGGATTCAGTCCTTGGGTGGAATATGGTTTCCCTGGTGTGCTGCTTATTCTTAGTTTTTTTGCTTGGCAACGTTTCGGATTACGTATTCCTGTGATCCTTTTTTTGGTTGGGGCGTTTTCTCTATTGAATATGGCTAACGGAAGCTTCTGGGCTCTTGCTGTGTTACCAATTATTTGGTTAGCTTCGGTGATAAGTCTAGATATTAAACGATCAAAGTGGCTTTTTTATGTTGTTTACCCTTTGCATCTGTGGATACTGATGGGAATTCATTGGTTTTTTGCACGGTAGACTCAGTATAAATGTTTGACTTGAAGATATGAAAACTATTCGGGTTCGTGATCGTATGCAGCAAGGCTACAGCTATACTTGTACCGAACCAGTAGGGAAAAATTTTCGGGCTGATTTCAAGCCAGATCTCACACCACAGGAGATGCTTGCCCTCGGGGTATTTGGTGGGAAATATATGACTGACTGTCAGAAAGAATTTCCCAAAGAATGGTTTGTCAAAGCCAAACTCTCACCAGAAAAATCTGATCCAAAAATCAATTACTTTGGTGTCACTGCTTCTCAATCGCTGTCGGTGTGGCAGGCCAAGGGCTGGATTTACCAGGATGATCCACGCGGATGGTTTCAGTGGTATTGTCGTTACTATATGGGGAGGCGTTTACCAGAGGAAGATGATCGACAAATCAAGCGCTGGCAAGCTATCAGGCGGCATATAGCTCAAATAGCTCACCATTGTCGCCGTGGTGACCTGCACTGTCGCCCACGCCAACGTCAAGCATTACTTCACTGGGCGTATGACAGCCGGAAGTTTTAGCGCGTCTCTAACCCCCTGGGCGTCAGCCCAGGGATGAACGCGCTTCCC
>CAZRXW010000053.1:0-3318 GCA_964604195.1 uncultured Bdellovibrionales bacterium
TGGAAGTTATCGCCTGAAGGCGAGGGAAATCACCCGCCCAAAGTGGGGCCTTATAGTATTATTAGCATCTCCTGTTGTAAGCCGGTTTGTAGTCTGCATATCCAAATCATAGACATAGATATCTCTAAAGATATTCCGATCATCCATCCAGACAATCTTATTCGCTGAGGTGTCCCAGACGTATTGGTTCTCAGGAGCATTAATAAGTCGAGTTTCTGTATCCGCAATCAAATCATACATAAAAATATCGCGCCTAAGATTTCCAGTTCTGAAGTCCGTCCAAAAAATCTTATCGCCCGATATTACCGGTTGTTGCTGACTAAAACTATTTTCTGTAATACGACGAAGAGACTGAGAGGAAATATCATACATGTAGATTTCTGGATTTCCGTCCCTCCAATCCTCCCAAACGATGCGGTTACCCGTTACATATGGTGAAAACTGATCTGAAGCATTGTTTGTTATTTGAATCTCTGTGCCAGCCAATACTGGGTTAGAGAACAAAAAAATCGCTAAGGTAGCGACAATAAAAAATCCTACAGACCTAGTTTCTCCAAGCACTAATTTTGACATAGTGTCACAGTTAACAATTCACTATACCGTCAGTATATCACGGGTATCTTAAAAACTCGCTGATGCAATCACTGTTAGAGTTTCAGTATAGTCAGAAGCTGCTGGGGTCACAGCAGAAGATTTCGCCTTGAGGAGAAAAGAACCTCGCCCCCCAGTTACTGGGCCACTCACGGTAAAGATTTCTCGGATCGTTGTATCGGTAGTGGCTACATTGTTTGAAGCAAGGTTGTAGGCAGTTGCTAGAGAAAAAGTACTCCCTGATGTCTGAGTAGCCGTCGATCCTTGGGCACCAAATCCTTCTGAAAGGCTTGTGAGATTACCGGTAACGGCATTGATGGTATAGCCTGCGCGACTACTGAGAAGTCCAGCATTACTCGCAGCCACATATACTCGGCCGCCACTTTCACCATTGGTGGTAAAATCAACCCAAATTTTTTCTGGGCTATCGGTCACTGTTCCAGCAATCAAATCACCAAAATTAGTAGTAAAAGGGGGGTTGGTATCGGTATTAGTTGATGATACATCAATATCAAAAGTAAGCGTCTGGCCAATAGTGGCTGCACTAGCTGTAGGACCATACCCAGTCTCAGTAAATTTTCCCTGCCAGGCTTTTACTTTAACCGTATATGTCGTGCTCGCCGCAAGACCAATCACCAAAAAACCACTCGCCCCACCCCAAGCACTGTACGTCTGATAATCTTCAAGACCCAAAGTCATTCCGATAGTATTATCGCTCTGCACATACCTCATATCACTCGCAAAACTATCGGAGCTTATCGCTATAGCAAACTTGGTATCAGTAGGATTCCCTCCATTATCCAAAACTAACTGGAGCTTATTGTAGTAGCTAGCAGGGTTAGTAAAAGTAGGCGCCGGAGGAACGTTGGCCTGATTAACATATTGAAGACCCGGACCGAGGTCATAGGTCGTTCCATCCAAGGTAGTAGCATTTTGTTCTCCAGTTATACCCTCGATAGCATAATTGGACGAAGTGCCATTAGCAACTCCGCCACCACCATAACCAAAATCCTTCAATTGGTAATTGGTACTTGCTGGTAAAACAAAAAGGAAAGCAAAGCCGAGCCGAGTTGCCAGTTGCCACCATCTTCTCAGAGTCACAAAACCAGTTATCTTCATTTCCCGAGAATTACCACTACTGAGGCAACGGTAGCATCTTTATTATTTGCCTCTGCTGGGGCAACTACCACTGCCGGATATGTTTTGATTACCAACTCTTTTACTTTCTCAGCTACCGATTGAGTATTCGCTCCGTAATAAATAGTCGTACCAGTATAATCAGCCACCGTATTCCCAAAGGCAGCCTTTGTATAACCAGCCTTCTTCAAAATATCTACTAGCGTCCCAGCACTGCCTCGAGCTGCCCCACCATTCAGCACCTTTATTTCTACCGAGGCAAGATCCGGACTTACCGATCCAGTATCAACTACTTTCGGAGGCTCGGTTTGGGTTGTTGAAGGCGATGAGGGTTCTGGAGCGGTAGGAGTTTCGGTCCGAGGCTCACTCGTTCCCATTCCTGGTTTTTCTCCCAATTCCTGTATGGAAGGGATGGACCGTTCTACCTGGGCTGATTTCCAGAGACGAAAACCAAAATAACCAAAGGTTCCAATAAGAACTAACAGGAGAAGAAGGAGAACCCCTACTACCATACCTCCCAAAAATACCTCATTGGTCTCTTTGGGCGCGGACAAAGAAACCTCCGCGGAAGGAGATGTCTTTATTTCTTCGATATCTACCTGCTGATCACTGGAAACTGGCTCAGACATATACCCAGAATGATTAGGGATAAAGATTCTATTTTTTAGTATATCATGAGGTTCTTTTCTCTTTGAAAGCCTTGATTACACCAGTCGCTACCCGCTTACCAAAAGCATCATAGAACTTGAAAGCACTTTCTTGTTATGTGGATTGTTGTGTACAAAATACAAATAATTTCCTTGATAATAATACTACTGTAAAAATCTGTTTGAGAAGAATTTCTCACAAGCGAGTAAGTCAATAAAAAATCTTACTTTTTTTGATCAAGATTTTCAAGACCAAGCTTTTTAACCCCAAAATAAACCACGGCTGCCACTACCAAAAAATCAATCAAGACACTCACAAAATTCCCAAGCATAATATCAGCTGGTCCGACTGAAAGTGTCATGGTCTTGAGTCCATTCACTGAACCAAGCACCACCCCAAGAATTGGATTGACAATATCAGTGACGACCGACGAAACCACTTTTGATACGGCACCACCTAGGATAAATCCGACTGCTAACCCAACCACACCTTGAGTACGAACAAATTCAAGAAATCCCTGCATATACACTGCTTACAAATTAGCTATTCTTGATATATCAAATAGGCAGGAAAAAGTCTATATTAGATATTCCCTTATTTATATATATCTTCCATTACAGTTTGTCTTATCAAAAGCATGACTGCACCAAAATAGTCAAAACCTCATTTCCAGGACCTTGCCGAAAATAGGAGAGCTCTGATAGAGTACACTCGAATTGGAAAGGTGGCCGAGTGGCTCAAGGCACCGCTCTCGAAAAGCGGCATACCGGAAACGGTATCGAGAGTTCGAATCTCTCCCTTTCCGCCAGAAATCGAAATCGCATTTTGAAGCCGAAATGGGGTCGGCGCGAAGCGCCGACACAAACGCATTCCCGCCAAAAATTCCTGAATCCAAAAGGTTTTTCCACGCTCCGCGTGGCTCAAAAAAGACGGTTCGATCCT
>CAZRXW010000054.1:0-3302 GCA_964604195.1 uncultured Bdellovibrionales bacterium
CGCTAGCAATCACCCTTTTCCTCTTGCAAAACTGGTGGAAAGGACTTATGGTAAGGAAGTTTTTCGCTTTCTTGTTGACTATGAAGATAATGGAGAATGGTATTCACGCTAAAAAATCACTCGGGCAGAATTTCCTTAAAGACGGGGAAATTATTGCTGAAATTCTCCGCGTGGCTGAAGTTGGTCCAGAGGACCATGTCTTTGAAATTGGTCCGGGTACAGGGGCGCTGACCAAGAAATTAGTTGGACGAGTGGCCCATGTCTTTGCGATCGAACTGGACCATCAGCTTGCAGGGCGACTAGAGAAACATTTTAAGGAAAGCCAGGGGTTTTCTATCCTTGAAGGCAATGTGCTCGAACTCAATCTCAATGAAGTCTTGGCTCATGCCGGTTGTCAAAACGGGCAATACAAAGTGGTTGCCAATATCCCCTACTACATCACCGCTCCCATTATCCGTACTCTCCTTTCCTTGAAACTACAACCGAAGAGTCTAACGCTCATGGTGCAGAAAGAAGTAGCTGAGCGCATGACAGCCAAGCCGGGGGATATGAGCCTTCTTTCACTTATGGTCCAGTATTATAGTGATGCACAAATTGCTTTCCTTGTTCCTCGATTAGCTTTTGATCCAATACCCGAAGTCGACAGCTCGGTGATACACCTCATCCCCAAGCGTCCTTTTGATCCATCGGTTGATCGAAAAGTATTTCGCTTTGCTCGAGCTGGTTTTGCTGCTCGCCGAAAAACCTTGACCAATAATCTTGCCTCGAGTTTTCATCTTTCGCGGGAACAGCTTTTAAAAATCTTCGAACAGATGGGGCTCTCGAGTGATATTCGTGCGCAGGCTTTATCGGTTGAGGATTGGGAAAAGTTGGCTGTCGAACTCACTCCACTTCTGGATGAAGAAACTCTCAGCTAGCGAGTAAAGAAATGGAAAGCGAGGAAAGCAACGTAACTAGAGACGAGAGTAATATACCAGCCAGCAAGACGATGGTATGAAAAATAGCGATGGGTGGCGCTGCTTATTTGGAGAAGCCAATAGGCCAGTGAACCAAAAAAGAAGGCAAGAGGAAAGAGGTGGCGAACGTCAAATACAAAAACACTCACCATAAAACAGAGGAAGGCCAAAGATCCAATGATTCGTTTGGCTTTCACCTCTCCCCAGAGAATAGGGAGAGTGGTAACTTCGTCCTTGGCATCGCCAGGAATGTCTTTGAAATCTTTGATAGGGAGAAGGGTACAATACGCAAAAAAGAGGAGGGCTGAAATTGACCAGGGGAGTTCGCTGATGTTTTTGTTGAGTGAGAAAACAATATATCCTCCGAAGAAGACGAGCATGCTGGCACCGGCAGCTAGGCAAGTGGCAACGCCGGGAAAGCGTTTTAAGCGAAGTGGCGGTGCAGAGTAAAGCCAGGCGGTAGCCTGATAAAGAGCTAGAAGAAGCATGAGTTGAGTAGAAATGAGCGCTGAAAAAAGGAGCGAAATAACAAAGAAGCTTATACCCAAGGACCGGTAAGTCTCGGGAGGGATATCATTGGTGATAAGCGGTCTTGTCGGATTGGTGAGCCTGTCTATAGTGACATCTGCAAGATCATTGAAAATGACTGAGGAAATCCAGGCAAAAATAACGGCTAGTAATAATACGCCAAGTCCAAGTATGTGGAAGAAGTTTAATTCAAATACTGGTTTCCCATAAAGAAATACCAGAGCGGCTCCTAGAATAAACAGGCCAAGATGGTACAGAATTTGTGGAAATCTCATGTTGTTTACGAAAGCGAGAAACATGGAACGGAAGAATCGATACCCTATGAAGGTAGAGATGCCAACACAGAGAAGTGAAAAAATAAGACTTACCTTGAGATTGAGGGCGCTGGCTACTTCGGGTTGGGGTAATCCAAACAGAAGCTCTGGCTTGAGCATAAAAGCAGCGATATCATGTTCTGATACATTGATCCAGCCAATTTCAAAACCAAGAAAGGCTATAGTAATCCAAGAAGGGAGACTGGCTATAAAGAATAGTGCCGAATAAAGAAAGAGGGCAGCTAAGAAAGATCTCCACCATGTCCGAGTTCTGATGAAACTATAGAGGGCAATAAATATGGTGACGATGCCTATTTCCCAACGTATACCATAGGTAATACCAACCGTTGGGTTGTCGCCAAAAAAGGTAAAGTATCTTGATATAAGTCCAAAAAGACTATCGAAGCAGTAGTAACTAATGAGTCCGTTTCCATGAGAGATTATTTCATCAATAATGGGTGGAAGCCAGATGATGCAAAAAGCAAACAGTCCCATAGTAGCTGCCTGTGAAAAGGTTACTTGTCCAGCCCATCGGACGATAGGGGTAACAAGAAGGAGGGTAAAGGCAAACGAAAAAAAGAAATCAGTAAAAAAGTAGAAGTAGAAATCAAGAAAATGGAACGTAAAGTCCGTGAAGAAATTCTCAATGGCGAGACGGATCAAAACCAGACATGTCAGCGTTATGGTCCACTGAGTGAGTGAGATCGACATGTTCTCTATTTTTTCGAAAAGGTGATCGAGATATTTCATCATAGTGTTCCAGTATACGCCATTCCCCCTCGGAGGGCTATTTGACGAAGAGATTAATTTATTGGCTTGTGAGTTTTTCCCTCTAGTGGAGATTGAAAAAGAACCTTATTTTGGTATACTGCTTAGTATGAGTCTTAATTTTTTCTCTATCTTTATGATCGGCTTTATTCTCCTAGGCGTTGGTGTCTTGGTGCTCCTTATGGGGGTGGTGTATTACAACAAGTTTGTGAAGCTTGGTGCTCGAACCGATGAGGCATGGAGTGATATTGATGTGCAGCTCAAACGTCGCTATGATCTCATCCCAAATCTTGTTTCAACTGTACAGGGCTATGCAGCTCACGAGAAACAGCTCTTGGAGAATGTGACCGAAGCTCGTACCAAGGCTATGCAGGCTGGGTCAGTAGAGGATCATGCTGCTGCAGAAAATATGCTGGCGGGAACACTGAAGAGTCTTTTTGCGGTAGCGGAAAACTACCCAGACCTTAAAGCAAATCAAAATTTTCTCGAACTTCAGCGAGAACTTGCTGATACGGAGAATAAAATTCAGGCTGCCCGCCGTTTCTATAACGGCAATGTGATGGAACTCAATGCGGCTGTGGACATGTTTCCATCCAATATCGTTGCCTCGATGTTTACATTTGTGAAGCGTGAATTTTTTGAAATCGAAGAAGCTGAAAAAGAACCTGTCAAAGTACAGTTCTAGGTGAGTGACAAGTAATCAAAGGAGGGGACGGCAAGCTGATGAGCTTGCCGT
>CAZRXW010000055.1:0-3061 GCA_964604195.1 uncultured Bdellovibrionales bacterium
AAAACCCTGGAGGTCGATGGTTTTCTTTTCTTTATTCTCAATCTCAATCCATTCAAATTCACTATCCTTCCCTTTGGGGTTTGGGGAGAGAGCGACGATACGGAGCTTGGGCGCTTTGTACTTCTCAATTTCAATGTCAAAATTTTCTGTAATCGTGTCAGTACCATCATCGGTAGTGAGGGTCACTGTATATTTCCCTGCTGCTTTATACTTGTGTGTCGTCTCGCCTTTGTAGCTCCTGTGGCTATCACCAAAGTCCCAGGTGTGCTTGAGTTTGTCGCCATCACTATCTTTACCCTTGGCTGAAAATGATACAGGAATATCGCGATAGCCTTTTTTTGGCACGCGCTCTTTGGTCACAGGGTCAGTATTCAGGATATTCTCATCACCTGGAGTGGGTACCTTGCCACCACGAAGTTTGTTCCCGACGAGGTTCAGCGTCACGCCCTCTTTGGTTTTGTCATAGCCTACACTGTGAACTACCCGTTTCTCGGCATCAAAGAGAGTGAGAGTCTCTTTCCTATTATTGAGAGACAAACTGAAGTCTTCATCAGTAATGACGAGATATCCTCTGCTGCCAATACTTTTTCCACTAGGGAAAATATATTTGCCACTCGCCGAGGCGTCGTGAATTTCCCAGCCTGAGAGATCGACGGCTTCCAACAGGGGATTATAGAGCTCGATAAATTCACCGAGGTCACCTTTTTCTTTGGGGTTGGGGAATACCTCATTGATGACAATCTGTGAAAAAGGTTTTGGATCAGGTGGTGGGGGAATTTCTTCTTCCCAAACCTCACCTTTGGAATTGGTAGCCGAAGTTTGTTTGGTCTTGCTCCAATCAAGAGTATCTCTATCGCGGACGAAGCTTTCTTTTTTATCAGGATTGCCAAACTGAGCAGGCGAAAAGGGAAGTATGTGGTCACTGCCCCAGGTGAGAGAGTCGATCAGGTTCCCGTTTTTATCAAAGAACCCGAGGCTATTGTTGTCCGAGAGGCCACCACTCGTTGTGACATCGGCCAGATCCTTGAATATGCCAGCGCTGCTAGCCCAGAGAAAATATCCTCTGGCCGGAATAATGTCGCTACTGCCAAATGTTTTGAGCGAACTCCCTTTTACTGTTGCCTCGCTCTGACTTTTTCGCCGAAGACTATAATCTTTGAGACTTACCGATTCATCCCCATCGTTATAGAGTTCGACAAATTCATCGGCTGCTTTGTCACCTCCCACTTGGATTTCACTGAGAATAATATTGGCTTCAGCGATAGAAGGAAACAGGAAAAACAAGCTGAAAAGTAGTGTGCGAAATACAAGCCGAACATTCATAAAAGGGAATTCAACTAATTTCGGAACGTTCCATCATAGCAAAACTGGGAATCTTGCCTAGTTGACATTTACGAGTATCCCATGTTTAAAAAACACCATTTTTTATCAGCAGGTTTCACGCCTCTTGACAGCATTTGTTTACTCCTCTAGTATGAAAAAACCGCTCTAAACAACGGTAAAAACACGAAAAACTGTGGAACTCTCACGTAACTGAATAGGACTTGATGGGGTGGGAAGTTTCTCCGGCTCGTAACCGGAGTTTTTGTTTGAAAAAGAGTGAGTAATTTTGAAAATTTTGTTCGGAAAGAGAGAGGTTTGGGTGAAACTTTTCTCACTATTTTGAAAGATCCTAAGGTTCATCTTTCCGCGCAAGAATATTTAACAATTCGTCTTTGTAAGTGCATCAGGAGCCGTGTTAGCGCGGGGCAATCGATGGGTAACACTTAAAAGTCAAAATGTAAGGTCAAGCAATTGACGACAGTGTTGAAGATAACACCGTCTCCAAGTAATTGGAGAACGGTCAAGCATTCTTCACTGTCAACCGATCACTACACGAGAGGTGGTTTATTCTACCGTTCGTGTAGTGACTCAAATGAATGTAGGTTACTAACGCAGAGTGTGGATGCCTTGACTTATGCAAGCGAAGAAGGACGTAGGAGGCTGCGAAAAGCTTCGGGGAGCTGCCAACCAAGCTGTGATCCGGAGATATCCGAATGGGGAAACCCTTCCAATTTTTATTGGAAACAATAGTCTGAATTCATAGGGCTATTGCGCAAACCCAGTGAACTGAAACATCTTAGTAGCTGGAGGAAAAGAAATTAATAAAGATTCCGTTAGTAGTGGCGAGCGAACGCGGAAGAGCCTAAACCACCGAGTTTACTCGAGTGGGGTTGCAGGGCTGATGGACTCGATTGATCGGGGCCACTAAACATTTTTTAGCAGAATCATCTGGAAAGATGAGCCATAGCAGGTAATAGCCCTGTATGCGAAAAGAAATGTGCGTGGTGCATCAGTTCCTAAGTAGGGCGGGGCCGGAGAAACCCCGTTTGAATCTGGGAGCACTAACTTCCAAGGCTAAACATTGCTTCAGATCGATAGTGAACTAGTACCGTGAGGGAAAGGTGAAAAGCATCCCGAAAGGGAGGTGAAATAGAACTGAAACTCTCTGCTAACAAAGAGTCGGAGCCGTGCCTCACTTTTGAGCGCTACGGGATAACCGATTGTCCAGTAACCAATTGACCAATCAAACATTTGACCAAGACTTCATAAATTTCATTGAGGAGATACTCCTCGTAAAGTTCGCGTGATGATCGTTCAGAAAATCAGCCCCTGTGTGCACGCGAAAACAGTCCAAAGGTTGGCTTTAATGCAGCCATCCTCTCGGGAGTGCGGTTGTCGCTCATGGATCGAGTGGGCGTATCATGCTGATTTAAGGATACCGTGCGGACAGGCCCATCTGCGAGTGGGTACTACCGTCTGTTCGGAGATGCCAGGGTAGAACTGGCAAGTTACACGAATCATCGGGTCGACGAAAGTTGTCCCTTCAATGAAGTTTATGAATCTAAGGTTTGAATATTGATTGGAAATTGGAAATTGGAAATTGGAAATTCCGTGCCGAGCAAAAGTGAGGTACGGTGACGGCGTGCTTTTTGCAGCACGATCCAACGAGTTTGTTCTATGCGGTTGTCTAAGGGATGAAGAGTTCCGGAGACACAGTGAAAGCGAGGCTGAATAGGCC
>CAZRXW010000056.1:0-3003 GCA_964604195.1 uncultured Bdellovibrionales bacterium
CGTACGAGGTCTTCGTGGAAAGGAAATCAGTTGCGATTCAAGGTAGAATGTAGGCAAAACCCCAGCTACACAGCTGAGGGAACAAGACTAGGACTGTTTGGTTTCGATGGCCTGCAAACGTTCTTCGAGTTCGGCGACCTGCTCCTCCAGTTCGGTAATCCGTTCCTCATTGGTATCATCCTGATCAGTCTCGAGCGTTTCCAGCCGTTCATCCATATCCTCCAGTTCTCTCGAAAGCGACGCCACTTCCTGCTCCACATAGAGCTGAAGCTCTCCATTCCCCTCTTCAATTTTGGTCTCGATACTCGAGAGGTCGAGATCGATAAACTGGGTTTGCTGTACTTTGGCCTCGGCAATATCGATATCTTGCCGCAAGCGTTTCACTGTCCGCGACAATTCCCGCACCCGCCCCAATGCATACCAAGCAAGCCACAGCGCTGCCAAGAGCAGTGTGATGCCAACACCTACACCAAGAGGAATAAAGTCTTTCATAACCCTCGGGGTTATTATCTCTCCCTCCATTGTACACCCAAACAAAAACCAGCTCCGAAGAACTGGGGAAACGAAGTATTTTTTGACAGACTTAACGAGCAAACTCAATACTTTCAAGCACCTTGCGCTGTTCTGCAGCAGCTTCACGAGCCACTTTTTTAAAAACCTTCTTTTTCTCACGCGAAGAAGCTGAGCGAATAAAACGAGAAAACTCGCTTTGCTTCTTTGCTTTACCAAAAGTAGCGATAGCTTTTCGGATGAAAGAAATCATATTGGTTGACTCATTATAGCATTAAGTAAGGAATCAGTATTATACTTCTCTTTTATATACCTGTCAATACTTGGTATATTCTCATGATAATCGTAATCAGACCCATCTATATTTTTGATAAGAATATCGATTTGTATTTGATTTTTAAACTCCTCCTTAAGAATAGCAATATTTTGGCGAGCACCAAAATACTCATCAACAAAAGCTCGTGGAGGGATGACTCGTCCATCCTTCCTTTCTCTTGCCTTCACAAACTTCCAAGCTTGAAGTGGTTCCTGGTAAACATAGAGCACGAGGACTATTCTTGAATGGTGTAGCGATCGCTTAATATTTTCACGAGAACGTTCCAAATTAGCTAGTGTCCCATCAAAAATATAGCTTTGCGATTGATGAAGCGCTAAATCCTGCATCTTATCTGCAATAATAGATGTCGGGTACTGAAATAAATTTGAATTTTTACCATTATACCAAAGCGATCGAAACTCTTCACGGATATCATCTGGATCAATCCGCAAAATCCCCTTACCATCAACTCCTTTTTTGTCTTCTATAAGTTTTTTCGAAGACTCAGTTTTCCCAGCGCCTGGAGATCCGGCCATAAACACTGAAACTGGGAGGTCTTCAGGTGGATACAATGACATATCCACTAATCGACGCGCAATTTCTTTCTTATTCTTTTTAGCGTACTCAATCGCTCCAAGTCGAGTTTGCTCATCAGACATATCTAAATAAAAACATCATCAATCCACATAAATTACTTTCCAGATTTCCTCCTATTATCTTCCTTGCACAACATCTGACAGTTCCCTGCAATAGTCTTCCCGCCCTCATGCCACGGAGTAATGTGATCAGCTTCCATTTCGTCAATAGAAAATTGTTTCTTACAAAATTTACACTTCCCTTTTTGTTTCTCATATGCCTCACGCTTCATCTTGTCAGAAAAAGCGCGAATAGAAAGACATCTTTCCTCCCTGGTAAGAACAAAGGGGTAAATACCTGATTTTTTGGTTACATCTTCATCTTGCATGAGTTGAGCGACCTCAGCTTCCAATTTTTCAACATCTAACGTTTCACCCTTGAATTGATTGTAAAGCTCTCCCCAATTCACATGCGCCATTTCCTTTCGATGATTAGGAAAAACTTGCCGCACCCAAGCTATCACGCTTTGGAAATATTCCCACAATTCATCGGCATCGTTGTCGTGCTGATGCTTCGCCATATAGTCTGCCACTTCGCCATTATTGATCCACGAAAGTGCAGCCTCCAAATATTCTTGCCGAATAGTATCTCCACTGACAAGTTGACCGCCGTCATTGGCAAGTAGATATGCCGCGCAGTTTCTTTTACTAAATTTGAGCTTGGCATCTGAAAGCCATGGCCCAGTATAAACCGCGTTACGCAGTTCCTGATCAGTCAATTTTTCACCTGCTATATTGATCGTTCTAAACCAATCTAACCGTTCCTTGTCTGTACCCTCACAAAAATAGATCATCAGCTCGTAGTCGAGTATTTGCTCTTGTTCTTCTCTGGTGAGATTGTGGAAAAATCGATTGTCCAATGAAAAATCACCAGTGACATACTGACCAAGACTAATGGTACGCTGCTGACCATCAAGCACTTCAAAACCTCCATTATCTCGAACCATCCAGTACATGACATTCAATGGAAACCCTTTCCTGACGGTCTCTAGCACCGCATCACGCTGTTTATCTTTATAAACGAATTCACGTTGATATTTCGGACGAACGTCGAGCTTACCACTATATGCAATAACACCTTCTTCATGATTGTCTGCATAACCTTGGATAACATCACGTACTTTGATTCTATGTAGTTCAATTTTCATACAGTAGTTTTAAATCCCTTATTTTTAATAAGAATACGCGCATATGGATCTTTTCGTCCAGAAATTTTCAACTGTTTTGGTTTTTGATACCCTTGTTCAATAATAGAAAAAAAATGAGGGTTAATATCCAATATTATAAATTGTTCCGGGTTATATTTATCAAGAAAAGTAATAGGCACTCCCATTACTCCCTCATAATCAAGTGGGATATCCGCCGTCTTAGAGACTTCTATGGCATCGTAGTTGTCATACTTCGGATACTCTTCCGAAGAGTACTTCTTATAAAGGACTAACTTCTCGTGACGCCCCTCATAGTCCATATTTGTAAACCAGCGCACACCCTGAAGAAGATGAGATACATAGGTAACACTCTGAAAGGAGCGGATTTGAAGAA
>CAZRXW010000057.1:0-2128 GCA_964604195.1 uncultured Bdellovibrionales bacterium
GCTCCGCCTACTGAACACTATTAGAACCTCTATACAGGAAGACAGGGAGTCAAAGTTCTACTACTTCGGATTGAAGAACTTCCTCGCTCAAAACTCATAAAGTTTACCCCACCCCGCGTTCCACTATATTCTCAAAAAAGAAAAGTCTCGGTAGCTGTTATGACAACTCCGAGACCAAGTGCGAGCCTTCATTGCGAAAGCTCCTGCTCCAAAATCTGATAGACCATCGAAACACTGATTCCATTCATACACTGCAAAGTATTCGGGTTCATGCATTTCTCTGGCCGCCCAGCAAAACAAGGAGCGCAATCCAAGCCGAGGCTGACTTTTCTTTCCCTACCGTATCCGTAGGTCTCATTCTCTGGTTGCGGTCCCCAGAGTGAGATGGCCTTCTTTCCGAGTCCAAGAGCAACGTGCAGACCGAAAGTATCAGCCGAAATCACGAGCGGGATACGACCAACCAGAGAGATGAACTGACTCAGCGTATTTCCATAGCCAGTAAAGACGAGGTTGCCGAGCGACTCTTCCTCGTTCAAACCAGAGATGACATCGTAGGCATCAACATCTTCCAGTCCAGCCAGCACCAGCAATTTCCACTCGGGATGGTGCTCCTGGCACAGCTTGGCCAGCTCGTAGAAATACCGAGGTGGCCACCGCTTAGCGCTATGGTGTTGACTACTGCCGATGTTGAGATCAACAAGCACATCTGTTTCCGTGATGCCCTTTGACTCAAGAAGAGCCTGCGCCCACCTGTTGTCTTCTGGCCTCGTCACTAAGTCATAGGATTGCTCCTCCCACTTCAATCCCGCCGTCTCCAAGAGGATTTGCTGCATCGGCTTCCTGTTTTCCCTCCTACGGAATCGGTCATTAGTCTGCAACCAGAGGAACTCTTCCGCGGAACGCGATGCCTGAACCAGATTTCCCAGCTCGTTCATCACGAATCCTCGTTTCTTCAGAAGCAGGTCACCAACGAAAGCGAGATGAAGCGGGTTGGACTCGAAGTTGATGATTTGGTTATAAGCTTGCGCTCCCAGAATCATCAGGCTTTCCCAAGTTGTGGGATACACCATGTCAACGCTCGGGATGTTTTTCTCCACGAGTTCAACAGTCTGCTCGCTGGTCAACCATTGAATGCGAGCATTCGGGCTACGCCACCTGATTTCCTTGGCAACTACGCTTGTCCGCAAGGCACTCCCCAGCCCGCCAGCTTCAACAATCAGGACATTCTCTTGAATCGGGGTGTAGAGGTGGCAGCTTTCGCAACCTTCTACCAGCCCTGCCTTTTGCTTACTGCAAGGTTTATAACCCTGCCACTCTCTGCAGTCGGTTCGAAAAACTCTCATTTCAGCTTCTCCTTGTGATGTGAAAAAACTTGCCGAAAGTTACACTGAACTTTGACAAAATACTGTAACACGAGTTTACTAGAAAGACAAGACTTAACTTTACCGCTTTATGAAGATTGCCTTCCCGCTGCCAACGGATAACCAGTTCCACCAATACTGCTCAAAGTGTCATTCGGAAAGCATCAATCGGGTTTTTGAAGGAGAGAAGACTTTTTATCTCTGCGATAGCTGCGGTGATAAATCCCCTCGCCTTATTGTCATTGACCCCAAGACAGTCTGGTGGGTGGACGAGGCCACTAAAGAATACTGGCACGAAAGCGTAGGCGTTTTCGTGTTTAATAAGGCTGGTAAAGCTCTATTTTTTGAACGCACTATCTATCCCTTTGCTTTCGCTATCCCAGCAGGTCACCTGGATACTGGAGAAGATGCAGAAACAGCTGCCAAACGAGAATTGCAGGAAGAGGCAGGCATTGAAGTTGAAAATGTAAAACTCTTTTCAGAAGAAGATGTCATCGGCGATGAGTGTCGTCGTGGTGCTGATAATCATAAATGGCATCTCTACACCACCAAAGTAGAAAATGTTGGTGAGATAAAAATAAACGACGAGGGAGTTAAGCCAGTATGGCTCACTCTTGATGAGGCGCTCCAAAAAGAACTCGTCTATCCCGTCAAATACTTCATTGAGAAATATGGGAACAAGCTTCTGGCATAAGAGGTTCAAACATCCATCGCGGGGTAATAGAAAAAGAGGCTTGTCTTAGCCTCTTTTATCTTAGGCTCCGCCT
>CAZRXW010000058.1:0-1776 GCA_964604195.1 uncultured Bdellovibrionales bacterium
AAAAAGAACGGATGGACATAAGAACAGTATACTGCATTCAAACAACCCAAAAAATATGGTGGCTATCTGAATTGCCTACCCAGCAGGCATGGGCGATGGTGAGATTATTCTAGAAAACTTCTGAGATGTGCATATTCCAAAAACGATCTACTTGCATACATATAAAATGTGTAGTATTATTTTTTTCAGATTGATCAACAAAAGGAGAAAGGAATGCTCGCCACAGCGCTGAACTATGTACGTAATCTCTCGGGCGGAAACACCATCAAGGTACCTCCCGCGTCTTCAAAACTAGAGAGCTTCAGTATCGAGGTTGCGTTGAAGCCAGGATGTGTTCTCCAAACTCGCCCGCGCGGATCCAAGGAGACTGATCCCCTGGATGATGTCGGTTCTCCCCAGCACCTCGAAGTGACCGTGTTCTACGACGGCCGCCATCCGCTCTATTCCAAAGAGCCAAACTCCTGGACATTTCTGCTCACCCAGACGGTGAAGAATGTCGGGGAAGGAATGAATGGTAGTGTCTACTTCCTTCCGCCGGGCAAGACCTTCGAGCGGATCGAGATCGTCGAGCGACACGAAGAAGCAGGTTTCGACGATTTTGGGAGCCGATACCCGGCACAACAGATAGTCTGGGTCCAACTCTACTCCCGAGGCGACGGAGGAGTACGTAAATGGATGGGCATCGGAATCATGAGTAGAAATCCGCGCTAGAGCAGAACGCTTATCAAGCATATCGCCCACCGGAGTCGTCCATCCGGCGGGCGACTCTTTTTAATTACAAGATATTTTCTCTCGGCTCTCCACCTGACCCATGGCCGAGGGGAATGATGATGGAACGAATCTTAATACTTACAGAGTCTTCTCTAGGATGGACTCACACACAAGGCATCTTTGCATTTCTTTTGGTTCGCGCAATCTTTCAAGTATGTGATCTTGAATAATGCCGGATTCAACATATTTTCTTTTGACAGATTCTGGAAGGTATAGAAAACAAGCGACCTTCGTTCGGCACTCCGAAGAGTTACAGCGACAATGCATCGGCCACCCGTCTGTGTAGTAGGGTGGATAGTCTTGCACTGTCCACTCGGTAGCAGAGTAGTCGTATGTTATTTCCTCTCCCTTTTTAATATCTCGTAAAGCGGTCATGGTTCGTTGACCCTTTATTCCCGCATTCGGATTACATGAATGATTGAGGAACACGTACGGTTCTTCAAGAAAAATATATGTGCGTACGCCTATTTGTAGTTGGTCACATGAGATTCGCGTATGACCAAGGCGATGCATCTCCTCAAAATCTTCGAAGGTTTTTGTATCACCGCCCATGGTGCAAATAATGTCTCCTTTTTGAATATCACACACAGCGAATCCGCCCCTTCCCTCTATTGAAGATTCTCCTACCTCAAATTTTTCCTTACTCATATTCATTACTTGGCTATCTAGGGTACTCGCGAAATACTTCATTTCAAAGAATAAGGTGACTGCCTCACCTCCAATTGCTAATGCTTACGCGCGACAATCGTGAGAAACATGGGAAACTCTTTGCGAGCGGTATCTTCTGCTTTCGCACGAGGGCCTCGTTCACTTTGTTTGTGAGAAATCCATTCTTCAAGTCCAACAACTGAGAATCCAGCACCACTGAGCGCCTTAAAATACTCTTGGAGAGGACGATGGAAAGATACCGTATGAATCTTTGCACTCCCCGCTTTCTTACCAGGAGTCATATCAACTTTTATAGAAAACGGAGTTCCGTATGCATCAATTCGCCGATATTGAATT